>NZ_CP138632.1:686666-1030000 GCF_036456085.1 Veillonella parvula | reverse complement strand
GGCTGCTCCTAGTACGAGAGGACCGGAGTGGACGAACCGCTGGTGTACCAATTATCCTGCCAAGGGTACAGTTGGGTAGCTACGTTCGGGACGGATAAACGCTGAAAGCATCTAAGCGTGAAACCAGCCTTGAGATGAGGTTTCTCATAGCGTAAGCTAGTAAGATCCCATGTAGACGACATGGTAGATAGGCCAGGTGTGGAAGAGCCGTGAGGTTTGGAGCTGACTGGTACTAATCGATCGAGGGCTTTACTTAAGCAGCGTAACCAACTTGAAGGAGCAACGCGACGCACAAGTTGCGTGGAGTCGCTTACGTCGAAACGTAAGATTTCACGATGTGAAATCCACAGGCTTCGACGCAATCCTCTAGACGTGTACTTTGAGTATGGGACGCAACATATAACAAAACATTAAGCAGAATGTGCAACAAATATATATAACTTCTATGTGGTTTTCAGAGTACAAACTCTGACAGATTCAGTAGCGATGGCTATGAGGATCCACCTGTTCCCATCTCGAACACAGTAGTTAAGCTCATAAACGCCGAAAGTACTTGGCTGGAGACGGCCTGGGAGGATAGGAAGCTGCTGATTAACGAAAAGAAAAAGGTCTACCGAATGGTAGGCCTTTTTCTTTTTGCTCATCTTCGACTAGCTAACCCTGCTAGAACCGTCTCCAGCCAAGGTTGTAGAAGTATTGTCTATGTGTATTTATTAATAAGATGGCGTGGGAAAAGTAGGGCAGTAGAAGATGGAGGAGTGAAACGACGACAGATTCACTGCATCACTTTCTTCCGAACGTAAGATTTACCGAACTGCGAAGCAGTGAAGGAAAATCCACAGTGAGGAAGCAAGTAGGGCAAGGGAAAAGTAATTAGGATTAAACGAAGTATGGGGCCCACACATCACTTTCTTCCGAACGTAAGATTTACCAAACTGCGAAGCAGAGAAGGGAAATCCACAGTGAGGAAGCAAGTAGGGCAAGGAAAAAGTAATTAGGATTAAACGACGTATGGGGCCCACACATCACCTTTTTCCGAACGTAAGCTGTACAGAACTGCGGAGCAGTGAAGGTAAATCTACAATGAGCATTGATAGGAATTTAAGTTTAGTTGTAGAAAAAAAGATCTTTTTTTATACGTCTATTTTCTTGATACTTTTATTAAAAATATGGTATTCTCATTGTGTATGTAAGTCGATGGGAGTGATTATTTTATATGTATAAATATGGCAAGAGCTGCATTAAAAAGTTGTTATATTGTATTGCAATATGTATTGCAATCTTAGCGGTTTCTATTGGAGTTATGTGGGGTCTGTCCTCAGATTACAAGTTATATGGTGTACCAGTACTTAATTACCATCAAATAAATGATGAGAAACACTCCGCTTTAACATTGCATGTGGATCAGTTTAAGGAGCAGATGGAATACCTCCATAATCATGGGTATAATACGATTACATTGAATCAGTTGTATGATTATTTACAAAATGGTTCGGATTTACCAGAGAAGCCTATAGTAATAACATTTGATGATGGTTATGTGGATAATTATGAACATGCACTGCCTACATTAAAAGAATATAATATGAAAGCTACTTTATTCATGATTAGTGACGCTGCCAATACGCCTGGTTTTGTAAATACTGCACAAATGCACCAAATGGAGTCTGCTGGTTTTGACATTCAAGGGCATACAAATCATCATAAGATACTAACTCATATGGATCCTACGGAATTGCCTGATGCCATTCTCGGTGGTAAAACATCTATGGAAGGTATCTTAGGAGAACCTATTAGTTACTTGGCCTATCCTGGTGGTTTTAATGATATGCTCGTTCAATATGTTACTAAACAGTCTGGGTATAAAATGGCTTTCACTGTCCAACCAGGGACAGTAAAGCCAGGAGATAATCTCTATGCCTTAGATCGATTAGCCATATTCCAAGGTGATACACCGTTTTTATCGTTCTGGTTGCGTCTACATTGCGCACCACTTATTAAGTATACTTGGGCATTGCGTGATACATTACGCGATAATGGATGGCCGATATTGGCGTCTGTTGTGCCTTTATTTTAGGAGGAATTATGTCTTACGAAGTTGTAGCAAGACCATTACGTGTTGCAGTCTTAACTGTATCTGATACTCGTACATTAGAAACTGATAAGGGGGGCAATAAGGTCCAAGAGTTCTTGGAACAAGCGAATCATATTGTAGCAGATCGCAAAATTGTAATTGATGATTGTGATGCTATAATAAATGCTATGACTCCATGGTGTAATGATGAGTCTATTGATGTCATTATATCTACTGGGGGAACTGGTATTGCTATGAGAGATGTTACCATCGAAGCGGTGAATAGCCTATATGAAAAGCATATTCCAGGCTTTGGTGAAATCTTTAGATATTTATCCTATACGGAGGATATTGGTACGAAAGCAATGGCATCTCGTGCAGAAGCTGGTGTTAATAATAACACTTTAATGTTCTCCGTTCCTGGTTCTGTAGGGGCTGTTACCTTGGCGATGAGCAAACTCATCATTCCTGAAATGGGTCATTTGGTGCGAGAAATTACAAAATAATACATATATTGAGACTGCTCTTTTGTGGAGCAGTCTTTTTTTGAAAGTGCGATTATAATAAGCATTTTGTGGAGATTAAAGTAGTCATTTGGCACATAAAGCATGTGCATGAGAACTAAGTGAGTTTTTTCGTTATATTTAAAACAATACCATTGCAGTATTGTTTTATTTCATTTATACTAGATTTAGTAATACGTTTGTCCGAGTGCATGAGAAAGGAGACTTTATGAAGTTAAATCAGGCCACGGATTATGCATTTCGCATGGTCTTGCATATGGCGCTACTACCTTCGGGCTCGAAGATAACTGGTGCTGTATTGGCTGAGCAAGAGTTGATTCCAGAACGCTTTTTGCTTAAGATTATGCGTAGTCTCATTGCAGCAGGAATTATGAAATCTTTCCGCGGTGTAGATGGCGGGTTTGCCTTGAATCGAAGCCCTCAAGAGATTTCGTTGCTTGATGTAATTATAGCAGTAGAAGGGGATGCGTATTTACAACGTTGTTTATATGATGTAGGTTCTTGCTCTAAGTCTTGTAAGGGGCATTGCGCTATAAATGAAGCAATGGGCGTGATTCAGCATCAATTGGTCAATCAGTTGGAAGCGGTTAATTTTAAGAACCTTGCCCAACGAGAACAGTTGATTATCGCTGAGGCTTGAGCTTTTTTTATAGTCGCAATGATGCAAGGTTTTTTGTAAAAGCTCGTCAAGTGATGTTAGTATTTTATTCTAAGGAGGAAAACACATGTTTGAAGCTGTAGATTTAGCCCGATTGCAATTCGCGCTAACATCTATCTATCACTGGTTATTTGTGCCGTTCACACTAGGTATGACAGTGATTGTTGCTGCTTTAGAGTGGACCTACGTGTCGACTGGTAAAGAAGTATACAAAAAAATGGCTAAGTTCTGGGGCAAATTGTTCCTAATTAACTTTGCTATGGGTGTGGTGACTGGTATTGTTCAGGAATTCCATTTCGGTATGAACTGGGCAGAATATTCTCGTTTTATGGGTGACATTTTCGGCGCTCCATTGGCTCTTGAAGCATTAATGGCATTTTTCTTGGAATCTACATTCATGGGCGTTTGGATTTTCGGTTGGGATCGCTTACATAAATGTGTTCACGCCCTTGTAGCTACATTTGTAGCATTAGGTACAAATCTATCTGCGTTCTGGATTCTTGTAGCAAACTCTTTTATGCAACATCCTGTAGGTTTTGTATTACGCAATGGCCGTGCAGAGATGGAAAATTTCCTGATCATCGTTCAAAATGGCTATGTACCTGGACAATTTTTCCATATTGTATTGAATGGTTTATTAACAGCTGGCGTAATTATTATGGCAGTCAGTGCATGGCACTTATTACGCAATAATGCGACAGAGTTCTACCGTCGCTCTGCTAAATGGGGCATGGTTATCGCTCTAGTATTCGGTACTTTAGGCGCATTAGCTGGTCATCACCAAGGTCAGTACATCACAAAAGTACAACCTATGAAAATGGCTGCTATGGAAGCGTTGTGGGAAACACAAGATCCAGCGCCATTCTCTTTGGTAGCTAACATTGATACTAAGGCACAAAAGAATACAAGTGCTCTTGAAATTCCTGGTGGTTTATCCTTCTTGACTCAAAACTCCTTTACGTCTGGTAAGGTAGAAGGTATCAAAGACCTTCAAGCAAAAGCGGAGGCTCAATATGGTCCTGGCAACTATATTCCAGATGTTCCAGCAATCTTCTGGACATTCCGTGTCATGGTAGCATCTGGTTCTCTTATGTTGCTTGTTGCCTTTGTAGGGCTTATCCTAAATGCAAAAGACAAACTTGTTGAAAATCGTACATTCTTAAAAATTATGTTCTGGATGTTGCCATTGCCATTTATCGCTCACTCCACTGGTTGGTTTGTAGCGGAAGCAGGTCGTCAACCATGGCTTGTATATGGCTTGCAATTGACTGCAGATGGTGCGTCTAAATCCGTAACGGCTCCAGAAATTATGACTACAATCATCGGCTTTACACTTGTGTATATCGTGGCTGCTATCGCGGCTATTTATCTTGCTGTAGAACACATTAAAAAAGGTCCGGATGGCAACCCATCTCATGATGTAGTTGAAAAAGAGGAGGCGAGATTATGGAATTAATTTTTAATAACCTTGAAGTGGTATGGTTTATCTTGATTACTGTACTATTCGCTGGCTTCTTCTTATTAGAAGGTTTTGACTATGGTACTGGTATTTTGTTACCATTCATTGGTAAAACTGACGTTGAACGTCGACAAATGATCAATGCCTTAGGTCCTGTGTGGGATGGTAATGAGGTCTGGATGATTACTGCCGGAGGTGCATTATTTGCATCCTTCCCTCACGTGTATGCTACATTATTTAGTGGATTCTACTTAGCTCTATTCTTGATGCTTGCAGCTCTTATTATTCGTGGTGTATCCTTTGAATTCCGTTCTAAAAGCCCTAATTTGTTATGGCGTAAAACATTCGACTACTGCATCTTCTTTGGTTCCTTGATTCCTGCACTATTATGGGGTGTTACAGTAGGTAACTTGATTCAAGGTACTCCAATTGATGCAAGTATGACATATGTTGGTACATTTTTTGATTTATTAAGCCCTTACACAGTACTTTGTGGTATTGCGTTCATTTTGGTATTTACATACCATGGTGGCTTATTTACTTCTATTAAAACAGCTGGCGCTATTTCTGAACGCGCTCGTGCTGCTTCTTTGGTAGTAGGTGTTCCTACAGCTATCGGTGCATTAGCATTGGTAGGTGCAACTTACGTATATACAGATTTGTTTAATTCTGTATTAGCTGTAGTTTGCTTTGCATTAACTATCGTGTTCTTCCTCATTTCTTGGGGCGCAGCACGCACTCGGAATACAAAATGGGGGTTCCTATTCAGCTGTTTATCTGTTATTTCTGTAACAGCTGCATACTTTGCAGGTTTGTTCCCTCGCATTATGGTTTCTTCTTTGAATCCTGAGTGGAGCTTGACTATTACTAATGCAGCTAACTCTACTTACACGTTGACTTTGATGACTTGTGTAGCATTCGTATTTGTGCCAATCATTTTGGTTTATCAATCTTGGGTATATTGGACATTCCGTCATCGTGTAACAGAAAAAGATTTACATTATTAATAGAATAGCCTTATAACTCTTGTGAGTAAAAATTAAATTTTAATGTGAGGCGTGCCGTAGCGGCACGCCTCTTTTTTGTGGTAAGATGATTATAATATTGATAAATTTAGATTCACTTGGACTTTTTTAGGCCTATTTAAAGGGATTTAAATTTGTTTGATTTTATATATTTAAGTTGATTTACCATAGAGGATAGTATGATACAGCGTACCGCATTTAAAGCGCTGCTAGAACATAAAGGACGGCTTGGATTACTCGGTTTAACCTGTTTAATAGAAAGTCTGTCAATTGTTGGGCAAGCTTGGTTCTTTGGAACCTTAATAAATAACCTTATATTTTTGGAACATACACTAGCTGATGAAATGAACACCATCATTTATTTGTTTGTAGCTATTGTTATGAGATTGGTGGCACATTACGTTCAAGAGGCAGTGGCAAATCACTTGGGAAGTGCAGTAAAAGCATCCTTTAGAGAACGCTCTTTGGTCCATATGTTTAAGCTTGGTGTACAACATAAGGAACGTCATGGTGATGTCATCCATATGCTTACCGATGGTTTAGAGCAAGTTGATGCATATGTGGCTCGTTACATTCCGCAGATTTTATACGCTATTATGATTCCACTTATTATGGGAATCGCCATTATAGATACATTATCAATAATTGGTATTATTTTAATTGTTACGGTGCCTTTAATTCCATTTTTTATGATCTTAATTGGGAAGCAAGCTGATCGATTAAATAAGGAACAATGGGAGCGTATGAGCTTCCTATCAGGGCATTTTTTAGACGTATTGCAAGGGATTACTACGCTAAAACTCTTTGGTCGTGCAAAAGATCAAATTAAGGTTATTGGTCGATTATCTCAAGAGTTTAAAGACTCTACTTTACGAGTATTGAGGGTGGCCTTTTTATCCGCTTTAGTGCTTGAGTTAGTGAGTACGATTAGTACTGCTTTGATTGCGGTATATTTAGGCTTAACTTTATTAGATGGTGAAATTACATTCTTCCCAGCCTTCTTTATTTTATTGTTAGCTCCGGAGTTCTATACCCCATTTAGACAATTAGGGGCTGCTTTCCATACGGGGATGGCAGGTAAAACATCTATTCTGAAATACGAAGAATTTATGAATCGTCCGCAGTCCTTACCATTAGGTGGTGATTCTAAACTCGAGAAATCTATACAAGAGATTGCAATTAAAGATTTAACTTTTACCTATGAAAATAGTGAGAATGGGGTACACCATATCACACTAGAGGCTGAGCGTAATGTACCTATTATGCTCGTTGGTGAAAGTGGAGCTGGCAAATCTACTATTGCCCATATTATTGGTGGATTTTTACAGGCTCCGAAAGGAACAGTTACTATCGATGGCATTGATATATGTGATTTAGATATCGACTGGTGGCGTCAGCAAATTACCTATGTGTCTCAACATCCACATATTATGAAAGGGACCTTACGAGAGGTCTTATCCTTTGGTATGGATGTAAGTGATGCAGAGATTCTCGATGCGTGCAAAGAGGTTCAGTTATTAGATGTTATTAATCGACAACAAGATGGTCTTGATGCAGTTATCGGTGAAGGTGGCTTAGGCCTTAGTGGTGGTGAGCGGCAGCGTATTGCTTTAGCTCGTGCATTCCTGCGGAAGGGTCAGGTATTGATTCTTGATGAAGTGACAGCACATCTAGACGTAAAAACAGAAGCTATTATAAGTACGGCTATTCAGCGTTTGATGGAAAATAAGATTGTCATCATTATTGGGCATCGATTACAAACTATGTATTGGGCATCTAAACTATATGTCTTGAAAAATGGATTAATTATTCAAGAAGGTTCTTATCACGACCTACTTCAAGAAGAGGGGTATTTTAAAGAACTTGTTACATCTGGGTTAGGTCAATTTTCAGCAACTCTTGAAGAACCATTGTATATTGGGAAGCAATTTGATTCAGAGAATACATTGGGCATAGATACACCTATCAATGGCACAGAGTATTTTGATAAATCTGTTAAATATACTGAGAACCTTAAAGATAATGCAAAAGGTTTTAATATGGGCATACAAGGTTGGAAGTTGTTGTTTTCTGTATTGAGTCCCGCTAAGTGGTCATTAGTATTGGCCTTGCTATTTACGTTCTTAACAGTGTTCATGAATGTGGGGCTTTTAACAGTATCCTCTTGGCTATTGGCATCTGCCGCATTGCAACCAGGGCTCACTTATTTAAGTCTTGCAATCGTAGGGGTTCGGTTCTTCGGTGTTAGTCGTGCTGTATGTCGTTATTTTGAGCGCTATACATCTCATCGCATGGCCTTTCAAGGTCTTTATGGCCTGCGCTTGTGGTTTTATGCTCATTTGGAACCATTGGCACCTGCTATACTCAAAAGGTTTGGGGCGGGTGATATGTTGGGACGCATCATGGGGGATATAGAGGTATTACAATTCTTCTACTTGCGCACTTTGATTCCACCTGTAGCAGCTGTTGCTTTGACTGTATTGATTGCATATGGAGCCTCTACGATCGACAATAGCTTGATTACGCCAATTCTTTTGTCGGCCTTCATATTAGGTGTAATACTACCTTTGGTCGTTTATGCACATAATAAACAATCTTTACGTGCAATTGGGCCCCAACAAGGTGATTATAAAGCGCTTTTAAGTGATACTATGGATAGCCTGGAAGATGTGATTAGTTATGGCAATGAAGAAATGGTATATAAGCGTATTCAGCATATGATGCGTAATGTAGATGCTCAAAAAGGTACTATTGAGCGTGGCATGAATATGGGTAATACACTATTCATAGGCGGTGTTCAGTTAACTGTAGTTATTATAGCTATTATGGCCTCTAATGCGTTAACAGGTGCTTGGGCCAGTGTTATGGTAGCAGTGGCTGCCATTGGTACGCAGGCTTGGTTTGAAGCGTTACAACCTATGATCGCGGCAGTTCATCATGGTGCAGAAAGTAAAGTTGCTACAAGTCGTCTCATGGCTCTTAGTAATGAACCTATATCTATTGTAGATCCTATATCATCAAAATCATTTAATCCTAATGATGATATTATTTTTACAGATGTATCCTTTGGTTATGATGAATATCGCCATATTTATGAGAATCTTAGACTACATATTCAACAAGGACAATCTATTGCTATCGTTGGTGCTAGTGGATCTGGCAAGACGACATTGTTTAATATGCTTGAGCGACTATATGATTATGGTGGTTCCATTCGTATAGGTGCAGTGGAGTTGAAAGATATTTCAATTGATACTTGGCGTAATGCATTGGGAACTATAACTCAAGATACGTATATTTTTAATGCATCCTTTAAAGACAATATACGTCTTGCTAGACCTGAGGCGTCTAAAGAAGACTTAGAGCAAGCCATTAATCGCGCCTCATTGCGTTCCGTAGTCGAAAAATTGCCAGAGGGGATGAATACGATTGTAGGTAGTGGAGGACAAGGTTTGAGTGGTGGCGAGCGTCAAAGAATTGCATTAGCTAGATTGTTCTTACGCAATCCTAAAATCGTTTTATTAGATGAACCTTTAGAGGGCTTGGATCAAGTAACAAGAAAAGCTTTACATCGTGACTTGATGCATTATGTAGACGGTAAGACATGTCTATATATTACGCATCAATTGGAAGGTTTAGAACAAATGGACCGGATTTTATTTATGGATAAAGGTCAAATTGTTGAAGCTGGTACGTATGAAGAATTGATAGCTCTTCGAGGGCGTTTCTATGAATATTGTTATTTATCCATGGCAAGTATTCAATAAAACTAAATATCATTTAAAGTATCTATTATTTATGCTTAATTATAGATTTGGACAATGTTTAATATTACGTTGCAATTTAAGATCTATTATGAATATTAAATTATAATATGACTAATGTTTAACTACATTAATAAGGCCCCTTTTTCTATGCAAAAAGGGGCTTTAGTTATATTAATATTTAATAGTATATGTAGTATACTTTTATCGATAAATCATGCAACATATGGTATAATTTTTATGTTAAAAGCTATTTTTTACCCTTGGAGGGATTATGACTAAAATCTTCACCAAATTACGAGCTTTGGTGGATGAAGCATTATCTGATCGAGATGCGGTGGTGGATAAGGCGCCCGTACTAGAAAAAGCACCTTTAGAACAAGATTTATTTGACCATCGCTTACTATATATTGAAGAAGATATGGTTAATCGCATGTTGCGTGCCGCTCTTCGCAATCATTGGTTCTTTTATGCTATAACATTTGAATTTGAACCAAACAATCAAATATTCCTATCCATTATTACCAAATGGGGGAATGTGATTAATGTGGAATTCACCTTAGAGGATCTATGGTTTGATGATTATTCATCATCCTTTGCAATTCGACTTGATACAAATAATATAGATACAGGTGGGTTTATTTTGAACTCCATTTTACACTTGTTGGGGAACTGGTGTCTCAGTCTCTTTGGTATATTCTTTAACCCTATTGCATTGGGAGAAAAAGGATCTACTGTACGCTTTGAGAAGAAAGGGATTATTCAGTTTGACTTATTGCCTAATACGCAAGTGAAAAAATTCATACCTATGCCTGAGCGCCATATTGGTAGCAATGGACCTGTTTTGTTGGGAAACCCGCGTACCAGTCAATCTGTGTTGCAGTTAGATTACTATGCGTTCCATGATCCTGTAGATACTTTTACAGTACCGGATGTACCAACTCGCACTAGCTGGCTTCGATCGATTGATATTGCGGCTGTTCTTTTGTTGCCGATTGGTGTATGGATTACATTTGTTATCTTGCATCATTACTTGCCGACGGAAACACTGGAATTCTCATTTTCTACGTACTTTTTGATTTCCTTAGGGATTTTTATCATTTCCTTCTTAGTTATGAATATTCCGCGATATCTGTATATGTATTTTGATTCTCGCAAACAGTGGCAAAGTGCGTTTGTACATAACAATATCAAAATCCAAATGCGTAAACTACATCGTCGTATCTTCATGCAACAAGCTACATTGACATCTGATTGTGATGAGGATACAGCAAATGAAAGCCAAGAGCGAATTAAACACCTCTTGTTGCAAATTCGAGATAAACGATTCCTTGCAAATCGTCTTAAAATTGCAGATGATGATAGAGCGCGTAAACAAAAGGTTAAGTTTATTATTGCCTATATCGGGTGTACATTGATTGAGTTGATGTTACTAATGAATTAATGTTGTAAGAAATATAAAATATAAAAACGTATCTCTATGTGATATGTCCCACCTTTACTGGATATCCAATAAAATGGGTACATATCAATGAGAGATACGTTTTTTTGATTACAAGTTATTAATTTTGGTTATCGTTTTTTACGACGTTTTCGAGCTGGCTTGCGGTTTTCTTGTTTTTTGCTTGATACAGGAGTTTGTACGGATTCATATGTTGGCTGATTTACAGGCATAAATGGAGGATTACCGTATTGGTTAGGCTCAGGTTGTCCTGGTAATACCCAGAATAGGAAGCCGATGAGCCATATAAAAAGCTCTAGCATGTAATTGAATGGAGAGACAGCCGAGTAAGTATTAATGAAGATCATAATTATCGACCAAAGAATTCCTGCCCATGCATTGAAGCCGATGTCGTGAATACGACGACCAAATAAGACACAAGATAATGGGAAGAGGGTTGCTAATAAGAGCCAGACAATGACTCTAGTCAACCAATATGCAGGTAGGGATACGACAAAGTCCAAGAACATGTTATCTATGTAGTGGACAATATGAAATAAAATCATTAAAGCGATGAAGCAAATGATAAATTGTAGTCGATTTAACCGTCCCGTCAGGTTAAAAATCGATAGGCCCATGCGACGTCCTTGGAATGCAATGAGCAAACCAATGGTACATATGAGCAATGTTCGTAATACGACATAAAGTAAATCCATAAGTTCCCCTTTATTTTTAGCTTATAGTTGAGTTAATTCTGGCAAGATGAGCTCAAATGCAACACCATGTTTCATTGATTTTACTGTATCTAACGTAGCTTGAATTGCGTTGGTAGTAAAATTCATTGCCAGTTCTGCCGCATCATAAGGTGAATATCCTCTCATTACTGCACCTGATAATACAGCAGTAAAAATATCTCCTGTGCCTGTAGCTTTTACAGGTACTAGAGGAATAGAGTATGTTTTTAAAAGGTCTGTAGGACCATTATAGACGGCAATGACCGCATGCGTTTCCGATGGAACACTGGTCATGATAACCATTTCAGGCCCCATGTGATGTAACTGTTTGCACCGTTTGCGCAATTCATCCTCATTAATAGGGTCTGTCGAGAATGGAATATCTAATAAGAAGCAAGCCTCAGTATAGTTTGGTTTTACGATGTGAGCCTTAGATACGAGTTGGCGCATAGCTACAACCATATCAGGAGTATAAATGGAATAGAGGCGACCATCGTCGGCCATTGCGGGATCGACGATAACCATCTGGTCATTAGAGGCAAATCGATTGATAGCTTCTTCGACGAGGTGAATTTGTTCTGGCGATGCCAAAAAACCACTTACGATAGCGTGAAAGTCAATTTCGTTTTTATCCCAACAGTTCATAAAGTCTCTCATATGAGCAGATAAATCTACGAATTCATAGTGTGGATACTCTAAGTGATTGCTTAGTACCGCTGTTGCTAAAGGAACCGCCTGGCAGCGCATAGCACTGATGATAGGAATCATAACGGTAAGGGCACAACGTCCGATGGAGCTCATGTCTTGAATTGTTAAAACTCTAGGTACTGTTGTCATAGATACCTCCAAATAAATATATATTTTATTGTACGTTATGTAAGGCTTTCTGTAAATGTAATGATGTTAATCATGAAATTAGCTTCATAATGTAGTATAATAAAACGAATAGACTTTTTATGGAGGAAAGTGACAATGACGAGGTATGTATTTCGACGTCTAGGTGGCGCAATCATAATCTTATGGGTCATCATTACCGTAACATTTGCACTAATGCATGCAATACCGGGAGGGCCTTTTACAACAGAAAAAAAATTACCGCCTCAGGTGAAAGCGAGCATTGAGGCTAAATATCATCTTGATGATCCCGTGTGGAAACAGTATGGAGATTATTTAGGTGGTGTCATTACAGGTGACTTAGGCCCATCATTTAAGTATGAAGGCCGTAGTGTAAACGATATTATTAGCGATGCATTTCCAATTTCCGCGCAGCTCGGTTTATTATCTTTAATGGTAGCTGTAGTTGGTGGTATTACAGCTGGTGCTATCAGCGCCATGAGACCTAATAGTATTGTGGATTATGCGGTGACTGTATTATCTACAATCGGTATATCTGTGCCTACATTTATTATTGGTGCTGTCCTTGTATACATTGTAGGCTTTGAACTGGGCTGGTTCCCTGTGGCTTTATGGCGTGGCCCATCTTATATGGTGTTGCCCGTGTTGACATTGGCAGCGCAACCGATGGCCTTTATTGCTCGTTTAACGCGCAGTGGTTTACTTGATGTGTATCAACAAGAATACATTCGCACAGCTCGTGCAAAAGGTCTAGGTTCTTGGACCATTTTGACTCGTCATGCACTAGGTAATGCGATTTTGCCAGTTATTACATACTTAGGCCCATTGGCAGCTAGCTTGTTAACAGGTAGCTTTATCGTTGAAACGATTTTTGCGATTCCTGGGTTAGGTCAGTATTTTGTAACATCAATTTATAACCGTGATTATACAGTTATTCTTGGTATTACAATTTTTTATAGTGCTCTTGTGGTATTTCTTAATATTTTGGTGGATATGATTTATCCATTAATCGATCCACGAGTTACAACAGAGGAGGGGACAGATGAATAAGGAAGACTTTTTACCTATTGAACGGGCCCCTCAAGAAGAGATTACTAGTTTTATAAAGCGTCCTAGTAAATGGGAGCGATTTAAGGTAAATCGTTTGGCCGTAGTCGGGGCGAGCATCATCTTGGTGATGATTGTACTCGCTATCTTAGGGCCACTTATTTCACCTTATACATATGCGGATCAATCTTTAATCGATGCGAACCAAAGTCCAAGCTTTAGTCATTGGTTTGGTACGGACACATTGGGCCGTGATATTTATACGCGTGTTATGTATGGTGCGCGTATTTCCTTAACCATTGGTTTTGTGGCAGCTTTCATCAACCTTGTAATCGGCGTTGCCTATGGCGGTATTGCAGGTTATATGGGTGGTAAAGTAGACCGCATCATGATGGGCATTGTAGATGTTTTGTACGGCATTCCACTTTTACTATACGTTATCTTGTTGATGGTTGTACTTGGACCTGGTCTTACATCTATTTTCGTAGCATTAGGTATTGCGTATTGGCTTAATATGGCCCGTATCGTACGTAGCCAAATTTTGAAAGTTAAAAACGAAGAATACATCATCGCTGCAGAAGCCATGGGTATTCCGAAGCATCGCATTTTATTGCGTCATATTTTGCCAAACTGTGTAGGGCCTATCATTATTACTTTAACATTGGCCATTCCAGAGGCAATTTTTACAGAAGCATTCCTTAGTTTTATCGGCTTAGGTGTAAATGCACCTATGGCAAGCTGGGGTGTATTAGCTTCTGAAGGTATTAGTAGCATGCGCTCTTATCCGTTCCAATTGATTTTCCCAGCTGTTGCTATTAGTATTACCATGCTTGGTTTCGCATTTTTTGGCGACGGTTTACGTAATGTATTAGACCCTAAGGAAGGAGATAGATAATGAATAATGCTATTGTTGATGTACGTAATGTATCTATTACCATCAATACCTTCCAAGGTCCGTTGCGAGTTATTCGCAATCAAGATATTTCTTTATACCCTGGTGAGATTTTAGGTATAGTCGGGGAATCTGGGTGTGGTAAATCCGTTTTAGTTAACTCTTTAATGGGCTTATTGCCATATGGTAAAACTAAAATTAAAGCGGATACATTCATGATTGATGGTCATGATTGTTTAGGATTTACTGAAGATGATTGGAATGAACTTCGTGGTACGACGGTTGCCATGGTGTTCCAAGATCCTATGACCTCCTTGAATCCTATCATGACCATTGGAGAGCAAATGTATGAGGTTATCCATCGTACAAATGCGTATGGTGAAGATTACGATGAAAGGGCCATTGCCATCGATTTGTTGAAGAAGATGGGCCTATCTACACCGGAACGACGTTTGTCTCAATATCCTCATGAGTTGAGTGGCGGTATGCGTCAACGCGTATGTATCGCTATGGCGGTAGCCGGTCGTCCTAAGATTTTGATTTGTGATGAGCCCACAACAGCTCTTGATATTACTACAGAGGCACAAATTTTGCGCCTTATGCAAACATTAGCCGTAGAGGCTGGCATTGGTATCATCTTTATCTCTCATAACCTACGTGTTATTGCTCAAATTTGTGATCGGGTTATGGTTATGTACGCAGGTAAATGTGTTGAGTCTGCTACAGTAGATGGTATTTTTAGCGAGCCTCGTCACCCATATACTTTGGGGCTGTTGCTTGCATTGCCTCAAGGTAAATGGCACGGTGAATTGAAGGCCGTTGAAGGTCAACCACCTGATCTATTTGATTTACCTCGTGGATGCGCATTTAATCCTCGTTGTAAATGGGCTATGCGAATCTGCGGTAGTCGGGTTCCGATGGTTACAAATGTTGGTGAAAGTCACCAGTTTACATGTTGGTTAGCTAAGTTGGAGGGACTTTAATGAGTTACGTATGGGAGACTGACAATCTCGTTAAAGAGTTCACCCTGTCAGGCGGCTTATTTAAGCCAAAACAAACGGTACACGCCGTACAAGGCGTGAGTCTATATCAATCACCAGGGGAAACCTTAGGTATCGTAGGGGAATCTGGATGTGGTAAATCTACATTTGGTTACACTTTGATGGGTTTATATCAAGCTACATCTGGTTCTATTTATATGAATGGTCGACATATCAACCCTTATGTGGATAGAGAGTCTGTTCACCCGGTGATGCAAATGGTATTTCAAAATCCTTATGCATCCCTTAATCCGCGGCTTACGGTTAATGCAATTTTAGAGGAGCCTTTAGAATTGAATCCAAAGTATACACCCCGAGATCGCGTGATTCGTGTAAAAGAGGTGCTTGACCAAGTTGGCTTAAATATGTCATTTGGTGAGCGTTATGCTCATGAACTATCTGGTGGGCAACGTCAACGTATCGGCATTGCACGGGCTCTTATTATGGAGCCTCAATGTATCATTTGTGATGAGCCGATTTCTGCGTTAGATGTATCTATCCAAGTGCAAATTATGACATTACTAGAACGGTTACAAGAACAACATGGTATTTCGTACCTCTTTATTTCTCATGATTTAAATATGGTGCGCTACATTAGTCATCGCATGGTTGTTATGTATTTAGGTGCCGTCATGGAAGAAGGTCCTGCATTGGATTTATATGAATTCCCTCAGCATCCGTATACCCGTGCATTGACGGCCTTAAATGGTCCAGTTATGCCACATGCACCAATTGGGGCACCTCTTAAAGGGGATCCACCAAATCCACTAGACCCACCAAAAGGGTGTCTGTTTAGTGGTCGATGCCCAGAAGCGGAAGGTCGTTGTTTTACAGAACGTCCGCCACTTCGAGATTGGGCAGATCGCCGCATCGCATGCTGGCACATATAATGGGAGAATAGTATGGAAAAACTAATTGTTGGCAAGTCCTTGGAACATCAACTAGATACAGTCATTAAAGAATTGGCACCAGCAGGGAATATATCTTATGCGGTGCTACAATTTGATGATGAAGAGGAACCAACACTCATCGCAGCTAGAGGTGAAAATACTGTACATTCTAGTGCGAGTTTAATTAAGGTACTTATCATGGAATATGTCTTTCATTTAGCGCGTACGGAGCAATTGGACATTAATGATACAGTTCCTTTATCTAGAACTCCACGCGTTGAAGGTGGCGGTGCTCTACAAGAGTTAGTTGGTAAACATAGTTTTACATATCTTGAGTTATGCCGTCTCATGATGGTTCTTAGTGATAATATCGCAACAAATCTACTCATCACAGTGCTCGGCATGGAAAATATTAATGCTCGTGCAGAAAAGCTTGGTGTGGATGAGATGGAGCTTAATCGCATGATGATGGACCTTAACGCTCTAGCTGAAGGTCGTGATAATCACATTACAGCTATGTCGTTAGCTCGTTTGTATAAACACATTTTTGAATGTCGTGATAGAGATGCTTATGGCCGAGAAATGTGGAATATTTTAGGTCGCCAACAATTCCGTGATATCTTACCATTTTACTGGGGAGAAGGCATACACTTTCACCATAAAACAGGATCCCTTGATCGCGTAGAGCATGATGGGGGTGTAATAGAAACATTTAGAGGTCATTTCTGCTTTATCCTTTTAATGAGCGATATCGATAATGACCGAGGCAAAGAGTTAGGCGCTCGAGTTGGGCGCATCATGAAAGAATTTGTAGAGGAAGCATTGCCATGATGGATAAACGAAACTTGTTAAAACTCATGGTCCTCGCTCTAGGGGTGAGCGTACTCTTATTCGTATTTGGGTACCCTCGTGGTGTTCAACCAATCGATGAACACACAATCCGCTATGTTATTGAGCAGGAACCATCCACATTGGATCCCGCAAAGTCTACTACCTCTCCGGAGGCTACGGTTCAACTTCAATTATTCGATGGTCTAGTTCGTTTGAATGATGAAAGTGAACCTGAAGCAGCACTTGCTAAAAATTGGGACATCTCCGATGATGGTCGTGAGTATACCTTCCATTTACGACCTAATTTAAAATGGTCCAATGGAGAGCCTTTGACGGCTTATGACTTTGAATACGCTTGGAAGCGCGTATTAGACCCTGAAGTTCATGCGGACAATGCATACATGCTATATGTATTGAAAAATGGCGAAGCCTTTAATACTGGCAAAGCCACGGCTGAAGAGGTTGGTGTTAAGGCTACTGATGAGGATACATTGGTAGTTACCTTAGAAAATCCAACAGCTTATTTCTTGAAACTATTAGCGTCTCATAGCTATTATCCAGTGAGCAAAAAAGCAGTAGAGGCTCATGAAAATTGGGCAGCCAATGCGGAAACTATAGTATCCAATGGTCCATACCGTTTACTTTCTTGGAAGCATAATGGGGAAATGGATTTCATTAAGAATCCAAACTATTGGGATGCAGAATCTGTGAAGACAGAGAAAATGAATTGGCCTATTAGTGAGTCTCAAAGTACACGCCTTACCTTAGTTGAAGGTGGCGAAGCTGATATGACGGTTGAGCCTCCTGTAGCGGATCAAAAACGTCTAGAAGAAGCCGGCCTATTACATATTGGACCTATGCTTGGTAACTACTATTACGTATTCAATGTGAAAGCAGAACCTTTCACAGATCCAGATGTGCGTAAAGCATTTTCTATGGTTATCAACCGTGCTAATATTGTTAATAATATTGTTAGAGGCGGTAAAGAACCAGCTTATGCGTTCGTACCATATGGTATGCTTGAAAGCAATGGTCGTGAAGACTTCCGTGAAGCTGGTAGCTATCTCGTATACGAAGATGTAGAGCAAGCCAAGGAAATCCTGAAAAAGGCTGGCTATGGCAAGAATCGTCCATTGCCGCAAATTACGATTTTGTATAATACAAGTGAATTACATAAAGCTATTGCAGAAGCGATTCAAGATGCATGGATAAATGCATTTGGTGCAGATGTACGCTTACAAAATCAAGAGACAAAGGTATTCTTAGCAGACCGTGAAGCTGGCAAGTACCAAGTAGCTCGCGCTTCTTGGGTTGCCGATTATAGTGATCCACAAAACTTCTTAGAGGTATTCTCTGCTGAAGATAACGATGGTCAGTATCATAGTGATGAGTATAATGAGTTGATTGCACGTATTCGTACAACTCCAAATGGGGCGGCTCGTGATGCGTTGATGCATGAAGCAGAAAAGATGATTTTTGATGAATCTCTTGTTATGCCGTTGTACTTTACAACACAACCATATGTGACAAATGGAACAATTCAAAATTATTTCTGGACCACATTGGGACTTGTTGACTTTAAAAAA
Source organism: Veillonella parvula (assembly GCF_036456085.1). Classification (NCBI taxonomy): domain Bacteria; kingdom Bacillati; phylum Bacillota; class Negativicutes; order Veillonellales; family Veillonellaceae; genus Veillonella; species Veillonella parvula. Next base: position 1,011,180 of record NZ_CP138632.1, on the reverse strand, counting down.
GCATACAAATAAGATACACTTAAGACGTACACCTGATGTACGTCTTTTGTTGTATTTTGTGAGGGTATATGAACTGGATTGAACCAAAACGTTTGGCACCGGGAATGACCATAGGTATTATGGCACCTGCTAGTGCAAGCGATGAAGATTTACATAGAATAGAAGAAATTTGTAAGGCTAAAGGCTATAAGGTGCTTGTGGGTGAAAGTGCAAGCCGAAAGGGGCTATATGGAGGCACACCTGAGGAGCAAGCCGCAGAGTTTCAATACATGATGACTACAGCTCCTTGTGATGCGGTGCTCGCTTTACGGGGTGGTTATGGCACGATGCGCTATTTAGAACGACTGGATTATAAAGCGATTCGCAAGTATCGTAAGGCTTTTATTGGATACAGTGATTGTACAGCGCTCCATATGGCTATTAATCGATACAGTCGCCTTATTACGTATCATGGGCCTATGGGGGTAGATTTTAAAGCAGAGCGTAAGGCAGATATTGATGCATTATTTAATGTTTTAGAAGGTAAATTAAAAGTCATAGAACCTTTGCCAGAACCTCCTAGAGGTGCGATTGGTACCGAGCTAGGAGAAGGGATTTTGCGTGGTGGTAATATGACGATATTATCCGTTCTGTCAGGAACACCTTATTTTTTAGAGGATGAATCTTGGGAGGATACCTTACTATTTATTGAAGATGTAGGGGAGGCTCCTTATAAGCTGGATCGTATGTTACAACAATTTCGCCTCAGTGGTTTGTTGAGCTGCATTAAAGGCTTAGTGATTGGCACCTTTACAGATTGTGAAGGAGATGAAGATGAACGTGATTATGACTTAGGTTATGAAACATTGCGATACATGGAGGAAAATAGAAAACCAGAATTACCAGATCCTTTTGTATGCTATGTGCCAACGGGACATGGTTCACCACATCAAACCTTACCGCTAGGAGCGACGATTAGCTTTAGATATATTTCTAATACCATCATCGTTCATCCTTATACGAAATAGATAAGAGCTTTTAGGTGAACGATTTTAGTTAACAGACAAACAGATAAATAGATATTAGATAAAAATAGTAGTTACCGAGATATTAGGTAATAAAATATTAGGAAATAAGATATTAGATAACAAAGATATTAGATAATAATAAGGGGAGTTATGACACTACAAGAACGAGAGGCTCGTGCCTGTGCCATCATAGATAGTATGGCACAGGAATTACGTGCTGTTTCCTTATATTTACACGATAATCCAGAATTGGGCTTGAATGAGCATAAAGCAGTAAAGGCAATTCACCAATTCTTAGAAAAACAGAATTTTATATCTCAAGTAGGGCTCACCGATATACGTGAGTTACAAACCGCGTTAAGAGCCGACTATAGAGGTAATGCTAAATATAAAATCGCATTCTTAGGAGAATATGATGCCTTACCTGAGCTCGGTCATGGTTGTGGTCATAATCTTATTGCCATGATGAGCTTAGGTGCTGCTGTTGCTTTCAGTCAAAGTGCGCCACAGGATTGGGGAACGACTTTCTTTGGTTGCCCTGCAGAGGAAACTATCGGTGGTAAGGTATATATGGCAGAGGCTGGTTTATTTAAGGGCTATGAGGCGGCGCTTATTATTCATCCTGGCGGTGAAAATGAGGTGGGGGGCACATCCTTAGCGACACACCCACTAGAGGTTACCTTCCATGGGCGCTCCTGTCATATTGCATCCTTAACAGATTCAGGAATTAATGCCTTAGATTGTGCGGTAGAATTATATCAAAAAATAAAAGAGTTAAAGAAAACCTTTCCTAAAGGGGCTATTGTGGGGGCCATTTTTACCGAAGCAGGTACAGCGCCAAATGTGGTTACACCAAAGGCTACGATTCGCATGACTGTTCGTGGTAGTACAGTGGATGATTTAGAAGGTATTATTTTGCCGGCTATCAAAGCGGCTGCTCAAGAGATTGCAGCATCCTATGGTGCTCAAGTTGAAATGCATCATTATGAGCCACTTTTTAAGGATATGCGTCAAGATAAAAGATTATTAGATCTCTTTAAGGCTGTGATGACTGAGTTTGGTGAGGTACCTCGTATATTGCCTGATGATGAGGCTGATGGTAGTACTGATGTAGGTAATGTGTCCTATGAAGTGCCTACGGCGCAGCCTACGTTGCAAATTGGTTTGGGATTAGAAGCGCATACGCCAGAATTCACTTGTGCAGCAGGTTCTGACTATGGATTGGCACAAGCTATTAAAGGAGCTAAAATTATGGCTGTTGTAGCCTTGCGATATGCCTTGCTAAGTGATATACCTAAGTTTTGACATATAGAGGTCAAAAAGGTAAAATAGATATAATATTTAAGTAAGTATGAAACAAGCCGTCTTCTACAAGACGGCTTTTATTCCGGTGGAGATAGATATGAGTGTTTTAACCGTTTCAAATGTAACCCATGGTTTTGGAGCGCGACAAATTTTAGATGATGCATCATTCCGCTTGCTAAAAGGTGAACATGTAGGTCTCATTGGTGCTAATGGTGAAGGTAAATCTACGTTTCTTAATATCATTACAGGTAAATTGCCGCCTGATGAAGGCAAAATTGAGTGGTCCAATCAGGTAACTGTTGGTTATTTGGATCAACATGCTGTTCTTGAAAAGGGCATGACCATCCGCGATGTGTTACAGCGCGCTTTTGACGACTTATTCGTGATGGAGCAAAACATTAATGATGCGTACAATCGCATGGGCGATGTATCCGAAGATGAAATGAATAAGCTCCTCGAGCAAGTTGGGGAGTGGCAAGAGATTCTAGAGCAACGTGGGTTCTATGAAATTGATGCGGTTATTGAGCGTACGGCTGCAGGCTTGGGCCTTGTGGACATCGGTTTGGACCGAGATGTAACAGAGCTTAGTGGTGGTCAACGTACAAAGGTTTTGCTCACAAAGCTTTTACTAGAGAAACCGACTATTCTATTGTTGGATGAACCTACAAACTATCTTGATGTGGAGCATATTCAATGGTTGCAAAACTATTTGCAAAATTACGAAAATGCATTCATCTTGATTTCTCATGATATGGAGTTTTTAAATTCCGTAGTCAATGTTATTTACCATATCGAACAAGCGGTGCTTACGCGTTATACTGGTGATTATCATCAGTTCCAAGCTGCTTACGAGGTGAAAAAAGCGCAAGCTGCTAAGGCGTATGAACGTCAACAGCAAGAGATTGAGCGTATGGAAGACTTTATCCAACGCAACAAAGCTCGCGTTGCAACGCGCGGTATGGCGAACTCTCGAGCTAAACGCTTAGAGAAGATGGAAATCTTGGAAAAACCAAAAGAGTATATTAAACCTAGCTTTGGTTTTAAAGAAGGCCGTACACCAAGTCGCTTTATCGTAGAGGCTTTCGGATTGCAATTAGGTTATGATGAACCATTAACTAGACCAGTAGACTTTCAAATTGAAAGAAATAAAAAGATTGCTATTCGCGGTGTCAATGGTCTAGGTAAAACTACGTTGTTAAAAACTATTTTAGGTTTATTGAAGCCTGTTAGTGGTGAGTTGGTAAAAGGTGAGTTCTTACAAGTAGGTTATTTTGCCCAAGAGGATACGCCATCCAATTCTGAAACAGCGTTAGACTATATTTGGAATGAATATCCTGCTATGACCAATGCAGAGGTGCGTGCAGCATTAGCTCGTTGTGGCCTTACTAATGAACATATTACGTCTCAAATGCGCGTATTATCTGGTGGTGAGAATGCAAAGGTTCGCCTATGTAAGCTCATGCAGAATAAGTACAATGTGTTGGTGCTAGACGAACCGACCAACCATTTGGACATATATGCGAAGGAAGAACTGAGCCGAGCATTGCATGATTTTAAAGGTACGATTGTACTGGTTAGTCATGAGCCCGAATTTTATCAAGGTTGGGTTACGGATATTTGGAATATTGAGGATTGGACGACAAAGATCGTTTAGGAGGACCGATGAATCAACGTGCAAAGGACGGGATAAAGCAATTCTTAGAGGCTTTATCTGTTGATACAGAGGCACCAGAATTAGAGAAGACACCAAGTCGTGTAACAGAATTATATAGTGAATTATTCAGCGGTGTAGGATTAGACACGAAAGCTGCATGGGGAGAGACTTTTAGTACAGACTATAAAGGTCTCGTAGCAGTTACAGGGATTCCGTTTTACTCCATGTGTGAGCATCATTTATTGCCTTTTTTTGGTACCGTAGATATCGTGTACCAACCTAAGGATGGATGTGTGGCAGGACTTAGTAAGTTTCAAGATATCGTGAATATCCTCAGCCGTAGACCGCAATTACAAGAGCGGTTAGCATCTGAATTAGCTGATGCGATTATGAATGATTTATTTGCTTATGGCGTATTTGTACGCATTACATCGACTCAGTTGTGTATGCTCATCAAAGGTACCATGCAGCAAGATTCAAAGGTTATTACATTAGAAAGCCGAGGCGTATTAGCCGAAAAGGGCACATTAAGAGATGAAGCGTTGGCAATGTTAGGCGGAGGACAGGTAAATGTTTAAACGTAGAAATTATACATGGAATGATGGCAAAAGTTTATCTTTGTGCGATCGAACCCTTATTATGGGGATACTGAATGGTACACCTGACTCCTTCTCTGATGGAGGTCAATTCAACACACCAGAAACAGCAGCAGCGCATGTAAAGCAAATGATTGAAGATGGTGCAGATATTATCGATTTAGGCGTTGAATCTACACGCCCTGGTTCTACACCTTTGACCGCAGACGAGGAAATAGAACGCTTATCTCTATTAATAGAGCCTGTCTTACAGGCCTCTACAGTGCCTGTATCTATTGACACATATCATGCTAAAACTGCAGAATATGCTTTCTCTAAAGGGGTACATATTTTAAATGATGTATGGGGATTACATTATGATCCTGACATGGCCGCGGTGGTGGCTAAATATAAGGTACCTGTTATCATCATGCATAATAGTAATGATACAAATTATGGTGATATCATTGAAGATATGAAAGCGTTCTTCTTCTGTGCTATCGATAAAGCGTTGAAAGAGGGGGTAACGCCACAACAAATCTGGCTTGACCCAGGTATTGGCTTTGGTAAAACTGAAGAACAAAATATTGAAGTTATGCAACGCTTGGGTGAGTTAACGGCTTATGAATATCCTGTTTTACTTGCTCCAAGCCGCAAGCGTTTCATCGGATCTATGTTAGGCGGATTGCCTCCAGAAGATCGCGATGAAGGTACGGTAGCAGCTTGTATTACAGGTGTATTCCAAGGCGTTGATATGGTGCGTGTTCACAATGTGAAAATGCACAAACGCGCCTTAGCAGTAGCAGACGGCTTGTTACGAGGTGAATAATGGATAGAATCGTTTTAAAAAATATGGCATTCTACGGATACCACGGAAATTTGGCATCTGAGCAAGAACAAGGACAACGATTTTTTGTAGATGTAGAAATAATAACTGATCTTACAAAGGCCGGTCAAAGTGATCAATTAGAGGACTCAATCAATTATGTAGAGGTATATGAAATTGTAGAAGCGATTATGACTGGTGAAAACTACAATCTTTTAGAACGATTAGGGACGCTTATCGCCGATTCCTTGTACCAACATTATCAAGGTATTGTAGGTCTCTCTGTAACGGTGCGTAAACCATCTGTACCGATTTCAGGTATTTTGGATTATGTTGAGGTTATCACTACAAGAGGACAAATTTGATGTATACCTATTACATCAGTGTAGGCTCGAATATAGGGGACAAGAGAGACCACATCAATTCTGCTTTTCAATCCTTACAACAACATGGGGCAATTTCTAAGCTAGTCACTTCTTCTCTTATTGAAACTGAGCCGTGGGGATATACGGAACAAGATACCTTTGTTAATGGCGTATGGTCTTGTGAAAGCACTCTAGAACCACATCAAATGCTCAGCCTTATTCAGCAATTAGAGCAGGCGGCTGGACGAAAACGATTGATTCATTGGGGCCCTCGCACATTAGATTTGGATATTATTTTAGTGTACGATACAGAGGGGAAAATGATTTCTCTGTGTGATGAAAGTCTTGTGATACCGCATCCTCATTTTTGGAATCGTAATTTTGTACTAGAACCGCTATCTCAGCTGTTACCAACTTTCACATATAAAGGGGTTAAGGTTGCCGACCGATTATCTCAATTGGATGTATAAGCTAGAATCGTATATAAGCTAATGTTAGATACATTGTAAACACGATACATATTGTACGCATGCTTTTACGTTTTATGATTGGGGAGTCATGGAGAGCGTAGATGAATATAAAACGTATTGGATTATTTGCACTGGCACTTATTATAATGGGCATATCTTACTGGCTTGCTGTAGGGGCAAATTATGATAGTAAAACAGTACGTATTGATCCAGAAGCGCATACACTGGTTAATTCTAGTGATGCCATTATTTCAAAACGAATATTAGCGATGAAGACCAGTGGCTCACAAGTGTACTTCTTAGGTTATGAAGGACTAGGGATTTATAATTTATCTGATAATACACTTCGCTTGATGCCCATTACCTTTAGAGGGCAACATATAGAACCTCCTAAATCGGATGATTACCAACGAGGTTTACGGAATATAACAAAGGTAAAAGCATTGTCTGACTTCAGTAATGATGAGCAAGATGAATTTAAAAGTTTGTTGGACTCTACCGATGGAGGGGCCCATTATTATGGTGACTTTTACCATTCTGGTTATGAGTCGTCTCTCATTGATTTGAAGGACCAGTATTTTATTACGAATACAGTACGTGCATTAAAACGTGTTAATCATACATTATATGTGTATGATGGATCAGGTTTTATTATTATAGATTTAGATAATCGTCGTATCCAAGGGTTCTTTAATAACCGCATTAGTGGTGAAGGCTCTAAGGGGGTGCCTGATAGTTTACGTGGACATTATGGTTCTGATTTTATTATGATATATGCATTATCCAAATTAGATCCTAAAGATTTGGATATCTTATGGTCCATGCGTAAACAATATTTAGAAAAATCTCCTCAAGCGATGGAAGAAAAAGATTTGTTCCCACTCAATTTGAATGAGATGAATTTAAATGAGTTATGATTCTAGTAAGGTAAATTATATACGGATATACGTGATTTAAATAATTGGCATTTGAGGATATGTTATCGTTTTATGCTAAGGTATGGAGGCTCTTATGAAGTTACGCAAGGTAGGTATTATTGGTACTGGACATGTAGGCTCTCATGTGGCATTTTCTTTGGCCTTACAAGGTGAGGTTGATGAATTATATATGATGGATATTGACGAGAAAAAAGCTCAAGCGCAAGCTATGGATATTAATGATGCCGTTAGCTATATTCCACATCAAGTAACTGCTACATCAGGTCCTATTGAAGAATGTGGAGATTGTGATATTCTCGTTTTTAGTGCGGGACCTTTGCCAAATTTGTATCAAGATCGTCTCGAGAGTCTTGGTGAAACCGTAGCTGTACTTAAAGATGTTATTCCACGTATCAAGCAATCTTGCTTCAAAGGCTTTATCATTTCGATTTCTAATCCCGCTGATGTGGTAGCTACCTATTTATGTAAACATCTTGAGTGGAATCCTAAACGCATCATTTCAACGGGAACAGCTCTAGACTCAGCTCGATTGCAAAAAGAATTAGCGCATATCTTTACTATTAGTAATCGCTCTATTACGGCCTACTGCTTAGGTGAACATGGAGGTAGTGCTATGGTGCCATGGTCCCATATTTGTGTACAAGGGAAACCACTTTTAGAGTTACATCGAGAGCTACCCCATAGATTTCCTGAACTTGACCATGTAAAAACACTAGATGATGTTAAAATTGGTGGCTATCATGTACTAGCAGGTAAGGGGTCTACGGAATTTGGGATTGCTAGTGCTACCACAGAATTAATCCGCGTTGTATTTCATGACGAAAAGAAGGTATTGCCTTGCTCCTGTTATTTAGATGGACAATATGGAGAAGAAGGAATATTTGCATCTACTCCTGCTGTTATTGGTAAAGATGGTATCGAAAATGTTTTTGAACTGCAACTAACCAATGAAGAGCTAGCCTTATTTAAAACTTCTTGTGCTGTCATTCGTGAACATGTTGTAAAGGCTGAGTCTATGTAAGTGGATGTTTACTTTTGTATATAGAAAGTTTACATTGCATATGGAGTTTTAAATTTATACGGATTTATGTTACCGTTCTTAATGAGAAATATCTGTAATTTTCTTTAGTCCCAAGCTCTGTTATGTGGTATAATCTAAAAATGACAGTATACAGATGATGAATATTTGGGGGACATTATGACTCAGGACACTATGGATGTACAACGCCCAAAAAGGCCGCGCAAACGGGTTCGTCCTAATCGCAAAGCACAGGATCAGCGTATTATCCTCATGTGGATCAAGCGAATTGGCATAGGGATTATGGTGCTGTTACTGTTAGGGCAGGCTTATCGCTTGGTGGCTGTATATCAAGAAAAACAACATATAGAGCAACAATTGCAAGAGTTACAGCAGCGAAATGAAGAGTTAGAACAGGAAAAGGCCAGGTTACAAGATCCAAAGACCATAGAAGGGGTTGCTCGTGAGGAGCTAGGATTGGTAAAACCTGGTGAAGTACCATATGTAAAATAGAGTATATTCTATTATTTTTTCTTTGCATCAGTTTGTAGTTTAAGGTTTCCGCATTAATTAGGAGGTTGCATGGCAATCGAAGTTGGTAACATTATTGATGGTACCGTATCAGGTATTACAAAATTCGGCGTATTTGTTGATTTAGGAGAAAAGCAAACAGGGTTAGTTCATATTTCTGAAGTAGCTCATGGATATATCGAAGATATTAATACCCTTTTAAAAGTTGAGGATCCAGTAAAGGTTAAGGTTTTATCTATTGATGGTAATAAAATAGGACTTTCCATTCGTCAAACACAACCTAAAGAGGGGATGGACGAAGAAAAACGTCCTCATCGTGTTCAATCGAAACAAAGCATAGAGTCTTTCGAAGCGAAGATGAAATCATTCTTGCGCGATAGCAATGAACGATTACACGATTTAAAACGCAATACCGAAGGAAAACGCGGAGGCCGAGGTGGTCGTCGAGATTAATAGTGAGAGATGGCATCTAGCCATCTCTTTACTTATGTATAGAGTATTAACGCTATAATAGTATTAGAAAAATGCTATTTATATGTAAGGAGCAATTATGAAGTTAGCAATTATAGATATTGGCTCTAATTCGGTGCGTTTATTATTGGCTACCTATGAGAATAACGAGTGGCGTTATGAGCCTAAGCAGTTGTGGACTACCCGTTTAGGTCAACGAAATACAGATGGTACCTTGCGAGATGAATCCATGGAAGCATCCTATCAAGCCTTTACGGATATACAAAAAATAGCAAATGAATACGGTGCTGACTATTGCTTTGGTTTTGCGACGAGTGCTGTTCGTGAAGCAGCCAATGGACTTGCATTTATGGAACGTATTAATGAATACTGTCCTATGGAGTGGCGAATTTTATCTGGTGCTGAGGAGGCTATTTATGGTTTTAATGGTGCGTTAGGAGATCAATTAAAGGATGGACGTCATTATACGACCATCGATATTGGTGGAGGTAGTACAGAACTTGCATTAGGTAACAAGGACGGAGTGTACTGGAGTCGTTCTTATCCTGTGGGAGCGGTACGCCTTCAATCTATATCTGACGAAGGGCCTCAACGAGTGTGGGAGGAAACTCGTTTTCTTTGGGACCCGATGAGGATTGAAGGTGAATTTGGTGAATTTATCGGTATTGGAGGAACCCTAACAACCTTGGCTGCTATTGATTTAGGTTTAGACCATTATGATGGCACAAAGGTACAAGGTCATAAATTGAGCCGTGAAACAGTGGAAGGCATTATTATGAAATTGCGGTATATGAGTCGTGATGAGAGACTACAAGTAAAAGGTTTACCCGCTGGGCGTGCCGACATTATTGTTGCTGGGGCAGAGATTTTAACGTCCTTTATGGATTCCTATGAGGTCCCTCATGTATTTGTGAGCGACCAAGATGGTATGGAGGCGATGGCCCGTGAATGTGAAAGCACTCATTCGAACCGTTAATCACACTTTAAAATTACATGATATATTTCCTGAGAATTGTCGTATCTTGGTAGCTTGTTCTGGTGGTCCTGATTCGATGGCTTTATTGCATTTATTGCAAGATATTGCTACACATCGCCATACAGTATATGAGCTTGGAGTTGCTATCGTAGATCATTGTATTCGTCTTGAAAGTAAGGATGAGGTCCTATGGTTACGAAATCAAGCGGACGTGCTAGGACTGCCATTTTATACGGCTGTCTTTGACGTGCCTAAATTGAGTCAAGCTCAAAAGCTATCAGAGGAAACTATAGGCCGCCAAGTTCGGTATCAATGGCTAACCGGTATAGCACAGTCTGAGGGGTATGACTATATTGCAGTAGCTCATCATAAAGATGACCAAGCAGAATCAATTTTAGCACATCTTATTAGAGGGACTGGACTTAATGGTTTGACAGGCATGGCCGTTGTTAGTAATGATTATACTGTTCCAGTAGTAAGACCTCTGTTAGATGTCACAAAAGAAGAATTACTTCTATATTTAAAAGAGAAAGATATTTCTTACTGTATAGATAGTACAAATGAGGATGTACGATATCAAAGAAATAGAATTCGTCATCGCATTATACCTGAGTTAAAAGCCATTAATCCTATCGTTAGCGATGCCATAGTAAGGCTAGGGGCTTCTGTACGCGAAGACATTTCTCTTATTTCTAATTTAACGGATATGGCGTTTGATGAGTTAGTAACTATCTCTGATGAGGGCGCGTTTATATCTCGTAGGGGGTTACGTAAGAAGCCGTTGGCTATACAACGTCGATTGTGGCAAAGACTGGTGAGCATCTTTGATCCTGAAATCAAGCTTACCACTGCTCATCAAGAGCAATTACTTGACATTGTTAACACTGGGGAAGGGAAAACTTTCAATATTAAAAGTATAAAAGTAAGTGCTCAATGTGATACAATAAAAATATATTGCAAACATTAATATGAATCGTGGAGGTCATATAGATGCATCAAGATGCAAAAGATATTTTATATACAGAGGAACAATTAAAGACACGTGTGGTCGAATTAGGTCGTCAAATCAGTGCTGACTATAAAGGGGAATCCGTAGTTCTCGTAGGGGTATTGAAAGGTGCTATTGTATTCTTTACAGATTTAGCTCGCTCTATCGATGAGAATGTGGATGTAAGCTTCGATTTTATTTCTTGCTCTAGCTATGGCAGCGGTACAACAAGTACAGGGGTAGTTCGAATTTTAAAAGATTTGGATCGATCTGTAGAAGGAAAGCATGTACTCGTTGTAGAAGATATTGTAGATACGGGCACAACATTACATTACTTGCTAGAAAATTTACATGCTCGTGGAGCTAAAAGTGTACGCCTAGCAGCGTTATTAAATAAACCTGAACGCCGTAAAATGGATGTAGAAGTAGACTATGTAGGCTTTGTCATTCCCGATTACTTTGTTATCGGCTATGGTTTAGACTATGCAGAAAAATATCGGCACTTACCTTATATAGGTATTTTAAAGGAAGAAATGTATCAAGATTAAAAATATGATATAATATATGAGTGCATCTCTCAACGAGATGTACTCAATTCGTTTATGCCACTAAACTATTATTGAAAGGGGTAATATTTTGGGTCGATTTACTAAAAATATCGTCCTTTATTTACTTATCATTGCCGCTTTCGTTATCGCCATTGACGCTTTCTCTGGTCAAAGTGCGAATAAATCTGAACTCAGTTATACAGGATTTATTCAACAAGTACAACAGAAAAAGGTTGAGTCCGTAACGATTACCAATGATCATGGTATTAAAGGTAAACTAAAAAATGGAACAGAATTCAATTCTTATGCGCCAACTGATGAAACGTTAATCAAAACTTTACAAGATAATGGTGTAGAAATTACTGCAGCTCCTCCTGAGCAACCTGCTTGGTGGATGAGCTTGTTAGGTTCTGCTATTCCAATTATTATTTTGGTAGTATTGTTCTTCTTCATCATGCAACAAACGCAAGGTGGCGGTGGCCGAGTGATGAACTTTGGTAAAAGCCGTGCTAAATTGATGGGTGAAGGCAATGTAAAGGTTAGCTTCAAAGATGTAGCTGGCGCTGAAGAAGCAAAACAAGAATTAGAAGAAGTAGTAGAGTTCTTGAAGGATCCAGGCAAATTTACAACTATCGGTGCTAAAATTCCGAAAGGTGTATTATTGGCAGGACCTCCAGGCACAGGTAAAACATTACTTGCTAAAGCTGTTGCTGGCGAAGCAGGGGTACCATTCTTTACGATTTCTGGTTCTGACTTTGTAGAGATGTTCGTTGGTGTTGGTGCTTCTCGTGTGCGTGACCTTTTCACACAAGCGAAAAAGAACGCCCCATGTATCATCTTTATCGACGAAATCGATGCGGTTGGTCGCCAACGTGGTGCCGGCCTTGGTGGTGGTCACGATGAACGTGAACAAACATTGAACCAATTGCTCGTTGAAATGGATGGTTTTGGTGCCAACGAAGGTATTATTACTATCGCTGCAACAAACCGCCCAGATATTCTAGATCCTGCACTTTTACGTCCAGGTCGTTTTGACCGTCAAGTTATTGTAGGTCGTCCAGACCTACGCGGTCGTGAAGCAATCTTGAAAGTTCATGCTCGTAATAAGCCTTTAGCTGATGACGTAGATTTGAAAACGATTGCTAAGAAAACTCCAGGCTTTACTGGTGCTGACTTGAATAACTTGTTAAACGAAGCAGCTCTTTTGGCGGCTCGTCTTAACAAAAAAGTAATTACTATGGCTGAAGTTGAAGAAGCCAGTGAAAAAGTTAGCATGGGACCTGAACGCCGCAGTCATATTGTGAGCGATAAGGATCGTAAGTTGACAGCATACCATGAATCTGGTCATGCTATCGTGGCACATCTATTGCCTCATGCAGATCCTGTTCATAAAGTAACGATTATTCCTCGTGGTGCAGCTGGTGGCTACACTATGATGCTTCCTACTGAGGAACAAAACTACAAAACAAAATCTCAATTATTAGCAGATATTCGAGTTGCTCTTGGTGGTCGAATTGCAGAAGCCTTGATTTTAGATGAAATCAGTACAGGCGCTTCTGGGGACCTTCAAAGTGTAACTAATACTGCTCGCGCTATGGTAACGCGTTGGGGGATGAGCGATGAGCTTGGTCCTATCGTGTTTGGTGAACAACAAGAACAAATCTTCTTAGGAAAAAACCTAGGCCATGAGCGCAACTATAGTGAAGAAATCGCTGCGAAAATCGACTCTGAAATTCATCGTATCGTAGAAGAAGCTTATAAAGATGTAACAAAACTTCTTAGCGATAATGAAAAATTCTTACATGACATGGCAAATGCTTTGTTAGAAGAGGAAACAATCGATGCGAAAGCGGTAGATAATCTTTACAAATATGGTACAACAAAAGAACCTGAAGCTGAGGAGCCTAAAGTAGCTTCTGAAGTAGAAGGTAGCGTAGTACCAGAGAGTGTTGATGCTAAAGAAATAACTAGTACTGTAGCAGATCCTAGTGAAGCATCATCTAATGAAATTAAATAATGGATTTTGTCCAAATGAAAAAGAGCTAGCCTTTTTAGAAGGCTAGCTCTTTTTTACTGTCCATCGTTTATATGACGTGTGGCAAGAAGTTCTGTCATGCGTTGTTCTTTTAGTTTTTGCAAATATTTTTGTGCTAAAACATTTGGTATAGCTACACCGATTGCTATAGCTATAGTTGTAAATGTGCCAGTTACACCATTTTGTATCATAAGGATTAGACTAGCATCATTTAATGCATTGATGTGTAACATGTCGAAGAGAAATCGGTAGTACAGTATACCGGGCATTAATGCGATGGCAGACGGCACGATAATGATAGTGCTAGATGTTTTTAACCAAGTAGAAACTTTTACAAAAATAATACTCATAATGGCAGCACCAATAAAGGTAGCACCTGGTGTAGAAAATCCTAATTCTACGGATAGTATATTGCGAATACATACACATAGTACGCCACCAATACCAATGGATACTAATAGTCTGACAGGAGCATTAAAAAGTACCGCAAAAGCAGCTGCAGCTGTAAAAGAACCGATAACTTGCTCAATGGAAATAACATGAGGTTTAATATCAACAAAATTAAATGCTGGTGCAGGGCTAAAGTAGAGTGCCATGGCCATACCTAAAGTCATGCTACCCACGATGAGTAATGTTCTAATAGCGCGTGTCATACCCGATAAAATATGATTATTAATGATATCGATGACACAATTGATCAATGGTACCCCAGGAATCATGAACAAGGTACAGCAAACGAGTACATATAGTAAGGATTCATTATTTACATGACTATAAAAAGCGTAAGCCGATATCATGGCACCAAATCCGCCTAATGCGATTCCTACATATTCATTAAGCCCTAATCTGCCTGATAGGGTGCGCGTAAAATAACCAATACTAGAACATATGATGGTAACGATGAATGCGATAATATCGCCACTGTAAAGGTATGCAAGACCTGCCGAACCTAGTGCACAAGCTAGTCCTTTTATCCAGTTTGGATACGTTGGTATAGTTGTATCCAGTTTGGCAATTAGTCGTTCATAGGTCGTTAGTGAGTAATGTCGCTCAAAGGCGCGCCATGTGAGCTTTGATACGGCATTGATCATAGCCATATTCGGAATATGAACCGGTGTTTTTCTGAAGACTGTTATGGATCGTTCTTTGTGTAATAGATTGACCATAATAGTGGTATATGAAATATGGATATTTAAGTAATCATGAGGAATTCCCATAAATGTTGCGGCTTTTAGCATTTCCTCAATGATTCGATTTGTATTTGCCCCACATTCCATTAGTAACTTCCCTATATTGAGTAGTACATCCAGTTTTCGATGAATATGGATAAAAGGGTTCTCTAAAACTTGATTTTTCTCTTCTAATGTAAACTGTTTCATATATCTCTCCGAAGGATAATAGATAGCATTATTGTTATCTATTTTTTTATGTATACCTTTATACTATATACATTATAACATTAATTATTTTAAATAATCCTTGCATTTTACAAGGTACACTTGTACAATCGAATTGTAAACCTAGGTTGACAAAGAAAGGGGCTCTAAACTATGCGTGATGAAGTGCTAGAATTCTTGAGACAAAACCAAGGTAGTTTCGTATCGGGACAAGATATGTCCGAAGCCTGCCATGTTTCGCGCACAGCTATTTGGAAACATATCAAGGCGTTACGTCAAAAAGGCTACAAAATTGAATCTTATACCAAGAGAGGGTATCGATTATTGGAAGAACCTGATTTGTTGAGCCCCTTGGCAATGAAACAAATCTTAAAAACAGATGTATTTGGTAAACGATATGTTTATATGGATACCACGGAGTCTACGAACTTAGAAGCTCGTCGTTTAGCTCAACAAGGTGCAGAAGAAGGTACGGTTGTGGTTACTGAGGAACAGGCTGCTGGTCGTGGGCGTTTATCTCGCGGTTGGTATTCTCCATTTGGCAAAGGCTTGTGGTTTAGCTTGATTTTACGTCCTGATTTTCCACCTGTAGAGGCTCCAAAGTGTACTTTGATGGCTGCAGTGGCTTTAACAAAGGCCTTTCATAAGATGGGGCTCACTGATGCGGGGATAAAGTGGCCTAATGATATTCTTGTGAATGGTCGTAAGCTAGTAGGTATTTTGACAGAAATGTCTGGTTCTATGGAAGAAATTTCTCATATTGTAATGGGCATTGGGGTCAACGTAAAAACAAAACAAGAAGAACTACCAGAAGAGTTAAAATTAATTGCTACATCCCTTGCGATGGAAGATATTGATATTGAGCGCACAGAAGCATTTAGACTTATATTAGAAGAATTAGAACATCAATATTATGAAGTGCTCGATAGTGGCTTTGACGAAACCCTTAATGAATGGCGGCAATTATCTGTTACTCTCGGTGAAGAAATTGAAGTGCGTGCTCCTGGCAATACCTATGAAGGGGTGGCTACAGATATTGATGAAGATGGTAATTTATTAGTAAGAATCTCAGATGGGACAATTAAACGTATTGTGGCAGGGGACGTATCAATTCGTCCGCGTAAATAGGAGGCATTAATGTTATTAGTAATTGATGTGGGAAACACCAATATTGTTCTCGGTGTATACGACAAGACAGAACTTGTGGGTCACTGGCGTATTTCCACAGATCGGGTCCGTACCACCGATGAATATGGCATGCTGATGATGAACTTATTCTTTCACGACCGTAAGGTTGATGTAAAAGATATTAATGCTATCATTATTTCCTCGGTTGTACCACCATTAATGCCTACATTAGAGCGCGTGTGTTTGCGCTACTTTAATGTAAATCCTCTTATTGTAGGTCCAGGTACTAAAACTGGCATCGCTATTAAGTATGATAATCCTCGTGAAGTAGGGGCTGACCGTATTGTAAATGCTGTAGCAGCACATGAGCTTTATAAGGGCGATTTAATTATCATCGATTTTGGTACGGCTACAACTTATTGTGCGGTACAAGGTAATGGCGATTATATGGGCGGGGTTATTACTCCAGGGGTAACAATTTCTGCAGAGGCTTTATTCCAACGGGCGGCCAAACTACCTCGTATCGATGTGAGAGACCCGGGGCAAGTCATTTGTCGAAATACGGTGTCCTCTATGCAATCTGGTATGTTCTACGGTTATGTAGGTCAAGTAGAAGGCCTCGTGTCTCGTATGAAAGCGGAAATGGGGAATCATGTAACTGTAGTGGCTACAGGTGGTTTGGCACAGCTTATTAGCAGTGCTACAGACTGCATTGACCATGTAGAACCTATGCTTACATTAGAAGGCTTACGCCTTATTTACGAAAGAAATAAATAATGCTACTATAATATAGTTACGTATAGGTAACGAAGTAGTGTACATTCGGGTACAGCTTATGCTGTACCTTTTTTATTAAGGGAAATAGAATTATATGAATAATAAACAGTGGCAAATTGGGGCTGTCAAAATTGATGGTCAAGCCATATTAGCGCCTATGGCAGGGGTTAGCGATATTGCGTATCGACTACTGGCCAAAGAACAAGGTGCAGCCTTGGTATGTACCGAAATGGTCAGTGCTATGGGTATTAAATATAAGAATGAACGTACTCATGAATTATTGCGCATTGAAGAGGCAGAACGTCCTGTATCCATGCAAATTTTTGGCTCTAATCCAGAAGCAATCGCTTTGGGGGCTAAGGTTGTGGCCGATGCGGGTGCCGATATTGTAGATATAAACATGGGCTGTCCTGTAAAAAAGGTAGTTACCTCTGGCGATGGTTCGGCACTTATGAAAAATCCTGATCTAGCGGCGCGTGTTGCAGAAGCCGCTGTTGAGGCTGTTGATGTACCTGTTACTGTAAAAATGCGTATCGGTTGGGATAGTGACTCTATTAATGTTGTGGATTTTGCAAAACGCATTGAGTCTACAGGTGTGGCTGCTATAGCCGTACATGGGCGTACAAAGGAGCAAATGTATAGTGGACATGCGGACTGGTTTTATATTAAGGCTGTGAAAGAAGCGGTATCTGTACCCGTACTTGGCAATGGTGATATTGTGAATCCTGAAGATGCTAAGCAAATGCTTGATGAAACCGGTTGTGATGCTGTAATGGTAGGCCGTGGTGCACAGGGGAATCCTTGGATCTTTGGTCGTATTCATCATTATTTAGCCACTGGTGAAGTATTGCCGGCTCCGACCGATATAGAGCGTCTAGATATGTTATTAAAGCATTTTGACTTGTTATGCCAATACAAAGGTGAAAGTATGGCCGTTAAGGAGATACGCACTCATGCGGGCTGGTATATGAAGGGACTTCCGGAATCTGCATATTGGCGCAATCGAGTGAATACAATTCATACTGTAACGAGCTTTCACAATGAGCTAGAATCATATCGCAAAATACTGTCCGAAGGGTAGTCAGATTGACAAATAAATAGTATTTTTATATAATGATTGAGATAATTTAGAAACAAGAGATAAGGTGTCATCTTATTATGACACTTTTTCTTATTATTTATATGTAGAAAGAGTGGGGTACCCATGGCAGACGTAAAAGAAACATTACTCACCGCCGAAGGTTTAAAGAAGTTAGAAGAAGAATTAGCGTACTATAAATCTGTACGCCGTATTGAAGTATCTGAACGTATTAAAACTGCTATTGAATATGGCGATATCAGTGAAAACTCTGAATATGATGATGCAAAAAATGAACAAGCTTTTATTGAAGGTCATATTGTAGAGTTAGAGAATAAGATTAACACTGCGAAGATCATCGATGAATCTGTAAAAGGTGACGTTGTATCTGTAGGTAGTAAAGTTACTGTACTTGACACTATGTACAACGATGAATTGGAATATGTTATCGTTGGTTCCTCTGAAGCGGATCCATTTAACAATCGTATCTCTAATGAATCTCCTGTAGGTAAAGCTATTTTGGGAAAACGTAAGGGCGATGAAGTAGAGGTTTCCACACCAGATGGTCCTGTAACATTCAAAGTGTTAGCAATCCAATAATTTACAATTACCGACAAAGAGGCGATAACATGAGTGAAGAAATTAAAAATATACAAGAAGAGCTGAATGAGCAAATGCAAATTCGCCGCGATAAATTAGCCGAATATGAAGCTGATGGTATTTACCCATTTGGCCAACGTTTTGTCGTAAAAGATTACGCAAAAGATATTAAAGAAGACTTCTTCTTGAAATATGATGGCCAGCCTGTAGTTATTGCAGGTCGTTTGATGACAATCCGTTCCCATGGTAAAACGGCATTTGCGAATATTCGTGATAAATCTGGTGATATTCAAGTATACTTCCGTAAAGATGTTTTGGGCGAAGAGGCTTATAAATACGTTAAAATGCTTGATATAGGTGATATCATCGGCGTAGAAGGTCACGTATTTAAAACTCATACAGGTGAAGTTACCATTAAAGTTAACAAATTAACATTGTTATCTAAGTCTTTACGTCCATTACCAGAAAAATGGCATGGATTAAAGGATACAGAACTTCGTTACCGTCAACGTTATGTTGATTTGATTGTAAATCCTGAAGTACGTGATACATTTGTAAAACGCTCTCAAATCGTTGCTAAAATTCGTGAATACATGATGCGTGATGGCTTCATGGAAGTGGAAACACCGATGATGCATGCTATCCCTGGTGGTGCTGCTGCACGTCCATTCATCACTCACCATAATGCGCTTGATATCGATATTTATATGCGTATTGCACCAGAATTGTACCTCAAACGTTTAATCGTTGGTGGTATGGACCGCGTGTTCGAAATGAACCGTTGCTTCCGTAACGAAGGTATCGATAATCGTCATAATCCAGAGTTTACTACTATCGAATCGTACCAAGCCTATGGCGATGTAGAGGATGCCATTCGCTTAACAGAAAATCTTGTGTCCTACTGTGCTCAAGAAGTACTTGGTACACAAGAAATTACATACCAAGGTACAGAAATTAATTTGACTCCTCCTTGGAATCGTATCACAATGGCTGAAGGTGTAAAAAAATACACTGGTGAAGATTTTGATGCAGTCACAACTATAGAAGAAGCTCGTGCTATTGCTGATCGCTTAAATGTAGAATACACAGAAAATGATGGTATTGGTAAAATCTTAAATCTTTGCTTCGAAGATTATGTAGAAGAAAACTTGATTCAGCCAACTATCGTATATGGTCATCCTAAAGAGATTTCTCCACTTGCTAAAGCAAGTCGTGAAAATCCATTGGCTACAGAACGTTTTGAAGCTTTCATCTATGGTCGTGAATTGGCAAATGGCTTCTCCGAGTTAAATGATCCAATCGACCAAAAACAACGTTTCTTGGATCAATTAAAAGAACGTGAAGCGGGCGATGATGAAGCTCACCGCATGGATGAAGACTTCGTTACAGCTCTTGAATACGGTTTACCTCCAACAGCTGGTCTTGGTGTTGGTATCGACCGTCTTGTTATGTTCTTAACAGACTCTGCATCTATTCGAGATGTATTATTGTTCCCATTGATGAAACCAGAAGCTCCTAAGCATTTTGAAGCTGAAGAAGATTAATTCTAAAGCTCACTACCGTGTATGGTGGTGAGCTTTTTGCTGTTTAGCATACAAAAAAAATCGATATAAAGCCCGTATCAAACACTTTGATACGGGCTTTTATCAACTCTTATAATGTTGATTAATAAATATATGAAGTGTGATTAGATATACAATATAAAAATGGTGTACGGATTATCTATGATTACATTATGATATACATAAAAAATTTTGATTTACTTTGTGATGAAATAAAAGAACATGGATATATAGTATTTATCGTTGATTTTCCAATATTATAGAGATATATGTGATTAAATTTACACATACCTGTAATAGTATAGATTATACATTTAAATCATGCACAATGTATAATTATGATATATGTGTATAATTAAACACTTTTAAATGAAAAATTCAGATGTTAAGATAGAAATATAGATACGTGAATTACCTTTAAAACAAGGAGGTGTATTTAGTAAAGGTGAATTCATTAATAAATTTTATAAATCAACCCTATGTGTAAGTTATATTCTTTAAATTATCGTTGTTAACATAATTTAGGAGGAAACACATCATGAAACATTTAAAAATTGCTTTCTCTCATAAGGCGCAATTCTACTTCGGTTCTATGGAAGGGCGTACAAATGTGGAGCTTAGTCAAACTGATTTTACCGATGTGGGGGCCATCGTCATTAGCGAGTCCGATACAGATGTACTTGAAAATGAGTTGGTACAATCCTTTGGTATACCGGTTTTCTTGGTTGTGTTTGATAAGTCTGTAGATATTTCTCCTTTTATCGGTAAGGTGGAACGTGTTATCGACGGATCAACTACAAATTTTGATTTATATAAACGACAGATTGAAGCGGCTGCTGCAAAATATGAAGCATCTATGTTACCGCCATTCTTCCAGGCCTTGGCAAATTACGTAGAGGACGGTAATTCTCAATTTGACTGCCCGGGGCATCAAGGGGGGCAATTCTTCTGCAAGCATCCTGCAGGACGTGCTTTCTATGATTTCTTCGGAGAAAATGTATTCCGCGCCGATCTTTGTAATGCGGACGTTAAGTTAGGTGATCTTCTGATTCATGAAGGTTCCGCAGTTGAGGCTCAGCAACATGCTGCACAGGTGTATAATGCGGACAAAACATATTTTGTATTGAACGGAACATCATCTTCTAATAAGGTCGTGTTAAATGCATTACTTACTCCTGGGGACATTGTTTTATACGATCGCAATAATCATAAATCGATTTGTCACGGGTCGCTCGTCATGTCCGGCGCAACACCTGTATATCTTGAAACGGCACGTAATCCGTTCGGGTCCATCGGCGGTATCTTAGAACATTGCTTTGATGAAAAATATATTCGCAAGCTGATTGCTGAAAAAGATCCTAAGAAAGCAAAGGCAAAGCGGCCTATCCGGTTGGCGGTTATTCAATTGGGAACGTATGACGGGACCATTTATAATGCGCGTCAGGTAGTCGATAAAATCGGACATCTCTGTGATTATATCTTCTTTGATTCCGCTTGGGTCGGCTATGAACAGTTTATCCCTATGATGAAAGACTGCAGTCCGTTGCTTTTGGAACTTGGTCCTGATGATCCTGGTATCCTGGTATCTCAATCCGTTCATAAGCAGCAGGCGGGCTTCTCACAGACATCTCAGATTCATAAGAAGGATAAGCATATTAAGGGGCAAGACCGCTATGTAAATCATAAACGTTTGAATAATGCGTTTATGATGCATGCCTCTACATCACCGTTCTATCCGTTGTTTGCAGCCCTTGACGTAAATGCAAAAATGCATGAAGGCGAAGCGGGTAAAAAATTATGGATTGAATGTGTGGAAACGGTTATCGAAGCTCGTAAAGCCGTATTGAAACACTGTAAATATCTACGTCCGTTAGTACCACCGGTTGTACATGGTAAAAAGTGGGAAGACGGCGACACAAAGAAAATGGCACAGGATGTGGATTACTTCGCATTTGAACCGGATGCGAAATGGCATTCCTTTAAAGGCTATGGCAAAGGTCAATATTTCATAGATCCTTGTAAATTTCAATTGATTACACCGGGTATTAATGTGGAAACGGGTGAATACGAAGATTTCGGTATTCATGCCAATATTCTTGCAAACTACTTGCGTGAAAACGGAATCATTCCTGAAAAATGTGACTTGAATACCATTCTGTTCTTGATGACACCGGCGGAAACAAAGACGAAGATGGATGATTTAGTGGCGCAACTTGTCCGATTTGAACAATTGATTGAAGCTGATGCACCTATGCAAGATGTATTGCCGTCCATTTATTACAGCCACTTGGATAAATACAAGGGATATCACATTCGTCAGCTATGTCAGGAAATGCATGACTTCTATAAAGACCGGAATGTAAGTATCTTGCAACAACGATTGTTCTTATATGATTACTTCCCGGAATATGTTATGAATCCTCAGGAAGCTAATTTTGAATTCCAGCGCGGCAAAGGTGAACTTGTACCGTTGAGCGAAGCGGAAGGGCGCATCGCTCTTGAAGGTGCGCTTCCTTATCCTCCAGGGGTATTGTGCGTACAACCGGGCGAATGTTGGTCAAAAACTGCTTGTGATTACTTCTTGGCGTTGGAAGAAGGCATCAACAAATTACCTGGATTTGCTCCGGAAATTCAAGGCGTATACATTACGGAACAGCCGGATGGAACGAAGAAAGCATTCGGTTATGTGTTGAAAAAAGAATTTGAAAAATAATTCCTCTGTGTACCGTCGGAGGTTTTCCGGCGGTACAATACACAAGATAAAAGGAGGTAACTATGAGTACAGGCAAAAATAAGATGTCCGTATTGCAGCTTACAATTTTGACCGCTGTAAATATGATGGGCTCAGGTATTATCATGCTGCCTACAAAATTGGCGCAGGTAGGATCATTGTCAATCGTATCATGGCTGATTACAGCTGTAGGTTCCATGTGTTTGGCCTATGCTTTTGCAAAGTGCGGTATGTACAGTCGTAAAGGCGGCGGTATGGGCGGTTATGCCGAATATTCCTTTGGCAAGGCGGGGAACTTCATGGCGAATTATACGTATGGCGTGTCTCTTTTAATCGCCAATATTGCTATCGCTATTTCAGCCGTAGGCTATGCGGCGACCTTTGCAGATGTTACGTTGACTCCGTTGTTGACCGGTATTTATACGATTGTCACATTGTGGTTGGCGACGACGTTGAATTTCGGTGGTGCCAGCATCACGGGACGTGTATCCAGCTTTACGGTATGGGGTGTTATTGCACCGGTTATCGTAATCAGTACAGTCGGTTGGGCTTATTTCTCAACAGATATGTATGTGGCGAACTGGAATGTTAATAATATGCCGTTCGGCGAAGCGGCAACTAATTCCATCGCTATGACTTTATGGGCATTTCTTGGCCTTGAGTCCGCCTGTGCAAATGCGGATGCCGTAGATAATCCTGAAAAGAATGTACCGAAAGCAGTTCTCGGTGGTACATTAGGGGTTGCAGTTATTTATATCGTATCCACCAATATGATCTTTGGTATTGTTCCTGCAAATGAACTCGTTAACAGTAATGCACCGTTTGGTTTGGCCTTTGCATCCATGTTTAACGGTGTAGCCGGTAAAATCGTTATGGGTCTTATGGTTATGTCGTGTTTCGGATCTTTACTCGGATGGCAGTTTACCATTGCCAATGTATTTAAAGGTGCTGCGGACGAAGGATATTTCCCTAAATTATTCAGCAAGATTACATCTAAAGATGCACCTGTAGTTGGTATGGTAACGATTACAATCATTCAATCCTTCCTCAGCTTGATGACAATCAGTCCATCTTTGAGTGAACAGTTTGAAACGCTCGTTAATTTAGCGGTTGTAACGAATATCATTCCATACCTCTTGTCGATGGGGGCTATCATCGTGTTGATGAAAGCTACGGGCCGCAGTGGCGGCGAATTGAAGGGGACAACCTTTATCGCTTTCATTGGCTCCATTTATAGCTTATATGCGCTATATGCATCCGGTCTTGAAGCAATGACATATGGTGCCATTGTAACCTTTGCGGGCTGGACCTTGTACGGCTTTGTATCGGACCGATTTGATTTGGAACGAAATCTCGGGAAATAGTCTTTATACGATGCGCCTCCTGAGGGAGGCGCATTGTTAGGATGTTTATTTATTATTTATTATTTATTATTTATTATTTATTATTTATTATTGACAGTATATAAAAATAATTTTATACTTAAACTAAGACATATTTGTTCGGTACATATTTTATACAATTGATATATATAATTTCATAGTAAGACTATACCTTGTATACCCTTGACATGATGGGTCAAGGCTTTCTAGCGGGAACCGATATTCACGACTACAAGAGCTATTTTGTGATGCTCTTGTAGTCGTTTTTATTTATTTTCTTCTCTTTAAGTTAGGAGGTAAGTAAGATGAATTCGATGTCGAATGAGAGTGTGAGACACGGACAGGACCGGTGCTGGCTTGATAAATTTTTCAAGCTGTCTCAGCATGGTACGAATGTGCGTACCGAGATTTTTGCGGGCATAACTATGTTCATCGCTTCCGTATATATTTTAGCGGTTATACCGAATTTGCTGGTTGCATCCGGTATGCCTCATGAAAGTACGGTTGCGGCAGTTATTTTGACGACCGCATTTACGACAATTTTAATCGGTTTAGTAGCGAACGTTCCGGTTATCGTCGCTCCGGGACTAGGACTTAGCGCATTCTTCGCCTATACCATATGCGGATCGATGGGACTGACCTGGCAGACCGCACTAGGTGCCGTATTTATTTCCGGTGCTGTCTTTATTGTTTTGACAATAACGCGTATTTTGAATCTTATCATCGACGGTATTCCCAAGGTACTTAAAACATCTATTGGTGTCGGTATAGGTCTCTTTATTGCTTTTATCGGATTTAAAAATGCTCATATTATCGTAGCGGATAAGGCCACATTCGTAACACTTGGCAATATGCAGGATCCTGCGGTATTGTTGACATTGGCCGGTTTGCTCATCACCAGTGTGCTCTTAGCCAAGCAGGTGAGGGGCGGTTTGTTGTTGGGTATGATTATCACGACTGTTGCGGCCATGATTTTCGGTTATACAAAGGTCCCTGAAACTAGTGCGGATATTTTCAACTTGGTGCCGCCATTTCCTGTGGATACATTTGCTCAATTGGATGTGATGAGTGCTATTAAATATGGATTTTTGTCTATTATTTTCTCTATTACAATTGTAGATATGTTTGATAACATCGGTACGCTTATCGGTGTCACGCGAAAAGCGAATCTCGTTGATGCGGACGGTAAATTTAAACGGTTAAATCATGCATTACTATGTACATCTATAGGTGCCGCGGCCGGTGCAATCATCGGTACGTCTACGGTAACTTCCTATATTGAAAGTGCGGCCGCTGTTGCCGATGGTGGACGTACGGGTCTTACGGCATGCGTAACGGGTATATTATATTTAATCGCTCTGTTTTTTGCGCCATTATTCTTATTGGTACCTGCTCAAGCAACAGCTCCGGTACTCGTTATCGTAGGTGTATTTATGATGAGTGAAGTGACGCATATCGACTTCGGTGATTTTACGGAAGCGTTGCCTGCATTTTTAACGATTCTTCTTATGCCGCTTACCTTCAGTATTGCGCAAGGTTTATCCTTCGGTTTTATCTCTTATACATTGGTGAAACTTATTACAGGACGTCGTAAGGAAATCCATCCTGTTATGTATGTAATGACCATTGCTTTCATCATACATTTTGCTATATAAGCTGTGAGAGTCGGGATTGTTATATGTGTTTTTATTGTTGAGAGAGTAGCATCGAGCAATTATAGTTCATTGTAGTTGACGTACGTATATTACGGTTAAGCGGTATTGTTGAAAAGAGGAGATTATTCGATGAATTCCGTTTATATAGTAAAAGGTAATATTATTTATACATCACGACCAGCGGAGTTTGCAGTGATTCCAAACGGCTATATGATTGTGCGTGACGGTCGTATCGCATATTGTGGTGAAAGTATTCCCTCCGAATTTGAGTCGTATCCGGTTGAGGACTACGGGGATAATTTAATTATTCCCGGATTTGTCGATACCCATGCTCATGCGCCTCAATTTTGCAATCGAGGCCTTGGCATGGATAAAGAATTGCTGCCTTGGCTTGAAACGTATACATTTCCGGAGGAGGCGAAGTTTTCGGATTTAGACTACGCAAAGACGGTATATAGCGCTTTTGTTAACGAATTATGGCGTTACGGTACAACGCGCAGTATTTTATTTGGCACTATTCATAAAGAAAGCACATTGCTATTGATGAGGTTGCTTTCAGAAGCCGGCCTATCCGCTTTTGTAGGCAAGGTTAATATGGATCGGAACAGTCCCGATTATCTGATTGAGGATACGGACCAGTCCTTACATGATACGAGAGTATGGCTTGAAGAGGCTCGACAGTTTGGACCGCTCGTACGACCTATTGTAACCCCTCGCTTTGTGCCA
Organism: Veillonella parvula; assembly: GCF_036456085.1. Lineage (NCBI taxonomy): Bacteria > Bacillati > Bacillota > Negativicutes > Veillonellales > Veillonellaceae > Veillonella > Veillonella parvula. The sequence goes on along the minus strand of NZ_CP138632.1, from coordinate 984,437 downwards.
TCCTGTACGAGCCGCCTGATGAGTGGTCTCGGAGATTTAGCGGTGGAGTATAATGTGCCAATTCAATCGCATTTATCTGAAAATCATGGTGAGATTGAATGGGTTCATTCACTTCATCCGGATTCCTCCAGTTATACGGATGTATACTGTGAACATCGTCTGATGGGTACAGTGCCGACGGTCATGGCTCATTGTATTCATCTGAGCGATGAAGAAATGGAGCGGATGCATGAAACGAAGACGATGGTGGCACACTGTCCGTATTCTAACGTGAATTTGTCCAGCGGCATTGCACCTATACGAAAATTATTGAATCATGGTATTTCCATTGCACTGGGATCAGACATTTCAGGAGGCCATGACATCAGTATGGCTAAGGTTTTGACCGAAGCCGTGGGTTTGTCAAAGATGAAGTGGGCCGAGGTGGATGCCAGCTATGCATCGCTTACATTACCGGAAGCTTTCTATATGGCGACTAAGGGAGGCGGACAATTCTTTGGTGACGTAGGTAGCTTTGAAACCGGCTATGAATTTGATGCTCTTGTTATCGATGATCATGAATTGTTTGATCCGAATGAACGGAGTATAGAGGAACGTCTGGAACGGTGGCTATATATAGGTGATGATCGCCATATTGTTGGGAGATATGTAGCCGGTAAATTGTTAGATGAGCCTCCGATGGCTATGTAGCTATCATATAATAGAATAAAAGTTCATATGTTAGTGATTATTGAAGGTCCACCGTGCATAAGGTATACGGTGGACTTTTTGTAATACATTTTATACACTTCGATGATTAGTGTATAATAAAGATGTATATAAGTCAGAAAGGAGTGTGCTCAATGGATATATTAGGGGCAAGGCGCTCCATTGAACAGAAACTGCTGATGCAATCCGTAGGGCTTATGGCTTTGGTGGCTGTGAGCGGTACGATAATGGGGATTGTAACGGGATCTAGTGCAGTGTTGTTAGATGGGGTATTCTCCTTCGTTGATGTTGTTATTAAGATTATGATGCTTATGACAGCTAAGTTAGTTGCTAGAGAAACGAGTAAGCGATTCCAATTCGGTTTTTGGCAATTTGAACCTCTGGTGCTCGCCGTGGAGGGCTTTTTTATTCTTCTCATAGTAATTTATGCCTTATCTAGTGGGATTACAGATCTTTTGTCTGGTGGACGTCACGTAGACTTCGGGCCAGCTATTTTCTATGCTATATTCTTTACTGTTGCGGATACTGCTTACTATCTTTATGTACGTCGTATTAATAAAAGTTTGCAGTCTAACTTGATTAAATTTGATAATGTAAGCTGGTATGTCGATGCTTTGTTAGAAGCGGCTATCTTGATTAGTTTCGTTGTAGCTACTATGCTAGAAAGTACTGAATATGCTAGATGGGCTACTTATATTGACCCTATTGTATTAATTATTTTAGCGGTACAGATGATACCCTCTGCATTTCGTATCATTGTGCCATCCATGAAACAAATATTAGGATGGGCACCAACTTCATTGCATAATGAAGTGCAAGAAATTATGGATCGATTTATGGAAAAGTATAATTTTAAAGATTATGTGACGAGCGTGCAAGTATATGGCAATACTCGAATCATTGAAATTGATATTTTAGTTCCTAAAAGTTTTCCATATCAAACCATTGCTGAAATTGATGCTATTCGCAATGAAATTGACCAAGAAATCGGCGGTAACCCAACGGAAAAATGGGTGACCATTTCTTTTACAGGCACGCGTAAATGGATGGCAAAAGATTATTTGCTAGATGAAGAAGAGGATGAATAATATAAAATATTGGTGAGAAGTCTAGTATATAGCACATAATTTAATGATAAATACACCAATATATGGTATACTTAAACGTATTGAATATATTGTGCGTAACATAGTTGGAAAATGAGGTTTATAGTATGTTAGATTTAAAATTTGTCCGTGAAAATATTGATTTAGTGCAACAAAATTTAGATAATCGTCATACAAAAGGCGATCTGAAAACCTTTGTATCCGCTTATGATGAACGTCGTCAATTGATCGGTCGAGTAGAAGAATTAAAAGCGCTTCGCAATTCTGTAACAGAAGAAATTAGCAAATTAAAACGCAACAAAGAAAATGCTGATGAAAAAATCGCAGAAATGAAAAAAGTAGGCGATGAGATTGCTGAGTTTGATAACCGTATTCGCGAAGTGGAAACAAAATTGCGCGATGCGGCATTGATGTTGCCAAATATGTGTGATGCATCTGTTCCTGTAGGGGCCGATGAAGATGAAAATGTGGAGCAACGCAAATGGGGCGAACCACGTCAATTTAATTTTGATGTACAGGCTCATTGGGATTTAGGTGAAAGCCTCGATATCCTTGATTTCAATCGTGCAGGCAAAATGAGTGGAGCTCGCTTTACTGTGTATAAGGGGTTAGGGGCTCGTTTGGAACGCGCTCTTATCAACTTCATGGTGGATCTTCATGTAGATAAACATGGCTATACTGAAATGATGACTCCATATATGGTAACACGTGAAACTTTGACGGGCACTGGGCAATTGCCTAAATTTGCTGAAGATATGTACCATGTAGAGGGAACGGAATATTTCTTGATTCCAACTGCTGAGGTTACATTGACTAATTATCACGGTGGTGAAATTTTGAGCGAAGAGGAATTGCCTAAATACTATACTGCATTCACCGCATGTTTCCGTGCTGAAGCGGGTTCCGCGGGGCGTGATACTCGTGGCCTTATTCGACAACATCAATTTAACAAAGTTGAAATGGTTAAATTAGCTAAACCAGAAGATTCTTTCAAAGAATTAGAAACATTAACAGATAATGCAGAAGAAGTATTGCGCTTATTAGAATTACCGTTCCGTGTTATCACTCTGTGCACAGGTGATATGGGCTTTGGTTCTGCTAAAACCTATGATGTAGAGGTGTGGATGCCTGCACAAGGCAAGTATAGAGAAATTTCCTCTTGCTCTAATATGACTGATTTCCAAGCTCGTCGTGCTAATATTAAATTCCGTCGTGGACCTAAGGGTAAACCGGAATTTGTTCATACATTAAATGGATCTGGCCTTGCAGTAGGGCGTACAGTAGCTGCTATCTTGGAAAACTATCAACAAGCCGATGGGTCCGTTGTAATTCCAAAAGTTCTCGTGCCATACATGGGTGGCGTTGAAGTGATTTCACCGGCTAAATAAGAGGGGGCATTTTATGAGATTCTTTATTGATACAGCAGAATTTGATGAGATTAAAGAGGCCTATGATTTTGGTTTTATTGATGGCGTAACTACAAACCCATCGCTTATCGTGAAAGCTAAACGCGATTTGAAACAAGTTATTTCTGAAATTGTAAACCTTGTTGATGGACCTGTTAGCGCAGAGGTTATTTCCTCTGATGCTGAAGGCATGGTGGCGGAAGCACATGACCTTGTGAAATTAGGCTCTAATGTGGTTATTAAAGTTCCTATGACTCCAGAAGGTCTTAAAGCCGTTGCTATTTTGAGCAAAGAAGGCATTAAAACGAATGTGACTTTGATTTTTTCTGCAAACCAAGCCTTATTAGCTGCTCGTGCAGGTGCAAGTTATGTGAGTCCATTTGTGGGTCGTATTGATGATATCAGCATGGATGGTCTTACATTGATTCAAGATATTACAGATATTTTCGCTATTCATGAAATTGAAACTGAAATTATTGCTGCAAGTGTGAGAACTCCGCTGCATATTATTCAATGTGCTAAAGCAGGTGCTCATATTGCAACTGTTCCATTTAAAGTACTCATGCAAGCTATGAAACATCCGTTGACTGATGCAGGACTTGCAAAATTTATGGAAGATTGGAAACAAGCTAATCAATAAGTTAGAGACTCTAGGTAAGAGTCATATCAATACATAGAGGACTTATAAGGAGGCCCATTATGGATCGTACATTATCTTTGGAATTTGCTCGTGTCGTTGAAGCCGCAGCTTTGCGTAGCGGTCGTTTGCTTGGCCGTGGGCAAAAGGATGCAGCCGATGGTCTTGCTGTAGATGCTATGCGTCAAGCGTTTGATTCTGTTCGCATTTCTGGTACTGTGGTTATCGGAGAAGGCGAAATTGATGAAGCTCCTATGCTTTATATCGGAGAACACGTAGGTGCTGGCGGACCAGAAGTAGATATCGCTGTTGATCCTATTGAAGGGACAAACTTGATTGCTAAAGGTCAAAATGGTGCTATTGCAGTTATGGCGATTGCAGAAAAAGGTGGCTTGTTACATGCACCGGATATGTACATGGAGAAACTTTGTGTTGGTCCTCGAGGTGCAGGTGCTATCGATATTACGAAATCTTTGACCGAAAATATCAAAAATGTAGCGGCTAAAATGGAACGTAATGTAGATGAAATCACGTTGGTTATGCTTGATCGTGAGCGTCATCAAGGCTTGATGAAAGAGGCTCGTGAAGTAGGGGCTCGTATTATGCTCATTTCTGATGGTGATGTTAATCCAGCTATGGAATGTTGTATCGAAGGTTCTGGGGTGCACATGGTTGTAGGTACTGGTGGTGCACCTGAAGGTGTATTAGCGGCTGCAGCCTTAAAATGTGTAGGCGGCGATATGCAAGCTCGCTTAAAACCAGAAACGGAAGAAGAAATTCGTCGTTGCCATGAAATGGGCATTGCCGATGTAAACCAAGTGCTCACATTAAATGATTTAGTTCGTACTGATGATGTTATTTTTGCGGCTACTGCCATTACACGTGGTAACTTATTAAATCCAATTCAATATTTCCCAGGTGGTGCGCGTACACATACTATTGTGATGCGGTCTAAAACTGGTACGGTTCGTTTCCTTGATACAGTGCATATGGATCATAAACTTAAAACATTAAAAGCTAAATAAGAATAAAGCCCTGAAATATACTCAAAAATTTGGCACAAATTTTTGAGATATATTCAGGGCTTTTTTTTCTTTGTATTTTCTCTCATTCTCTTGATGAGATATATCGAAAAATAGTATAATAACATTTAGTATATGACGTTATAAATACAAGGTCTTGTAGCTTATACAAGATGAACGATATAAAGTGTAGGAGGAATTCTGTTGGAAAAGTTAATCATTCAAGGTGGCAATCGATTGGAAGGACGTGTACGTGTTAGTAGTGCTAAAAATGCAGTACTCCCTATTATTGCCGGTACTTTGCTAGCATCAACGCCTAGTAAATTGCTTGAAATTCCAAATTTAGAAGATGTAGGCACGATTTGCCAAGTTATCGAGTCTTTGGGGGTTAAAATCACTCGTAATAATGCAGATGGTGAAATTGTTTTCGATGCTTCTACATTGACTGCTACGGAAGCTCCTTATGAACTTGTGCGTAAAATGCGTGCATCCTTTCTTGTCATGGGTCCACTTTTGGCTCGTAAAGGGGAGGCTAAAATCTCAATGCCTGGTGGATGTGCTATCGGTGCACGTCCCATTGATCTTCATTTAAAAGCATTTGAAGCATTAGGTGCAAAAATTGAAATTACTGAAGATTATGTATATGCTCATGCTCCGGAAGGACTTAAAGGGACTCAAATTTATTTGGATTTCCCAAGTGTGGGGGCTACAGAGAATGTAATTATGGCTGCTTCTATGGCGGAAGGTAAAACCGTTATCGAAAATGCTGCAGAAGAGCCTGAAATTGTTGATTTAGCTACATTCTTAAATGCTATGGGAGCTAATATTCGCGGAGCTGGTACAAATGTGATTCGTATTGAAGGTGTACCTCAATTACACGGTGCTATTCATACAGTTATTCCTGATCGCATTGAAGCTGGTACATATTTAATCGCTGCTGCTATGGCAGGTGGTGATGTATTCGTAGAAAATGCATTGCCAGAACATCTAAAACCAGTAGTGGCTAAATTAAAGGAAGCTGGTGTAACAGTAGAGGAAGAAATCGACGGCATTCGCGTTATCAGTAGTGGTAAAGGCATTAAAGCTGTCGATATTAAAACCTTGCCATACCCTGGATTCCCAACAGATATGCAAGCTCAATTCATGGCTCTTACCACGATTGCGGAAGGCACTAGTACAGTAACAGAAACTGTATTTGAAAATCGTTTTATGCATGTTGCTGAACTTCGTAAAATGGGGGCGCATATTGACATCGATAATCGTCAAGCTATTGTCGAAGGTATGCCAAGCTTACACGGGGCTATAGTGAATGCTACTGACCTGCGTGCTGGAGCGGCGCTGGTATGCGCTGCATTGACTGCGGAAGGTAGAACAGAAGTCGGTCGTTTACATCATATTGACCGAGGTTATGATGATTTTGTAGGTAAATTGCAAAGGTTAGGTGCTGATATTGTTCGGGTTGACGAATAAGAGTACACAGCCAAAACAAAATAAAAAGAAAAGAAGCCGGCGCTCTAAAGGGCCGGCTTTATACAACGAGCAACAGAACTTAGGTGCTGCAAAGGTTGAAAATTCGAAAGTGAGTACTACACGCAAACCATTGAGAAGGACAAAACGTAAGTCTACTAAGCTTTCAAATGGCGTGGCAAAGCAAGCTAATCATTTGGCCTCCAATATGCGTGAGACCATGATTAAAGTTACAAAAATGCGCCGTGCTGAACGACGTAGTCGTGAGACTGTAGCGATTGCTAAAACAACACCAGCCATGACATTAAAACGTTTAGTTCGACCTGAGCAAGTCGGAGATTTTATGAGTCGTTTAAATCGATCCTTAAACTTCGATTTGGGAATTGATTTAGGGACTGCAAATATCCTCATTTTTGCGAAGGGTAAAGGCTTGGTATTAGATGAACCTGCGTATATTGCACGGGATGATAAAACCGGTGATATTCTTGCTTTAGGTGAGGCTGCACGTTCTATGGTGGGCCGTACTCCAAAAGGGATTTCCGTCATCCGTCCAGTTCAAGCGGGCGTTATTGCAGATTATGATATGACAGAATTCATGTTGAAGTACTTTATTCGCTCCGTTGTACCTGCTTCTAGATTGATGAAGACGCGTATTATTGTATGTGTTCCGTCGGGCATTACACCAGTTGAAAAACGCGCTATTTTGGAAGCTTTACTCAGAACTGGTGCAAAAAAGACAGTCCTTATTGAAGAACCATTGGCTGCTGCTATGGGGACTGGCCTCAATGATGCTAAGCACGTAGGGGCGATGGTTGTCGATGTTGGCGGTGGCACTACGGATATTGCCGTTCTTTGTGATACGGGTGTAGTTGTAAGTGAATCACTTCGCATCGGTGGAGATTCTTTTAACGAATCTATTATTCGCTATATCCGTCGTAAGAAACGCTTGGTTATTGGTCCGCTAACAGCAGAGAAAATTAAAATTTCTGTAGGGACTGTGGATCGCCGTGCAAAGGAGCGCACGATTGAGGTACGAGGACGAGATTCAAGTTCTGGATTACCAAAGATGGTTGCGGTGAATTCTTTAGAGATTCAACGTGCTCTAGAAGCACAAGTGATGAATGTTTTGGAAGGCGTTAAGTCTATTCTAGAAAAAACTCCACCGGAACTTGTGGCCGCTATCAACGATCATGGCATAATTCTTACTGGTGGTGGCGCGCTCATCGATGGATTAGACCGTGTTATTACACGTTCTATTGGAATCGCGGCATACCTTGTAGAATCTCCAAGATATGCAGTGATTAAAGGTGTTGCAAAGGCTTTAGATGAAATGTCACAGCTTCGTGATACATTAGATGAGTTACAATAATATAGTTACAATAATATACCATGATGATGTAAGCTTAAATTGACGAGGTTATGGTCTACAATTATTCTATTTTTGGTATGGAATATTTTTAGACTGTAACCTCGTTTTTCGTTTATTTTTGAATTTTTCATCTTTATGCTGTATACTATAGTAAAAGTATATTGCGTAAAATTGATGTAATGATATAAGGCCATTATTATGGTTTGTAGCTATAGAGGAATTAAAGATGAAACGATATCTGTATATGACTTTTGCTGTTTTAGGTCTACTGGGTAGTACCGTTCCTCATGCTGAGGCAGGTAATTTAACAGGGGTGCGTGTATCTAATCATGAAGGTACAAGCCGAATTGTTTTAGATGTATCTGAAATGCCTGTATCTTGGACTCAATCCTATAATGAAGAAACACATGCTCTTACATTGAACTTGGGGGGCACTACAAATGGTTTAACTGGCCCCATATCACAAAATGATAAAAAAACGGGAGTTCTTAAAGGCATTGGCTTACAACCGGTTAATGGGGCCTTACGAGTAACATTAACAGCGAATAAGGATGTACAACATCATGAGTTTGCATTAGAAAAGCCTTCGCGTATAGTAGTGGATTTATTTTCTGGCTATGCGCAACAGACTACAAAAGATGTAAATAAATCTGTAACGTATAGCAAAATTAATAACACCGTAGCTGAAGGGAAAATTCAAGCCTTTGCATTGACCGTAGATAATGATTCACCTATGGTGGTGGCGCATGTTCCAGAAGGTAAACCATTATCTTCTGTCACTCAAGCTCATACAGCTATCATTGGAGCAAAGGTAAAAGGGGGCAGTTTTGAACGACCTTACTCAGTGGCGAGTGATGGAGCTATTGATTTAGAGCGTATTTCCAATCGTGGTACGTTACGATATACGCCTAATAGAGGATACTTTATAGAAGAGAAAAAACCTTTGCTTCAAGCTAAAACAAAGAATGAGAGTTTTGTAATCACCTCCGTTGATACGGTTCGTAAAGAGAACGCTTTGACCCTTTATACGTCAACTTATGGTCCTTCTACAAAGACCAATGAATATGGTTATGAAGTGACTGTAGCTAATGGCAAGGTTATTAGTAAACAAAAGGGAAATTCTAAAATTGGGGAAAATCAATACGTATTGTCTGGTCATGGCGAATCTGGAAATGCTTTACGTAAGTTAAAAGTTGGAACACCTATTACAATTCAAAATAGAGAAGAACTAGCTCAAGTTAGCACTACCGGTGGAGCTAGTTTAGAAGTGGGCACTATGGTGATGAAAGGTGGTCGCTATGTAGGAGCTGATGAATCTAATAACAAAGGTCGTAGCTTCATTGGAACTACAAAGGAACATGATTTAGTTGTGCTAACAGTTGATAAATCCGAACTTCAATCTGTAGGTGTGACTCAAAAAGAAGGAGCTCAGTTATTGTCTAAATTAGGTGTTGTTGATGGCGCTGAATTATCAAATCAAGGTAGCATTGATATAGTTATCAATGATGATTATGTACACAAATCTTCTGCACCTATGAGTTATGAAGATATAGTAATTATAAAATAGATTCGTTGCATACAATTTTGTTTGAAATATTACTAATAATTTAGTATACTATAAATACATAACTAATTTTGTAAAAGGAGGGATCGTTATGAAAAGAGTAGCGTTAGCTTTAGCTGCATTAGGCATTTTAAGTGTTAGCTCTGTAATGGCGGCCCCTGTATCATACCAAAGTGTATTAACAGGTAAAGTTGCTTCTACAGTTTCTGTTGGTACTTCTGTAACAGAAGGCCAAACATTGGTGACTGTAGAGACATTGGCTGGTCCTATGGCTGCTGCTAAATCTACTGTAACTGGTACTGTAACGGCGGTTAATGTTACAGTGGGTTCAGACGTTTCTCGTGATCAAATCGTTGTCACTGTAGAAAGTAAATAAAGGAGAGAAGGAATGAAGTTTTCTCATTCTTGGCGTCGGTATAGAAAAGCGATACTGGCGCTTTTCTTCTGTACTTCACTTACAACTGCACAGGCTATTGATTTTATGCCTGTCAATGATGTAACAACAGGTATGGAAGGTATTGCAAAAACTGTAATCGTAGGGGATACTATTTCCACCTTTGATGTAAAGGTACTGGGTGTCATGAAGGATAAGGGACCATCTGGTCATCTTATTTTAGCCAAGTTTTCCGGCCCCGTTATGGATCAAACTGGTGGCATTGCGCATGGTATGAGTGGTAGCCCTGTATATATAAATGGTAAACTCGTTGGGGCTGTTGCTTATGGCTGGGGGTTTGCGGATGGTACGATAGGTATGATTACTCCTATTGAGGATATGGTCAAACTATGGAATATACCATATGAGAAAAACTTATCTAAACCTTGGGATGATACACAATTGATTCCTTTAGGTACTCCACTTATGGCATATGGCTTCGATGCGGCATCAATGGAATACTTTAAATCGAAGTTACCACAATATAAATATGAAACATATGACACCGCAAGTGCTAGTGGTGATGAAATTGCAAAACCTTTAGAAGCTGGTGGCTCAGTAGCGGCTTTGCTAGTTGATGGTGACCTTAAATTGGGCGCTATTGGTACTGTTACTCATGTAGATGGTGAAAAGGTTGTTGCCTTTGGTCATCCATTCTTAAAACATGGTTCTTCTAACTATTTTATGCACAATGCAAGTATCTTTACCGTTGTAAAAAGCTATAATGCTGCCTTTAAGCTTGGCTCTATGGGTAAAGAGATTGGCTCTGTTACCGAAGATAGAGGTGCCGGTATTGCAGGTGTATCAGGCGTGATTTCGCCAGGTATTCCATTGCGATTCCATTTAAAGGATATTGATATGGGCCGTGATAGAACTAGTTCTGTCAAGGTTATTGAAGATGGTGAAATGACACCAACTTTAGCAGCTACAGCCTTATACAATATGTTGAATAAAACATTGGATCGCAGTGGCTCTGGTACGGCTACAATTTCTTATACTATTACGCCAAAAGGGAAAGAACATAAGCCATTAACGCGGACAAATATGTTCTACAGCTCTGATTCTATTAGTGAAAAAGCAGTTGATGAATTTTATAATGTCATTGATGTTCTTATGAACAATCGATTCATCAACTATGAAATTTCGGATATTTCGGTTGAAACAAACGTAACGCAAGATAAGAAAACAGCAAAGCTTATCGATGCTTCTGCTTCGTCTACTGTAGTTTCTCCTGGGGATACTATCGTAGTAGATGTAACATTAGAGCCGTTCCGCGGTGAAAAGGTTATTAAACAAATTTTCTTTAAGGTACCTGAAGATCAAGCTATTGGTAAGTATACCTTAGAGGTGCGTGGCGGTGGCGAGATTCCATTACCATACGTATTGGAAAAACAGAAATATAATTTAACAGATGAAATTTTACGCCGTTTGAAAGTTCATAAAGATTTTGATGAGCTTTATGATGAAATTCAAAAGACAGATACAAATAATCAAATCGTTGTAGAATTTTTGGAAGATGGTATCAGCTTAGTTGATGAAGATGGCTCTCAATCTGTTAAAAAGGCTAAGCTTAAAGATGTGGAATCAAAACCTATGCCAGGGGATGTAAAGAAAAAAACAGGTCAAGAAGATTTGAGTTCTAGTAAGGATGATGAAAAGAAACCTGAAAAGACTGCTGTTGATACTGAGTACATTGTGCAAGGTGATGGTCAATTTACGATTCATGTAATGAAGCCTGCTGATCGGGATAAAGAATTAGCAAAACGTGTCAAAGAAGCGAAACATCAGATTAAGATGGAACGCAAGTTAGAATTGGAAGATCAATCTAAAAAAGATAAAACGGATAAAGCTGAGTCTAAAAAGGATTCTAAAAAAGAGTCGAAAGAAACCAATAAAAAAGATGAGGCTAATGCTGGTGGAACAAATACAGCTGAATAAGTTGAAACTGTAAGGGAAAGGGATAGACTGTTGAGTTGGCTAGAATCGATAGGTCGAGTCGTCATAAACGGCTTATCGCAGATGGGTAGTGCTACATTATTAGTGTGGCAAACAATAAAACAATTAAAAATGATTAATCTGTGGCATGTATTTCAACAGATGGCTCACTTAGGGGTAGACTCCTTGCCTATTATTAGCTTAACTCTACTCTTTGCTGGTGCCGTTATGACCTTACAGATTACAGATGTACTCATTACCTATGGTGCTCAAAGTACAGTAGGTGGCCTTATGGCTGTAGCTATGGGCCGTGAATTGGGTCCTATCTTAGTTGGTGTAGTATTAGCCGGCCGTGTTGGCGCAGCTATCACGGCTGAAATTGGTACAATGAAGGTAACAGAACAAATTGATGCCCTACGTGTTATGGCTGTTGATCCTGTTGGTTACCTCGTGGTACCACGTGTAGTAGCGTGTATGATTATGGTGCCAATTTTGGCATTTTATGGTGTTGTTATCGGTATTGCCGGTGGTTACTTTGTAGCCACTGTTATCAAGGGTTTGGCGCCTAGTACATATTTAGATTCTATTCAAATGTTTTCTACCATTTCAGATTTCACCTTAGGACTTATAAAGTCTAGTGTGTTTGGTGCTGTCATTGCATTGGTAGGTGCTTATAAGGGCATGGAAACTAAAATGGGCGCAGAAGCTGTTGGTTTTTCCACTACTAGTTCTGTAGTAACTAGTATTATTCTAGTATTTGTATTAAATTACTTTTTATCTACATTGTTATTTTAGTGGATATTTTTAGAGGGATTTATGATTGAACTACGCAATGTTGTAGTTGCCTACGAGTCACGTGTGATTTTAGACTCTGTTAATCTCACTATTAATGATGGGGAGACGTTAGTTATATTAGGCGGCAGTGGTAGTGGTAAAAGTACATTACTTCGCTTATTAATAGGTTTACAACGTCCTACATCAGGGCAGATTATCGTAGATGGCACAGATATAACTACATTATCTGAAGATGAATTTAATACGGTACGAAGAAAAATGGGGATGGTATTCCAATATTCAGCTTTGTTTGATTCTATGTCGGTAGGTGAGAACGTAGCTTTTGGTTTGCGTCAACATACGAAGTTAAAGGATGACGAAATCAAACGCATTGTGGCAGAAAGACTTGATTGGGTTGGTTTAAAGGGATATGAGTCCTATATGCCTAATGAGTTATCTGGTGGTATGAAAAAGCGGGTTAGCTTAGCTCGTGCTATAGCACTAGATCCGAGTTTAATTCTTTATGATGAACCTTCATCAGGGTTAGATCCTATTACATCAGGTACGATTAGTATACTAATTAAGGGGATGCAGAATCGGCTTGGTTGTACTTCTATCGTGGTAACACATGATATGCAGTCAGCATTTTATGTTGCTGACCGCATAGCTTTACTCGATCAGGGGCATTTTGTAGAAATTTCTGATACAATAGAATTTAAGAATTCTACAAATAAGAAGGTACAACAATTTATTCATGGTGAAGCAGAGCCGATTAACGAATCTGCGATGGGAGATATATAATGAAGTGGACGACGGAGGCCAAGGTAGGGGCTTTTACAATAATAGGTATAGTTCTATTTATTGCAGGCATACTATTTGTAGGCCGTATCGATATTTGGGCTAAACCGCAAATGACAATTACAGGTGATTTCACTCAAGTAAATGGCCTAAAAAATGGGAATCAGGTTAAATTTTCCGGCGTGGCCATCGGGACTGTTTCTGATATTGAAATTACACCGCGTGGCGTTGTGGTTAAGATGAAACTTGATGAAAAAACGCAGATTCCAAGTGACTCGATCTTTTCCTTGGGGTCAGATGGTTTTTTAGGTGATAAATTTATTCAAATTTCACCAGGACAGTCTAAAGTATATTTACAAGATGGTGACTCCGTTAAAGGTGAAGGCGTTGATGCTGTGGATAAGGCCATGCAGAGTGCACAAAAATTAATGGATGGTACTGAGAAGATGCTACAGTCTATTAATAGTATTATTGGTGATCCTGCAACTCAAAGTGCACTTAAATATTCTTTGCAATCTACAGCTGTGATGGCTGATAATGCGGTAGCTATTACACAAAATATGGCGGATGTAACGGCTCAGCTAAATCAAGCAGCACAACAGTTTAATGCTGATGGTAATGCAGGCAATGATATGCGTGCTATTTTAACTAATTTAAAACAAACTACTGATCGTGTAGATAATATGGCTCGTACCATGGAATCAACTGTAACAGATCCTAAAGCACAAGAAAATATTAAGGAGACTTTACATAATACGGCACAGATTTCAGCTCGCATCAATAAACTGATGGGCGGAAAGGCGTACCAAACGGATGTAAATGGAAATAGTGTAGAGGTTGGTATGACTGAAAAAAAGTCATCTACCAAGATTGAACCATCTGTAGATTTGTTGTATAACACAACGGATAATGAATTCCGTGTCAATGGTAGAGTACGTGCCTTTAATAATAAAGGAATGGCTGAAATTGGCCTTTCTAATATGGGGGATGATACTACTTTTGATCTGAATGCAGGTCGATTTATTAGTTCTAAATGGTTGGTGCGTGGTGGTATTTTTGAAAGTGAATTGGGTCTTGGAGTGGATTATAACCTCCGTGGTCCTGTGTCCTTATCAGCCGCGCTATATGACCTTAATCATCGTAAATATCGTATTCGTAGTGATATACGTTTGCATAAAGATACCTATGGCGTTATTCAAATGACCAGACCGTTCAGTTCTACGAATGGAGGTACCTATTTCGGTATTAAACAAGTATTCTAATGACTAACACATTTACTCTATATGAGTATGGAGGTACATATTATGAATAAAAAGGTTCTTTCCTTAGGTGTAATGCTTTCTTTAGTTACTACTGGTGCATTTGCCGCTGATGTAGTAACTACATCCGTTAACAACGGAGACCAATTAAGCAAATATCAAAAAGAAGCTATTCAATTAACACAAAAGCAATTAGCAGAAAAATCTGTTTTAGATAGTAAAACCTATGAACGTACATTAGCTTTAAACGAAGCCCGTACGGTTGATTTAGCATTAGCTAATAATCGTACAGCTAAGCAAACTAAATGGGGTTATGAAGCTGCTAAATCTGCAGTAAGCCAAGTAGCAGCTGGTAAGAATCCAAGTGTTAGTTATGGTTGGAGTGCTCAAAAAACGGGCGGTGACACAGGTAGTGGCAAATCTGGTAGTCATAACTTCTCCATTAGTGCGCCTGTATTCAATCCACAACTCGATGCAAGCATTGATTCTGCACGTTATACTCGTGAAGGTACTGGTGCTAGCTATGAAGAGGCTTTACAACAAGCAAAATATGATGCTCTTAACGGTTATTATACATTGATTATGAGCCGTAATATGGTAGATGTAGCACAACAAGCTGTTAAAGATTATCAAGGTCATGTAACCAATGTAGAGGCACAGTATAATGTTGGTTTAGTGGCGAGCTCCGATGTATTGGCCGCTAAAACAAATCTTGATGATTCTCAAACATCTCTTGTAAAAGCGCAAAATGCTGCAAATTTAGCAGAGGCGAACTTAAATCAAGTTATTGCATACCCTGCACAAACAGCTATTACTACAGCAGAGCATGATTTACAATATAAACCATATAATGTAACTTTGGAGCAAGCGAAAGCATATGCTATGCTTCATCGTTCCGCTCTTGTTAAATCAGCTCTTGATGTAAAATCTGCGGAAGAAGCTGTAAAATCTGCTAAGGCGGGTTATTTGCCTACGGTTGCTGTAAAAGCTGGTCGTGGCTATGGTGATCCAGATGGTTACTTTGGTACAAGTACAAAGTCCTGGAGTGTTGGTGCTAGTGCTACTTGGAACTTATGGGACGGTGGTGCAACACAAAATGCTATTAAAAAAGCAAATGCACAACTTGAACAAGCAAAAGAAGCTAACTTGGCAACTGTTGATGCTGTATTGTTAGCTGTACAAAAAGCATACTTGAATTTACGAGCTGCTGAACAAACAATCCAAAGTACACAAACTGCAGTCGCACAAGGTCAAGAAAGTTTCCGTATTGCTACGCTTCGTTACCGTGCAGGTGTTGGTACGAACCTTGATGTACTTGATGCAGAAACTAAGTTGACAACAGCTCGTAATAACTATGTAGAAGCTCTTTACAATTACAATATTAGCATTGCGGCTCTTGAACAATTAACAGGCGTTCCATTGTCTACACCTGTAGGTCAAGGTGCTGAAGTTATTGCTAATAGTGGTGCTGTTGAACAATTGTCAAAACTAGGCGGCAATCAATAATATGATCTTTAAAAAGACGACTTCGGTCGTCTTTTTTCTTGTAATGGACATTATAGACAATGGGTGTTCTTGATAGGTTTTATAAAATTCACTCTGAAAATACTATAGTTATTACTGTGTCTGTGGTAAGATTAGTATATATATTTATATTATTCATAATGTGTATGGGAGTATCATTATGACCCGTAAAAAGTGGCTCCTTATCGGTGCAGCGATTTTAGGTTTGTCTGGTATTGTTGGTGCCAGCATCAATCCTATGGCTCAAACTTACATTGCACCTATGGTTAAAGAACAAGTAAATAATGTCATAAACGGATCTATAGACTATGATTCTCTCCGAATTAATTGGAATGGTGATGTTGTTCTAACAGATGTGACTATCAAAGATAGAGATGGTCATTTAGTTGGAACTGCTCAAGAGGTAGCTGTAGGAGTTAAACTATCTTCTTTGCCGAAGATTGTCGGTGGCAACACATCAGGGGCTACGGCTATTTCTAGTGTAATCGTTGAGGCGCCAGATTTTCATATATGGCAACTAGCTGATGGGTCGTGGAGTATAACTAAGTTAGTAAAACCATCCGATCCAAATAAGTCGGGTACTTTTGATGGCTCTGTGACTGTTAATGATGGTCGCGTAGCGCTACGTACTAAAGATGGAATAAAGAGGAATGTAGGAAATCTTGATGGGACTATGGCGCTTGATATGAGTGGCATGTCTAAAGGTGCCTTTACTGCTGATGTAGATGGTTCCGCAATTACCTTGAATGGCAAAATTGATATGAACAATGTATCTAATTTTGATCTCTTTGTACAAGCTGATGAAATTGATACTGCTGGTATTATGAGTTTTGTTCCACTTCGTAAGGATCTATCTGTAACGAGTGGTAAGTTACAAGATTTACATTTAAATCTTAAAAGTGAAGATGGCAAATACATTATGAGTGGTAATGTAGGCTTTAAAGGTTCAACAGGCACTTATAAACGGGGTAATACAATTTATAATATTACCGATGGCACGGGTCGCATTATGCTTAATAATGATCAAATCATTATTAGTCGTAGTTCTTGGAGGGTAAATGATCAAGTAACAAAGATCAATGGCTTAGTTACACTAGGCAAAGATGAAGAGTATTTAAATCTTAATGTTGTGGCCGATAAAGTAGATTTAGAGGCGATAACAGACGTCGGTGTTTCTGGTATTGTAGGTGGGCGTGCACATATTGGTGGCACGACAGTAGCTCCACGTGTAGATGCAACGATTGCTAGTGATGGTATTTCTTATAATGGTTACTATATTGATCGTTTACAAGGTGATATTGTATATGATAACGGTTTAGTTCGTACGGATGATGTGCGCCTATCAGTAGGCGAAGGTAGTGCAAAGGTTAAGGGCCAATATGTGGTTGATACAGGGGATTTTGATACTACTATAAAGATTCAAAATTTACCTTTAGGCACTTTCACAAAAGATATGACCTCACCGGTTACAGGTAATATCGATGGTGAGATGCGTATCTTAGGAAAAAATAATCAAGTTACAGATGTTGTAGGCGCTGTTGAAGGTCGCCAAATAGGCATTCGCGGTGTTGTAGTTGATACTGCAAAAGCTAACTTTACACATGCAGATAATAGTACAAATATGACCGTTGTAGGCACTATAGGAGATGGGGCGCTAAGCGGATATGGCTATATCCAAAATGGTAATATAGATGCCACTATTTCCGGTAATGCATTGCCATTGACCGCACTAAGTCCTATTATTGGTCAAGATGTTGATGGCACCTTGAATACCTCTTTTGCGATACAAGGTACATTGGATAATCCAAATGTAATGGGCACTGTATGGGGGCAAGAGGTACATTATAAAGGGGCTCGATTCAATAATATCCATGGAGATATTAAGCTAGATAACCATATTCTCACTATCACCAATGGACATATTGGTGATGGCGATGGGGGCTATGATGTTAATGGTTGGTATAATCTTAATACAGATGTGTTAGATCTAAATGCCAAGGCTCGGGCTGCTCGTATTGAAAATGTGATTCGTACTGTTACAGATGTTCCTATTACAGGTTGGTTTGAAACAGACAATCATATTACAGGGACGGCTGCAAATCCGATTATAGAAGGTCGTGCTCATTTGTGGGATGGTTCTGCTTATGGCAAACTCGTGACCAATGCGTTTGCAAAATATAACTATCAGAATGATACATTAGAGCTTTATAGATTTGATATTGAAGGTTATGGTGCAACTATCACAGGTGGCGGTACAGTATCTAAAGAAGCAATTAATATTGATTTTGAAGGCAAAAAAATTGATATGGGCAGATTGCTCATTAATACGGATTACAAAGTTGATGGTTTGCTATCTGGTCGAGGACAAATTACTGGATCTGTGGATAACCCTCAATTCAATGGCTATATTTCATCCGATGCCTTATCAGTTAATGGGGAATTATTGAACGATATTCATGGTCGTGTTTATGCAGATAAATCGGTTGTAAATGTGCAAGATTTCACCTTTGCTGAAGCCGATGGTGGTCGCTACACTGCTAAAGGTGGTATGAAGTTTGATGATAGTAGACAACTATTTGGTGTATTAGATGTTACTAATGGTAGCGTAAAGAATTTGCTAACCTTGCTAGACCGGTCCAATGAACACATTGATGGCAAATTAAATGGTTCTGTTGAAATCGGAGGTACACGCGACAATCCAAGCGTTAATGTAACAGGCAAGATTAATGATGTAAGTATTGATGAAAAGATTGTTGGTGATGCAACTATCGATGCAAGTCTTGCTAATCGTAAATTCAAAGTTACAACTTTGAAACTGCCTGTTGATGAAGGTCTCATTGCAATAGGCGGTACGATGGATCTTGATGGTCAAGCGGACTTACAGGTTGCATTAAAGGATGTTGATATAGTACCGTTCTTGCCACTTATGGGTAAGGATATTCAAGCTACTGGTTGGGTGACTGGCGTTGTAAATATCACTGGGGAAACTAAGAATCCTAAAGTAGAATTATCCGGTGCTGTAGAGTCGGGGTCCTTTAATGGTGTTGGTATTGATGAAGGTTTTGTATTGGCTACAATGCAAGATCAAGTTATTCAGATTCAACGAATTCAAGGTGCCAAAAGTGGGTATAAGCTAAGTGTCTATGGTAAGATTCCATTAGCGGCAATCTTTACGTCTGGGTATATTCCAGCAAATGATAGCAAATCTATGGATGTAACTATTGATTTTAACGAAGCAGATATGGCTGTTATCCCTCTTCTTACAACTAGTGTTAAGGAGGCAACAGGTCCGTTAAAAGGCACGGTTCACATTACAGGCACTATTGATCAGCCTGAAGCATATGGTACTGTATCGGTACGTAATGGTACGATGAAATTGGCAAGTGTAGAAAATCAAATTACTGGTATTGATGGTGACTTAATTTTCTCTGGTCAACAAGGTGATTTCCAATCCCGTATTAATATGGGCAAAGGCTCAGCTGGTTTGGCTGCTAAAGTAAATTGGTCTGGACATACTCTTACTAATTACAAGGCGGCAGTTCAGCTAGAAGACTTAGAGGTTCGCAGTGAATATGTAAGAGGACCTTTGAATGGTGAACTTTATATTGCTGACCGAGATGGATTGCCGACCCTTATTGGTACTTTAAATCTTGAAAAGATTCAATTCAAAATTCCTCTTTCCTTACAATCTAGTGAAAGTACCAAAGATATGGGGGTGGATGTTACTGTTCATGCGGGTAAAGGTGTACGTTTATATGATCGCACCTTATACAACATGTTTATCAGTGGCGATGTTCATTTTGGTGGATCCTTACAAAATCCAACTGCTAGTGGTCAATTCGATGTTAGAAATGGCACGTTTAAGTATTTGAGCCATGTATTTAATATTACAAAAGGGAATGCTCATTTCGTAGGTGGCTCTTATTTACCAAACTTACAATTAGAGGCTGAAACAAATGTAAGTAATTACACTATTATGCTTGGCGTAAAAGGGACAGTGGATCATATGGACTTATCATTGTCCTCTAATCCTACATTGTCTAGAAAGCAAATCATTTCCATGTTGACCTTCGGCCGCGGTGCAGATTCAAATAGTAGTACTTTGACAAATGAAGATGTGAATGCTGTGGCTACAGCAGGGCTTCAAATGTTTGCTTTTGGCTATGTACAAGATGCATTACAAAATACACTTGGGTTAGACCGCATCAATATTACAACAGGGTCAATTGATCCCGATGAGCCAACCAATAGGGATACGGCAAGTAATTATAATATTGAAATCGGTAAATATGTATTACCGAGAGTCATGTTGACTTATTCTCAAGGTATTAATAACAAACAAAATAAATATGGTATAGAATATTCTGTTAAACGAAACCTTAAGTTCACGGGATGGCATACATCAAAAGGGAACAATTATATAGGTGGTCGTTGGACACGTAGCTTTTAAGAGTATGGCTAGAATGTGTAAACCCCTTAGGTATGCACATTCTAGTCATATTAATTTCATAAAATTTGTTTAATATAGTACTCATTCCAAGCAATTTATGCTATAATGATAAAGATTTATTAGTCTTTATAAATAAGATGTAAACTCTTTATGGGGATGAGTTCTAGGAGGAATTTATGTTTAAACCAAAAGCTTATAAAAGTATGCTTGCAGCGTCCGTGTTGACCGCTGTCATGGGGACAGGCAGTGTATTTGCTGCTGAGGTACAAGCTGGCTATACTCCAGATTTAAATAGCACAACGACGACTAATGCTGCTACAGCAAATGATGCAGCTACTACACAAGCTGTTTATAATGCTGATGCAACTACTACAACTATACAAGATGAAACTGATGCAGCTATCTTAGCTGCTCGTGGTGATACGACTATATCTAGTGACGGCACTGTAGTAAAAGGTTCTGATGGAACTGTTACAGTCAATAATGCTGCTTTAAAAACTGATGATAAACAAGTAAAAATGGTATCTAAAACTACTGGTGGTACTGATCTTGATAAGGCTGCTGAAAATGGCCAAACTCAAGCTGTTACAACAGTAGAAGCACAATATGTCACATCTGCTAGTGCAGAATCTGTTAATCCTTACGTAGGTAAATTGATTACCGGTTTATCTATATCTGGCGTTACAGCTGAACAGCAAGCAAATTTGTTGCCAATTTTAACTGAAAAAGTTGGCGATGCCGTATCTGTTGATGGCGTATTTAAAGATGTAACTAATCTTGGTAATACTGGGTACTTCTCTGAAGTAAATCCTGTATTTACTTCCGTGCCTGAAGGCGTAAAATTGGACTTTGCCGTAACCGTAAATCCAGTTACTACTGGCGTTTCCTTTGAAGGTAATACTGTATATTCCTCCGAAGTATTGACTAAGTTCATGGATATTCAACCAGGTCAAGTTCTTAACTCTGTATCTGTAGGGCAAAAAGTCCAAGGTATTAATGCTGCATATGCTCGTGATGGCTATATGTTAGCACACGTTGATGGTGTCCGTGTAGATGACCAAGGCGTACTTCATATACACATTGTTGAAGGTATCGTAGAAGATATCATTCCAGCAGGTAACAAGAAAACTCGCAATAAAGTTATTACTCGTGAATTTGTTCAAAAGAAAGGAAAACCTTTTAATAAATTCTTGGTACGTCGTTCTGTAGAACGCGTATATAACTTAGGTTTCTTTGATGACGTAAACGTTCGTATGTTGCCAGGTGAACAAGATCCAAATAATGTAATTATTGAAATCGATGTATTGGAACATAAGACTGGTACCATTACATTAGGTGCTGGTTACTCTAAATCTGATGGATTGATGGGCATCGTTGAGTTTGGTGAAGATAACTTCCGTGGTACTGGTGATAAATTTAAAGTTCACTGGGAAATCGGTGGTAAGAAAAAATATAAGAACTACCAAATCTCCTACTTGAAACCTTGGATCGATAGCAAAGGTACATCCCTTGGCTTCTCCTTCTTCAATCGCGAAGATGAATACACAGATTACAATGAAGATGGTAGTGAAGTAGCAGAATACAATAAGAAATCTCGTGGTTTCAATATTTCCTTCGGTCGTCAAACTGGGGAATATACTCGTGATTACTTGACATTAGAATCTCGTAAAGATACTTATAAATGGGATGATGATGATAGCTCTGGCTTCCGTTATGATAAAAATGCGGGTAAAGGTACAAACTGGGATAATGGTTCCTATAACTTTGCATCTGACAACTATGTAAAAAATAACTTCGGTCGCATTAACTCCGTAACATGGCAAAAAGTATACGATTCTCGTGATAATATCTATGAACCAACTCGTGGTCGTCGTATTTCCTATACTACACAATGGGCTGGTCATGGTTTAGGCGGTGACTTCGACTTCTATAAATTCACAGCTGAAGCACGCATGTATAAAAAACTTGGTGCTAAGAATGTATTGGCATTCCGTGCACGTGGTGGCTTTATTCAAGGTGATGCTCCTTATAGCCAATTGTTCACATTGGGGGGTGCTGACTCCTTACGTGGTTATGAAGATGATCAATTCCGTGGCAAGTATATGTACAATGCTACATTGGAATTCCGTTTCCCAATCGTTAAAAAGGTTAGTGGCGTATTGTTTACTGATATTGGTGATGCATGGGATGCACCAAATGTTACATGGTATAATAGTAAGAAAACCTTTAACTATGGCGTTGGTGCTGGTGTTCGTATTACAACCCCAATTGGTCCAGTTAAACTTGACTATGGTGTGGGTAAACACAAAAATAAATTCCACTTCAGCTTCGGCACACAATTCTAATATAGTAAATGTATATGGTGGAGGCCTCTTTTCTAAAGAGGCTTTCACCAATATCTCTATATGGCATCCTTTGATGCAGTGATTTAAAGAAATGAGGGCACTCTATTATGATGCGAATGATGAATAACAAGGCGAATGTAAAGATTTTTTCCATCGTCATTGCTGCTATTTTTATTGTTGGTATTGGTGCGTTAGCTTATACGCAAATGGCTTCGCCTAGTAGTAATAGTGGGACTAGTACTATTGGGGTTATCGATACATCTCGTATGTTGTCGCAAGATAATCCAATTTATATCTCTGCAGCTCAAGAATATATGAGCTATCAAAGCCAATTACAACAAGAAACGCAAGCTAAAATTGATGCAGCACAAGATGATGCTACTAAACAAAAAATTGCTGAAGAAGCTCGTCAAAACCTAGCTAAAAAAGATCAAGAAATTGCTAAATCCGTTCAAGATAAAGCTATGGAGGCTGCAAAAGCGGTTGGTGATGCTAAAGGTCTTAGCGTTGTCATGACTAAAGACACTGTACTATACGGTGGTGTTGATATTACAGATCAAGTATTGAAAAAACTAGCTACTGATGCAAAAAAATAAACTGTAGTTCTATGTAAGGGAGAACGACAATGAACGGGAAACAACGATATATAGGACTAGTCATATTTCTCGTTGCTGCAATAAGTGCTATGGTTTGGGCCTATGGTTTTGTAACAAATCACCAACAGGGTCCTGATGGCATGTCAATAGGTGTTGTACGCATTGATGATGTACTAGAGTTTAATCCATCCTATGCGGATTATAAACAAGCCAAAAATGAACTGGAACTTTTACAACGTCAATATGAACTTGAACAACAAGCCTTAAATGCCAAGTCAGAGACACAAGATAAACAGTTGAAAACGCTTGCACTGGATTCAACCTTGTCAGATGCTCTTACGGTCGAATTGCAAACTCGTATTGCAACAAAAGAGAATGAACTAAATCAGCAATTAAATGCAAAGCGCAATGAATTGACTCAAAAGTATTTAGCTGAGTTAAAGGTTAGTACTAATGAATATGATCTGGAAATCGTAAACCTTCAACTAGACTTATATGCCTATGATGCACGTGTATATATAGATGATGCACAAAGAGCAGCGGCTATGGCTGAAAAAGCTAAAAAAGAAGAAAGATTAAAGGACTTATTAGCTAAGAGAAAACCATCGGATTTCGATGTAAATTCAATTAAAGCAAGGGTACAGGCTGAGCTTGCTCCAATGCAACAAAAAGGGCAGGAAGAGCTCAATCAATACGCTGCATCCCTACAGAAGGAATTAGCTGAGAAACGAGACTCTATGGTACAACAACAAGCACAATCCATCATTGCTAATAATAACCTGCCTGTGGCGCAAGAGTGGAATGATACATGGGCAAAAAAGCTTTCAGATAAAGAAGCTGAAGTGAGTGCACTTCATGAGGCTATTTTAGAAGATGTTCGTATGCGTGTAGCAATTATTGCTGAGGAACAACATTTGGATTTAGTTATCATCGATGATGGTGGTAATATTAAAGGGCTTGATATTACTGATGCAGTGAAGGCGTCCTATCGAGTTCAATAAGGAGTTATATTATGAATAAACGTATTAAATCTTTAGTATTAGGTGCATCTTTAGTAGCTTCTATGGCTATCTTAGGTGGTTGTGGTTCTAATAATGTTGGTTATGTTGATAGCGTGAAAGTGGCAAACAGTACTGAAAAAGGCATTGAAATTACTAAAGAAATCAATGCTAAAAAAGCGGAATTAGATGCTAAAATTGCTGCTGCCGATGAAGCATCTAAACAAAATGTATTTAATCAAGCGAATCAAGAATTAAATGCCTTTGCGAATGCAAAAGCGCAAGAATATCGTCAATATCAAGAACAAAAAATCAATGAACTTGTGAAAGAGAAAAAACTTGATGTTATTATTGAGAAAGGCGCTGTTGTTGGCGGTGGCTCTGATGTAACTGATGATTTGATTACAAAAATGGGTAAAGCTTCTGACGACCAAATCAAAGAAGTTGAAAATGCAGCTAAAGCCCAAGAGCAACAAGATGCTCAGCAAAATGCACAACAAGCAGATCAAGCTGCAACAAGTACAACTGAAGCTGCACAATAATTGAAGATTACCACGGGGGAGGAGTTTGCCTTGGAAAAAACTTTACAGGAACTCGCAAATTTAGTAGGCGGTCAACTTATAGGGGATGAGTCTATTGTCATTACTGAGACACGTAGCTTTGAGCAAGCAGTAAAACAATCCATAACTTTTGCAATAGGTGAATATGTTGAACATATTGCATTATGCCAAGCGGGTGCTGTTATCGTTGAATCGGAAGTAAAAAATGCACCGATGGCACAAATCGTAGTTGATAATGCAAAAGCCGCATTCGCCCAAGTGCTAGAAGTATTCCATCCACCTGTTGTAGTTCCCCGTGAAGTGCATAGTACAGCTATTATTGGCAAGAATGTTACACTTGGTAAAAATGTAGCTATTGGTGCCTATTGTGTTATTAATGATAATGCTGTTATCGGTGATAATGTAACAATTCGACCTTATGTATATATTGGTCATAATGTACGAATTGGGGAAGATTCTGATATCTATGCAGGTGCTATCGTACATGAGAACTGTATTTTGGGTAAACGCGTTGTATTGCGTGCTAAAGCAGTTATCGGTGGTGAAGGTTTTGGCTTTGCCACAGAAAATGGTATTCATACGCATATTCCTCAAGTAGGCAATGTTATTCTTGAAGATGATGTAGAAATTGGTTCTTGCACTACTGTTGATAATGCTACAATGGGATCTACCTTGGTACGTCGCGGTACAAAAATTGACAATCTTGTTCACCTTGGCCACAATGTTGAGATTGGAGAAGATTGTTTCTTGATTGCACAGGTTGGGATTGCAGGTAGTACAAAATGTGGTAACCATGTAATCTTTGCAGGACAAACAGGCTGTACTGGTCATATTACAATTGGAGATAATGTACAATTTGCAGGTAAAACAGGAATTACTGGCAATGTACCATCTAATTCTGTTATGGCTGGGTATCCAATGAGACCTCATAAAGAGTGGTTAAAATTGGCTGCTTACGAGAATCGTTTGCCAGAAATGGTGAAAACTGTAAAACAATTACAAAAAGAAATTGACGCTTTGAAAGCACAGCTTAAGGAGAGCTAATAATCCATGTATAGGTTTATGAAAATCTTTAGTGCCTTTATTTGCTTATTACCTAAAGGTTTGCAATATGCTATTGGTACATTGCTTGGTGAAATTGTGTGGTTAGTGGTGCCACCTAAACGCAAGCGCCTGGCGATAGGCCAAATTTTATTCTGTAATATTACAGATGACCCTAAAGAAGCTCGACGTATTGCGAAAGCTAGTACTACACGCTTTGGCCGTATGATTATTGATGTATTGCGCTATCCTGAAATTAAAGATGGCGCATACAAAGATATGGTGGAGTTTATTAATCGAGAGTACTTAGATGATGCCTTAGAAAATGGTCGAGGTGCAATTTTAGCTGCTGTTCATAGTGGTAACTGGGAACTTTTAGGTGGCGTTCTTGCTTCTGAAGGATATCCATTGATTTCTGTGGCTATGAAACAGAATGGTGATGCCGATAAGTTTATCAATGAATATCGTCGGATTATGCATCAACATGTGACCTATAAAACAGGTGTTCGTGAAATGATTAATGAACTAAAAAAAGGTGCATTTTTAGGCCTTATTATGGATCAGGACCCTGGTGATGATGGCGTTCTTGTACCATTCTTTGGCTATGAAACATTGACGGCTGCTGGGCCAGCTGTACTGGCTCGTATGCAAGATGTGCCTATTATTTTTGTAACCATACATTATAGCCCGTTTTCTGAGAAATATGAGATTGAAGCACATCCACCAATTTATGTGGAACGTACAGATGATAAAAAGCGTGATATAGCGGTAACAACAACTCGTCTAAATGAGTTTATTGAAGATTATATTCGACGATATCCTGAAGATTGGTTCTGGCTTCATAACCGTTGGAAATGGACTCGTCGTTTTTATGGTGAACAAATAGATACACCACCTGATGTTTTTCAATAGTTAATAATTTTAAAGAGATTTTGTTTATGCGATTGTGGAATCTTCAAGATGAAACTGATTCCTACTAGCATGGATGAAATCTCTTTTTATTTTATAACTTATAACTTAGTGTTTAAAAATAATCTATTAAAATTTTAAAGACTAAGAATAGTCTTTCCAATTAGCGTAATATATGGTAAATTTCTTGTAACGCCTATGCAAATAGGGTATAATACATATTGGTGTATAGTAAACGTGAATTCGGATTATGAAAGGACATTCTTATGAGTAAGCCACAACAAACAATAAAAAAGGCTGTTTCATATCAAGGGATTGGCCTTCATAGCGGTGAACCAGTACATATGGTTTTTAAGCCTGCACCTGAAGATACAGGAATTGTGTTTGTCCGCACGGACATTGAAGGGCATCCTTCTGTGCGAGCACACATTGATAATGTGACGAACACTATGCGCGCTACCACGCTGGAAAATGGTGAAGCAAAGGTATTTACTGTTGAACATGTGATGGCAGCGTTCAGTGCTATGAATATTGATAACTGTTATATTGAAATGGATTCTCCAGAACCTCCTGTAGGTGATGGTAGTAGTGCTATTTTTGTCAATCTTATTGAAGAGGCTGGCATTGAAGAACAAATAGCATCGCGTCATATATACAAAGTGACTCGATCTCATGCTGTTTATGATGGGGATCGTTTTATTGTGATTTTGCCATATGATGGCTATCGCATGACTTTTACATCAATTAACAGCCATCCGTTGCTTGGTACGCAACAATGTGATTTTGAAGTATCGCCTGAGTATTTCAAAGCACACATTGGATCGGCTAGGACTATCGGATTTATGAAGGAATTGGAACAATTACAGGCCATGGGGCTTGCAAAAGGCGGTAGCCTAGATAATGCATTAGTCTATGATGATGAGAAATGTCTATCTATACCACGCTTTGAGGATGAATTAGTTCGCCATAAAGCATTAGATGTTATAGGGGATTTATTCTTGTTAGGACCGATTGAAGGCCATGTAATTGCTTTGAAATCGAGTCATGAATTAAATTCAAGATTGGCTCGCAGTATAATGGAAGAAATAAGGGAGACACAGCCATGATTCTTAATCACGAAGATATTTTAGAAATTTTACCTCATCGTTACCCAATGCTTTTGGTTGATCGCATTGTTGAGTTAGAACCTATGAAACGTGCTGTGGGTATTAAAAATGCTACATTCAACGAATTGTTCTTCCAAGGTCACTTTCCAGGGAACCCAGTTATGCCAGGTGTATTATTGACTGAAGCTATTGCTCAAGTCGGTGGTATTGCATTATTGTACCCTGAGGAAAATCGTGGTCTTACTCCTATGTTTACAGGTATTGATAAAGTGCGTTTCCGCCATCCTGTAAAACCTGGCGATCAAGTTCGCATGGAGGTAGATATTGTTAAAATTAAAGGTAAAATGGGCAAGGTTGAAGGCCGTGCCTATGTTGGCGACAAATTGTGCGCTAGCGGTGAATACATGTTTGCCCTTGTATAATAGAATGAGGAGTGATTGTAGTGATAGTTGTAGGCATGGAAAATGCGGAATCCAACATCCATAGTACAGCCATAGTCCATCCAAATGCTAAATTGGGCAAAGATGTAATCGTAGGTCCTGGCGCTGTTATCGGCGAACATGTCGAGATTGGCGATGGCACACAAATCGGTGCACATGTTGTAATTGGTGGTTGGACAACCATTGGTAAGCGTTGTGAAATTTATCCTAACGCATCTATTGGGTTGGAACCGCAAGATTTAAAATTTAAAGGCGAAAAAAGCTATTGTAATATTGGCGATGAAACGGTTATTCGTGAATTCGTAACTATTAGCCGCGCTACTGGTGAAGGTGAAGAAACACGTGTAGGCAATAATTGTTTACTTCAAGCCTGTACACATGTGGCTCATAACTGTATCGTTGGTAATAATGTAATAATGAGTAATTGTGCTGGTCTTGCAGGGCACGCTATCGTTGAAGATCGCGTTGTTATTGGTGGCCTTGCAGGTATTCATCAATTTGTTAAAATCGGTCGTAATGCAATGGTTGGCGGGATGGCTAAGGTGGTACAAGATATCCCACCTTACGTAATTGCTGATGGTCAACCGGCACGTGTTATCGGGCTAAACTCTGTAGGCTTATCTCGTGCAGGAATTTCCGAAGATGTACGACGTGATTTGAAACAGGCATTCCGTATTATTTATCGTTCTGGATTCAGTTTATCTAAGGCGATTGAAGAAATGGAATTACAATTGGATTCTTCCGTAGAAATTGAAAATTTATTACGCTTCCTACGCAATGCTGATAGGGGAATTATGCGTACTCGTCGCGACTAATTATGAAGACCTCGTACAATGTACGAGGTCTTTTTGTGTGCATTATTACTAGTTGAGTTTTATATCAATGATAATTTACATTATATTTATAGAAAAGTTTTGATAGATATAATCGTAGATTTTTTAGTGCTTAAAAGGAATAAGGGAATTATAATAAAATGATGAAGAAAAGGGCATAAACCATGGCTTTTTAATGGTAAAAAGTAGCTATTTATAGTACAATATATTGTATATGATTATGTCTATTTTTAGGCCTTTTCATAGGGAACTTGAAATTACTAATTGATATATAGGCCATGAGGCGATCTAGGAGGTATAGTCTTGGCAAAGGTAGGATTAATTGCGGGCATAGGTGTTTTGCCTGTAGAATTCATGCGTGCCGCTCATGTATTGGGCCACGAGGTGGTTGTTATCGGTGTGGTACCTGATATAGACCCGGCTCTAAAGGCTGAGGCTGATGCTTTCTACGATATTGGTGTTGCTAAACTAGGTAAAATCTTCAAAACCTTGAAAAAAGAAGAGGTTGAAGAGTTAACCATGCTTGGAAAAGTTACTAAAGAGATTCTTTTTAAAGGTCTTACGTTTCCTGATTTAAAAACATTAGGTGTTTTAAAGCGTCTTAAAAATCGTAAAGATGATACGATTATGCTTGCCATCGTTGATGAAATAGAACGAGAAGGCTTTAAAGTATTAGATCAAACCGTATACTTAAAACCATTTATGCCAAAGGTTGGAGTGCTTTCAAAAGCACAACCTACAGATGAGCAATGGGCTGATATTTGTTTTGGTTTTGAACTAGCTAAACAAATGGGTGCCCTTGATATAGGTCAAACTGTTGTTGTTAAGCATAAGGCGGCCATGGCTATTGAAGCTATTGAAGGTACTGATAAGTGTATTTTACGAGGTGGCGAGCTCGGCCGTGGGGATGCGGTTGTCGTTAAAACCGAAAAACCAAATCAAGATGTACGCTTTGATGTGCCGGCAGTAGGCATAAAAACGCTCATGTCTATGATTGATAGTGGTTGTAAGGTACTAGCTGTAGAAGCGGAAAAGACTATTTTCGTACAACAACAAGACGTGCTTGATATGGCAGATCGTCATGGTATTGTTATCTGTGCTGTTGACCAAGAATTTGTAAATTCCAGAAAGGATGCATAATGAAAGTCATGTTTTCCGCCGGTGAAGCTTCCGGCGATACTCATGCGGCAAGTGTAGCCAATGCATTGAGAGAAATAGATCCTTCTGTAGAAATGTTTGGTATGGGTGGCACCTTGATGGAGCGTGCTGGTGTTCGTATCGTGTATGATATTAAGAATCTTGGTGTCATTGGTATTGTAGAGATTGTGAAATCATTGCCAAAATTCTTTAAGTTGCGCACGTATTTGAAACGCGTCATGATGAAGGAGAAACCGGATATTCTCGTTTGTGTAGATTACCCAGGTTTTAATATGAAATTAGCTGCGGTGGCTCATGAACTGGGGATTCCTGTTTTGTATTATATTGCTCCAACGATTTGGGCATGGCATAGTAGTCGAGGTAATACAATCCGTAAGTATGTAACTAAGGTAGCATCTATCTTTCCATTTGAAGCTGAAGCATATCGCAAGTATAAATGTAATGTAGATTTTGTAGGGCATCCTTTACTCGACATCGTACATCCTACGATGACTAAGGATGCGGCCGAAGCATACTTCGGGGCTCGCAAAGAGGCTAAAAAGGTATTGCTCATGCCTGGCAGTCGTAAACAAGAGGTTTTATCCTTACTTGATACGATGTTAAAAAGTGGTGAGCAATTGATGGCGAAGCATGAAGATATTCAATTCTTCTTGCCTCGAGCACATACAATTAATCGAAGTGAGCTAGAAGCGTTTATCGATGCTCATAAGGTGCCTGTTACGATTACGGAAGATCATACATATGACTTGATGCAGATTTGTGATGTGTGCCTTGCTGCATCAGGAACGGCTACATTAGAAACGGCGATGATGGAATTGCCAACGGTATTATTGTATCGTGTATCTCCAATTACGTATGGTATTGGTAAGATGGTTGTGAATGTAACACATGTGGGCTTGCCTAATATTGTAGCGGGTAAAGAAGTCATTCCCGAATTATTACAAGATGCTGTCACTCCAGACGCAATTGTGTCTTTGATAGAACCATTGCTCAGCGATGTAGACAAAAATGAAGCTATGCGCAGTGAATTGCGCGAAGTACGTCATAAATTAGGTGAGCCGGGTGCAGTAAAACGGGTAGCACATCTTGTATATAATCTCGGTAAGGAGAAATGTAATGAATAGTTATTCTAGGCTCTTATACTTTGTAAAGCCTTATTATAAGCGAATGCTTTTTGCAGTATTCTGCATGATTGTCGCTGCTGCTGCCTATTTGGTAGTACCTTGGCTAATTAAGAATGTAGTAGACCAAGTATTAGATGAAAAGAATATGTTTATGTTGAACCTTATTGTAGGTGCTATTATACTCATTTTCCTAATTCGTGGCTTTGCTACCTATGGTCAAACTTATAATATGTCCTACATCGGACAGCGCGTGATTATCGATGTACGTGAGGCTATTTTTAATCATCTACAAAAATTAAGCTTATCCTATTTCGATCGTCGTAAGACGGGCGTTATCATGAGTAATCTTACAAATGACGTAGCTGCATTGCAAACGGCCGTGGTAGATAATTTGATTTCTTTTATCACTGAATCTGTAACACTTATCGGTTCCTTGGTGTCCATGCTTCTCATTGACTGGAAATTGACGTTAGTTACTTTTATTACGGTTCCCGTAGTTTTAGTGATTATCAATGTTTTTGGTAAGAAGCTTCGCGTGGCGGGGCACGATGTCCAAGGGCGTGTAGCTGATATTACGGCACTTTTACAAGAGGTAATTAGTGCAGTTCGCGTTGTAAAATCCTTTGCTCGTGAAGATTTTGAGCGTAAGCGCTTTGAAGACGAAAATGATCGCAATTTTAGAGCGGTTATCAAAGCTACTAAATTGACTAGCTTGTTAAGCCCAATGGTTGAGTTTTCTGCGGCAATCGCTGTAGCGGTCATCCTTTGGTACGGTGGTTACTCCGTAGTAACAGGTGCTATTACTGCAGGCTCTTTGATTGCTTTCTTGATTTATGCTATTAACTTGTCAAATCCCGTAAAACGTTTGAGTCAAGTATATGGTAATATTCAAAAGGCGTTGGCTGCTGCCGATCGTGTATTTGAAATTTTAGATACTAAAACAGATGTTGTGGAGAAACCTGATGCTATTACATTGCCTGCTATTACCGGCAATGTGGAGTTTAATGATGTTTCTTTCTCCTATGATGGAGAAAAGACTGCCTTAGAAAACTTTACCTTGTCAGTTAAGGCTGGCGAAAGTGTAGCCCTTGTTGGACCATCTGGTGCAGGTAAGACAACTCTCGCTAACTTACTACCTCGTTTCTATGATGTAACCGGTGGTTCTGTTACAATTGATGGTTACGATATAAAAGATGTTACTTTTAAATCTTTGCGTGAACAAATTGGTCTTGTACCACAGGAAACCGTATTATTCAATGCTACAATTAAAGAGAATATCTTGTATGGCCGTTTAGATGCTACTGATGAAGACGTGTATGAAGCGGCTAAAGCGGCTAACGTACTTGAGTTCGTTGAGAAGATGCCTGATGGTCTCGATACAATTGTAGGCGAACGAGGCAGTTCATTATCTGGTGGACAACGTCAACGCGTTGCCATCGCACGCGCTATTTTAAAAGACCCTCGTATTTTAATTCTAGATGAAGCTACATCTGCTTTAGATACGGAGAGTGAAAAACTTGTGCAAGAGGCGTTAGATCGCCTTATGAAAGGGCGTACGGCATTTGTTATTGCCCATCGATTGAGCACTGTTCAAAATGCTCATCAAATTGTTGTACTCAATCAAGGCCGCTTGGTAGAGCAGGGGACTCACCAAGAGCTATTAGCTATTGACGGCGGATTGTACAACCATCTTTATTCCGTTCAATTCTCCAATAAAGGATAACCATGTACTGGATATATAACGTATTGCTCATATTCTATTGGATTGGCTTGATTCCGGTTATTTTATACCGACTTGCCTTTGAAGATGGATTTTATGAGCGTATCAAACAGAGTGCAGGCTATATGCCAGCTTCACTATTAAAGAAAATTGAAGGGCGTCGTGCTATTTGGGTTCACGCCGCTTCTGTAGGGGAAATTGTGGCTACCAGTCCATTGGTAAAAGAAGTCAAAAAGGAGTTTCCTGAAGCTGTTGTGGTCGTGTCTGTAGTTACTGCTACTGGTCATGCTATGGCTCATCGTATCATTCCTGAAGCAGAAGGAATTATTTTCTTTCCCCTTGATTTACCATATTTAACTCGTAAAATTTTACATATTATTAAGCCGATTACTATTTTACTTGTAGAAACTGAAATCTGGCCAAACTTCTTGCGTATCGCCGAATCGGAAAATATTCCAGTTATGATGGTTAATGGACGCATTTCAGATCGCAGTATGAAACGTTATAAGTATATCAGTGCTTTTACGCGTGAAATGTTACGTTCTATTGAGCGTTTCTGCATGCAGTCCAAATTTGATGCGGCGTATATTGAAAGTTTAGGTGCTCATACACCTGATATTACCGTAACAGGTAATATGAAATACGATCAAACATATGCCACCGTATCATATGAAGAAAAACAAGCTCTTCTCGATGAATTTGGCTTTGGGAATAATCATCCTATCATTATTGCAGGTAGTACTCACAAAGGTGAAGAAGAGGCTATTTTTGAAACTTTCAAGCAAGTATTGAAAGCGTATCCACAAGCTCGTTTATTGATTGCACCTCGTGAGATTTATCGCGGTCATGATGTGCAAAATATTGCAAAGCGTTATGAATTGAGTGCTATTTGTCGTAGCGATATGAAGGAGCCTGTTCACGAAGGCATTCCCGTTGTTGTTTTAGATACCATTGGTGAACTTGGACGACTGTATAGCTTAGGCGATATTATCTTTGTTGGTGGTTCCCTTGTTAAAACTGGAGGCCATAATATTTTGGAACCAGCTGCACATGGTAAGCCAATTTTGGTTGGGCCTCATATGTTTAACTTTAAAGAAATTTTCGCCTTATTAAACTCTCGAAATGCTTGTGAGCAAGTGAAGAATGGAAAAGAGTTAACCGCTATGGTCTTGCGGTTATGTAATGATAGAGACTTGGCTAAAAAGATGGGGCAAAACTGCCTGGATATCATTAAAGAAAATCGTGGTGCTACGCGACGTAATACACAAGAGTTGCGTTTGCTATTTGAGAAACATCAAATTATTCCGTAGTAAGACTAAATTTGTAGATTAGTTTACTGTATTACATAATAGGAGGCGTCACCTATGAGTGGGGAAGCATTATTCAAATCCATCGTTAGTGGTGAAGATCAATCCGTATTAGGTGATATAGCTCGCTCCAGTTTAGGCCTTTTGAGTAAAGGTTATGAGAAAGCTGTATCAATACGCAATGCTCGATTTGATGAGGGTAAAGGCGTTACGAAAGTTACAGTGCCTGTAATCAGCGTTGGCAACATTACGGCTGGTGGTACTGGAAAAACACCGATGGTGCGATTTATTTGTGATGTGCTTACTCAGAAGGGCCTTCATCCTACTGTTCTTAGTCGTGGGTACCGTGCAGAAGATAATAACAAAAATATTATTATTTCTAAAGACGGAACAATGCTTGTAGAGCCATCTATCAGTGGTGATGAGGCTTGGTTACTGGCTAAAGTTTTACAAAAATCCAATGTAATTATTGGACGTGAACGTTCTAAATCTGCAGAAATCGCTATTAATGAGCTAGGTGCCGATTGTCTTATTATGGATGATGGATTTCAACATCGTGCACTAGCAAGAGATATTGATATTGTACTAATTGATGCATCCAATCCGTTTGGCTATGAACATGTGTTGCCACGGGGACTATTACGTGAACCCCTTAGTGGTTTACAGCGCGCGGATATTATCGTTCTTACTAAGGTTGATCAAGTAGCACCAGGTATTGTATCCGGCATTCGAAAGCGATTAACTCAGATGATTCCCAATATACCTGTCTATGAAACAACCCATAAACCGCAATTTATGTACACCTTAGATGAGTGGGCTAATGGTTCTGTTGGGGCTTCTGTAGATGCTTACAAGGAACAACGTATTATGGCTGTAAGTGGAATTGGAAACCCTCAATCCTTTACACAAACGTTAACTGATGTAGGGTATAACGTTGTTCATACCTTGCCATTTGGAGATCATCATGACTTTTCAAATGATGATGTAGTTGAGATTTGGAAACAAGCATTTGCTCATCAAGCTGATGCTATTTGCATTACAGAAAAGGATGCAGTTAAGTTAAGTCAGTTGCATGCAATTGAAGACTTGAAAATACCGATTCTGGTGCTATCTATAGGGATTGAATTTGTTTCTGGAAAACAAGAATTCATAGAAAATTTAGAGATTTAGTGTATAATAATAAGATACACGAATAACAGAAATGGGGTTTTATCGTGAAGTTTGGATGTGTTATTCCTGCGCGTTATGGTTCTACAAGATTACCGGGCAAACCATTAGCTGATATTGCAGGTAAACCTATGATTGAACGGGTTTATGCAAGGGTATCACAAGCTACAAAGACAGTATGTACAATTGTAGCCACTGATGATAACCGCGTATATTCTGCAGTACAACAGTTTGGGGGAACTGTTATGATGACAGATCCTAATCACCCTACAGGAACGGATCGATTAGCAGAGGTTGCTAGTCATTATACAGACTTAGATGTTGTTATCAATGTCCAAGGTGATGAACCGATGATTGATCCAAATCTTATTGATGACTTGGCACGTCTATTTGAGGAAGATCCAAACTTGCAGATGGCCACAGTAGCTACTCCTTTATTAGAGGAAGAGTACGAGGAGCCATCAGCGGTAAAGGTCATTTTAAATAATCGTAATGATGCGATGTATTTTTCTAGATCTTTAATCCCATATCCTCGTCATGACTTTGTGCGTCCGCCACTAAAACATATTGGCATCTATGCATATCGTAGAGAGTTCTTATTAAACTACGCTAAGATGGAGCCAACTCCGGCGGAGCAAACAGAATCTCTAGAACAATTACGTGCTCTAGAAAACGGTTATACAATTCGTGTTATTCTAACAAATAAACGATTTATCGGTGTTGATACACCTGAAGACTTAGCTCGTGTTAATGCAATTTACGAGCAAGAGGAGAAATAAATGAAAACAGTTCAAATTAAAGATATTACTGTGGGTGGCGGCAAGGGTTTATTTGTCCTTGCAGGTCCATGTGTTATTGAGGACTATGACCGCACATTAGCTATCGGTAAACGAGCAAAAGAGATATGCGAACGTTTAGGTGTTCCCTATATCTTTAAAGCTTCCTTTGATAAAGCTAATCGCTCTAGCTTTAGTTCCTTCCGTGGACCAGGTCTTGAGGAAGGGTTAAAAATGCTTGCTTCTATTAAGAAGGAACTCAATGTGCCCGTTGTCAGTGACATTCACTCTATCGAGCAAATTGAACCTGCAGCTGAAGTATTAGATATTCTACAAATTCCAGCTTTTTTATGCCGTCAAACTGATCTTGTTTACGGCGCTGCTAAAACTGGTAAATGCGTAAATGTTAAAAAAGGTCAATTCATGGCTCCTAAGGACATGGAAAATGTTCTTAATAAAATGAAAGAAACAGGTAATGAAAATCTTATGCTTACCGAACGTGGTTTTAGCTTTGGTTATAATAATCTCGTAGTTGACATGAGATCCTTCCCAATTATGCGTTCTTTCGACTATCCAGTAATCTTTGATGCTACTCATAGCGTTCAATTACCAGGTGGTGCAGGGACTAAATCTAGTGGTAACCGTGAATTTGTACCAAATTTGGCACGTGCGGCTGTGGCTAGTGGCGTAGATGGGTTATTCTTTGAAGTACACGATAATCCTGAGGAAGCATTGTCTGATGGTCCTAATATGTTGTATTTAGATCAATTTGAAGCTGTGCTTCGTGATTTAGTAGCTATTGATAAAATCGTAAAAGGTTAGGGGCGGTATTTGTGACTATTTTAGAACAAGCGGCACAGGTGCTTCATGAGGAAGCTCGTGCTATTGAAGAATTAAGTTCTCGTTTGGATCACAATTTTGTAAATGCTGTAAATATGATTTTGGCTTGTAAGGGCCGTGTAGTATGTACAGGAATGGGGAAATCTGGTCATATTGGTCGTAAAATTGCGGCTACCTTGGCTAGTACAGGGACACCGGCACTTTTTATGCATCCTGGTGAAGGCGTGCATGGTGATCTTGGTATGATTACTGAAGATGATGTAGTGTTAGCATTTTCTAATAGTGGTGAAACAGGAGAAATCATTAGTATTTTGCCGTCTCTGCGCCGCATAGGAGCTAAATTAATCTGTGTTGTAGGGAAACCAGAGTCTACATTAGCAAAAAATTCTGATATTGTATTGTTGGCAGAGGTAGAACGAGAAGCTTGTCCATTGGGTTTAGCACCTACTACAAGTACTACTGTTGCTCTAGCACTAGGTGATGCATTAGCAGTATGTTTATTGGAACGCCATCATTTTACTCCAGAAAACTTTGCTGTATTCCATCCAGGTGGTTCCTTAGGTCGCAAATTATTGTTGACTGTAGAAAATATCATGCATGGTGGCGATGATAATCCAACAGTATTTAGAGGGGCTACCGTTCGTGATGCACTCTTTGTAATGACAGAAAAAGGGTTAGGTGCTACAAATGTTATTGATGAAGAAGGACATTTGTTAGGTCTAGTGACTGATGGTGATGTGCGTCGTGGACTTGATTCTGGCAGCAATTTTTTAGAATGGCCCGTAGAGGATATGATGACGTCTATGCCGCGTACGATTACAAAGGATAAATTGGCCGCAGAAGCGCTTCATTTGATGGAGAAAAATCAACCTCGCCCTATCACCGTATTACCTGTGGTTGATACTAATAATGTATGTCTTGGCATTGTTCACATTACGGATTTATTGCGTAGAGGCATTGTATAATGAATATTCAATGGATTGTTCTCGATGTTGATGGAGTTTTATCAGATGGCACTCTAATTTATACATCGACTGGAGAAGAGCTCAAAGCCTTTTCTGTAAAAGATGGTTTAGGCTTGACTGCGGCTCGTAAATCAGGGATAAAGTTAGCAATTATTACGGCTCGTGTATCTCCTATGGTAGAGCGCCGTGCAAAGGAATTGCATTTTGATGAACTTCTTATGGGGCATGCTAATAAAACTGAAGTATTAAGAGCTCTTTGTAAAAAACATCAAATCGACTTAGCTTCGGTTGCTTACATGGGTGATGATCTTAATGATTTAGGAGCTCTTCAACTCGTAGGTTTGCCGATGGCACCAAATAATGCGGTATTAGAGGTTAAATCAATAGCTAAATTTATTTCTACCGTCAATGGTGGACATGGTGCTGTTAGAGAGGCTGTAGAATATATCCTGAAGAATCAAGGTTTATGGGATTCTGTTGTTGCAGATTATGCGCGAGAGGCCCATGCTCATGGACAATAAAGGAGGTGGGCAGAATGAATAACGAATGGCAATACCATTTAGTTAAAGGCATTAGTTGGCTTGTTTGTCGACTACCATACAAGCTCATTTTGCTCATAGGCGCTTGTTTAGGTCCTGTATATGGGCTAATAGCGAAGAAGCAAAAGCTTAGAGGCATAAATAATATTAAAATTGGCATGAACATGAATGATCAAGAGGCGGAACAATTAATTAATAAGTTGTTCAAGAATCTCGGTCGCAGTGTTATGGAAGTATTGTACATGCCAAACCTGACGAAATCCTTTATCAATAAACATATAGAGATGCGTGGTGTTGAACATTTAGAAAAGGCCATTGCTGAAGATAAGGGGGTTATCGTTCTTACTGGTCATGTAGGCAACTGGGAATGGATGGGAGCTGCTATGGCGGCTCATGGATACCCTTCCACTACAATTGTTAAGAAACAACCTAATGCTCAATTCACACGCCTTATGAATGAATATCGTGAGATGGTGGGGCTTGACGTATTTGCTAGTGGTGGTAACGAAATCGTTTCTGCTGCTAAGGCTTTAAAAAAGAAAAAACTTCTTGGATTCTTAGCTGACCAAGATGGATATATAAATGGTTTACCGGTTCCGTTTTTGGGACAAGATTCATCAGCTGTTATGGGACCAGCCACATTTGCAAAGAAATTTGGCTCCCCTGTAGTACCTATTTTTGCATCTCGTAAGCCTGAAGGAGGACATATCGTTCATATCTTGCCGGCATTACATTATGAGGAAACTGGCGATGAAGATGTTGATATGTATCGTCTAACTGAAGCCTGTGTACGTGTTACAGAAGACTTTATTCGTGAACATCCAGATGAGTGGCTTTGGTTCCAACATCGTTGGATGACTAAGATGGATCAAATTATTGATTACGATAAGAAGATAGC
Organism: Veillonella parvula; assembly: GCF_036456085.1. Classification (NCBI taxonomy): domain Bacteria; kingdom Bacillati; phylum Bacillota; class Negativicutes; order Veillonellales; family Veillonellaceae; genus Veillonella; species Veillonella parvula. Next base: position 944,663 of record NZ_CP138632.1, on the reverse strand, counting down.
TATACGGGAGAGAGCACATGAAAAACAATAAAAAGTTAATTGCCATTGTGGTCGCTATAGTATTCGCTCTAATCGGTCTTATTGTATTTATTATGAAAGACTCTAATGAGGCTACTTCCACTCAAAATCAAAGTGGACAACTCGTTAATTTCCAAGGTGCGGACTTGCAAGAGGAAAAGGATGGCAAGCTAGTATGGGCATTATCGGCTGAGAAGATTGAATATGACCCGCGTACAAAAGCTATCGTTCTGACCAATTTGAAAGGTCTGTTCTATCAAGATGATGTGACTACTACGATTACAGCTCCTCATGCTGTACTGACGGGTGATCGAAACTCTCTTGATATTGATCAAGGCGTTACTGCTACTAATACGGAAGGTGCAGAATTTAAAACTGAGGCCCTTCATTTTGATAACAAAACGAAAACATTGACATCTAAAACGGCTTTCACTTATAACAGCAAGGATGTAACCCTCACAGGTGACAAACTTGAGGGCAATATGTCCTTAAAAATTATTAAAGCCATTGGACATGCGAAATTAACAAAGAAGTAATTGAGAGGAAATATGATGAATAAGAAAAAACAGATTGGTATGGCTATATTAGCTGTACTCATGACCGCATCTGTTACAGTTTGGGCAGCAAATGATCCGTTGACTATCAGTGCTGATACATTGTCTTATGATGGCAATTCAGGTCGTGCAGATGCAACAGGTAATGTTGTTATTACCCAAGCGGATAAAACTATGACTGGTGCCAAGGGTTGGTACAATACAAAAACTCAAGAAGCAAATCTTGATGGTGGTGTATCTATGATTGGTTCTGATATGGCCATGTCTGCTCAAACGGTTCACAGTTACAATAATAATAAATTCACTGCTAATGGTAGCGTTCATTTACAACGTGCTGATCGCCAAATATTTGGTGACAGTGTTGAGTATAGTACTGATTCTGAATACGGTCTTGTTACAGGCAATGCCCGTTTGATTGCTGAAGGGACAACCTTGACAGGTGATAAGGTAGAAGGCTGGATGAAGGAAGTTCGTGCTGTAGCGCAAGGTAATGTTACTTTCTCTAATCCTGAACGAAACGTATCTGGTTCTGCTGACCGAGCTACATATACGCAAACACCAAACCAAAATGATGGGGTTGTACTCTTATCTGGTTCTGCGCATGCCGTTCAAAATGGTAATGTACTGAATGCACCGGAACTGAAAATTCGTTTAGCTGATGATTCTGCTGAAACATTAGGTGGACGTAGCACACTTGTCATTGTTCCGAATAAATAAGGATAATATATGTATATTGAAACCAAAAACTTAGTTAAAACCTTTAGCGGACGCAATGTAGTAGATGGGGTGAGTCTTCGCGTTGATAAAGGCCAAGTTGTAGGTCTATTGGGGCCTAATGGGGCCGGTAAAACTACGTCATTTTATATGATTGTAGGCATTGAAAGACCGAGTTCTGGCATCATTACCGTTGATGGCAAGGATATTACAAATATTCCTATGTATAAACGGGCTGCTGAAGGGATTGGATACCTACCACAAGAGGCATCAATCTTTCGTTCCATGTCTGTAGAAGATAACATTCGTGCCATGCTACAGATTACGGCAAAAAAGCCTGATGAGATTGAAGCTATCGTGGAATCATTGATTGAAGAATTTCATATTGGACATGTCCGTGACCGTATGGGGATGCAATTATCTGGTGGTGAACGACGTCGTGTAGAAATTGCGCGTTGCCTCGCCTTAGAGCCTAATTTCATCCTTCTTGATGAACCTTTTGCAGGTGTCGATCCAATTGCGGTTGCTGACATTCAACAAATTATCTTGCACGTCAAGAATCGAGGTATTGGTATCTTGATTACAGACCATAATGTTCGAGAAACATTGGGGATTGTAGATAAGGCTTATATTTTGAGTAGTGGTAAAATCCTCCTAGAGGGTACCCCTGATGAAATTGCGAATGATCCAATCGCTCGTGAACATTATTTAGGGGATAACTTTAAATTATAGGAGGGGCTATGAGATTATTAGATAAATATATTTTAAAAGCCTTTGTAGGCCCATTCCTATTTGGAGTTTTTGCTTTTACTAGTATTTTTATTGGTACAGGCACATTGTTTAGGATTGCTCAATATATTACTGAATATGGAGCGCCATTGTTGCTTGTTATGCAAGCATTTGTCTTGGCTTTACCAAGTATTGTTATCTTGACATTCCCAATGTCGGTTTTGTTGGCTTCTCTTATGACTTTTAGTCGTTTGAGTAGCACTAGTGAAATCGTTGTTATGCGTGCTGGTGGTCTAAGCTTTTTACGCTTGGCCATGCCCATATATATTATTGCACTCATCATTTCCATTGGGGCTGTAGCATTTAATGAATTTGTTGTGCCTCGTACAAATCATATGTATCAAACGATTGTGCGCGAACAAATCATGAAAAATGCATCACCTCAAACACAAAATCATATTGTATTAAAAACGATGAATGGTGATGAGCTAGGCACATTGTTGTATGCTAAGAGCTATGATGCTGAAACCAAACAGTTGTCCATGATTACGGTTCAACAATTTGGGGAGGGTGGCAAGTTACAACAAGTTGAAAATGCAGATACAGCTATCTGGAATGGTCAATATTGGGTGATGCAAAATGGTATCATTTACGATTTATCAGCTGGTAATGGTGTTGAACGTACCATGAAATTTAAGGAGCAATCCTTGCCGATTAAGTCTGCCCCAAAAGATATTCAACAAGATCAACGTAAACCTGAGGAATTGACGATTAAGGAATTACGTCACCAAATCAGAGCTTATAAGGCTGCTTATACTAATGCTAATAAACTTGAAATGGAAATGTATCAACGTTTTACAATTCCATTGGCAAGCTTTGTGTTTGCTCTCGTAGGTGCACCTTTAGGCCTTCAAAAACAACGCTCTAGTTCATCTATCGGCTTTGGTATTAGTATTCTCATCATCTTTATTTATTATGGGGTGATGACCTTTGCTGGTGCTTTAGGGAAAGGTGGAGCATTGCCAACTGTATTGGCTGCATTAATACCGGATACATTAGGTATTATTGCAGGGCTGTATTTGAATTGGCGTGTATCGAAATAACAGATTGTATTCTTAGGAGAAAGGAGGGACATGATGTTAGTAGGTGTTAAAATCTTAATAATTATCGCTCTTATGGGTGGTCTCATTGCTTACATGGGGGATAAGCTAGGCACTAAAATTGGTAAACGTCGTATGTCCCTCTTTGGATTACGACCTAAGCACACATCTATTATAGTTACTATTGTGACAGGCCTTTTGGTTGCAGCAGCTACGGTTGGAGTATTAACTTTTACGTCTCAAAGTGTACGAACCGCATTGTTCGGTATGGATCAGTTGCGAGCTGATATGAAGCAGCTGAATAATGAGGTCGCTGCAAAGACGCAAGAACTGATTCGTGGACAGGCTTTGTTAGAACAGAATAAACAAGAGCTTGAAGAACGGATGGCTGAGATTGAACAAATTCGCCGTGAAGTAGAGGCTACAAAAGCTGAATTGGCGAGTGCACAAGCTGCTAAAGATGCAACAGAAGCCGAACTGGCATCTTTACAAGCCTCTTATGCAGAGGTATCTCAAAAGGTAGCTGAGCTTGAAGCAACACGTGCTAAGATGGAAGCCCACATTAAAAATCTACAAAATACACAAGAACAATTGCAAAATGGCATCATTCATTTACGGGAAGGAACCATTCTTTTCCAAGTAGATCAGCTATTAGCACAAGCTGTTGTACGACCTGGTTTAAGTGAAGAAGATAGTAATAATGCTATTAAACATATTATCGATGATACAAATAAACTTGTTTTGCGCCGATTAGGCATAGAGGATAATGGTCAATCCGTTGTGTATGTAGATCGACAAAATGTTGAGGTAGCTACTCAAAAGTTAATCAATTCCAAAACCCCTATGGTGGTTCAAGTTGTGGCTGCAGGAAATATTATTTCAGGTGAACCTGCAGTTGCCGTTATTCAAGTATATCCACAGCAATTTATCTATAAAAATGGAGAGGTAATTCACTCTACAGTAATTGATGGGGGGACTAATGCTCAATCTTCTATGCTTCAATTCTTGAAACAAGTTAATGAGCGTGCTAAGGCAAAGGGGATTATTCCTGATTCCTTATCAGGTGATATTGGAACGATACCTGGTGATGATTTGTTTACAGCCATTAAGAGAATAAGCACTATGCGTGGTAAGGTTCATGTGGAAGCTTATAGTGATGGCGACACATATTCATCTGGTCCTGTTCATCTGAAGTTGCGTATTACTCAAATGCCAGATTTTAATGATAAGGCAAAAATACAAACTAATTAATATGATGAAGGTATGTTGGTTTCATACATTACAAAAGAAGGTCTTATGTAATTTTTAACATAAGACCTTCTTTTTATGTTAAAATATAACTACTGTACTTACAAAGGGGATAATCAAATGACTGAAAATACATATATTTTAGCAGTAGATCCAGGAAATGAGAAAACTGGTATAGCTATAGTCTCACCTTCCGGTGAGATGATATGCCGTAAAATTATTTCTTCAAATACCTTCAATGAAGATATTGAGCGTGTTTTAACTGAATATTATGGTATCGTTCATATCGTTTGTGGAAATGGTACAAATCATAAACATTTGTATCCTTCTCTTCAACAAATTGGACGCAATCACAAGATTACAACTAGTTTAATCGATGAATCTCACAGTACAGAGGAAGCCCGTAAATTATATTGGCAATATAATCCTCCTACAGGGTGGCGTAAGATTATTCCTACATCTATGCAATTTCCACCAGAACCTGTAGATGATTTGACGGCTCTCGTTATTGGCTTACGCTATACGAAGCAATTAGCTCAGAACGAAGCGGCAATCAAAGAAGAAACTATGAGTTCAAGTGAGTTAGAAGAGAAAAGATTACATGCTATGGAGCAGTTATACGGAAAAGGAGATAATCATGACGAATGAAACTTCAACGCGTAACTGGTCAAACCTTATTATGCGTTGTGTAATGATGATTTTAGGGGCCTTCATCTATACGGTGGGCTTAGATTTATTTTTAGTACCCAACAGCATCATCGATGGTGGTGTAGTTGGTATTTCATTGATGGCTGCGGAACTATCTGGTATATCTTTTAGTATTTTCGTAGTACTTATCAATTTACCATTCTTGTATTTAGGCTATAGAGCAATCGGTAAAGGCTTTACCTTATCTACATTGTTCTCCATTGTCTGGATGGCTATATTTTCTAACTTTGCTCATGATTTTACACCGATTACGACAGATCCATTCTTAGGATCTATCTTTGGTGGTATAATCTTAGGTATTGGGGTAGGTCTTATTATTCGTAATGGTGGCTCATTAGATGGCTCTGAAATTGTAGCTATTATTTTTGATAAACGGTCCACCTTTTCTGTAGGCGAAATTGTAATGGCCATGAATTTAGTTATTCTTGGAGCAGCGGGCTTTGTATATAGTTGGAATAGTGCCATGTATTCCTTAATCGCTTATTTTATTGCTTATAAGATGATTGATGTGACCATAACTGGCCTTGAAGAATCTAAAGGGGTTATGATTATTACCGATGCAGATAATTCCAAGATTATTGCCGATGCATTAAATGCTAATCTTAATCGTGGTGTTACTATTATGTACGGAGAAGGCGGGTATTTAAAACAACCGAAACATGTATTGTATTCTGTGGTAACGCGGCTAGAAATTACAAGATTAAAGGATACCGTTTATGAAGTAGATCCTACAGCATTTATTACAATCCAAGACGTACATGATGTCTTTGGTGGGAGATTTACGAAAGGTGGTCATTAAGAGGAAACTATGAGTAATAAGTTAGGTAATACAATAGTAAAAGAGATATTAGATTGGATTTATGCTATTGCATTGGCATTAATCATTGCTATGGTAATTCATATTTTCTTGATTCAACCTACTAGAGTATCTGGGGAATCAATGGATGATACATTACACAATGGACAATATTTGATTGTTACCAAATGGCATCACATAATGAATGATATGCCCGAATATGGACAAATTGTTATTATTGATAGTCGTGTTAATCGTGTTCGTACATGGGTGGATGATGTAAAAGAACCATTGATGAACTATGCATCTGTTTTCAATAAATCAGCTCAAACAAATGATGTATGGGTAAAACGTGTAATAGGTAGACCTGGTGATGTACTAGAGTTTAAAGATGGGTATGTATGGCGTAACGGAGAGAAATTACAAGAGCCATATACAAAAGATACAAAAATGAATTATACTCGTTCTACACCTGTAACCGTTCCTGAAGGTCATGTATTTGTGATGGGGGATAATCGTAATCATTCTAGTGATAGTCGGTTTATCGGCCCAGTTCCTGTTGATCATATTTTAGGATTTGTTTCTTACGCAATTTAATAATCGTGAAAGCCTATCTATGATGTTTTTCATCGTAGATAGGCTTTTTTATAAGTTAAGAAGGATTAAGTTACGTTGTATCTTGTGAAATGTATACTAAATAAAATTTAGCAAGACGGCTAGGTTGAATCTAAATATATCACTTAGTTATCTTATAGAAAATAAACAATTCAAATATATAAATTAATTATAATTATTATATTATTTGTATTTAATAAGTAATAATTATTAATTTTATGGATGTAGATAATAAAATTATCTATTTTTTTAATCTATAAAATGAAATTTTGTAAAATTAAATTTTTAAAAATACAGTAAAAACCTATGTTTTTAGGATAATTTTTATTCATGAAAGAAATTTCATAAGATTTAGTTGTGTAAAATGCTTTACAAAGTTTTGGGGTGGTGGTATATTCACATCAACAGAAAGGCTACGCTACAAAGAAGTGGAGCTAAGATAGATAATTTAGTTGAGGAAACATGGACACTCCTAATACATCTTTCATAGTGATACTACTTATGTAGTGAACGTCTTCTGTAAATATAAATTCTTATTTATAAGAAAGAAGGAATTCATTATGAAAAAACAATTCGCAACAATGTTAGCAGCAACAGCAGTGTTAGGTGTAACAACAGCATTTGCTGCAAATCCATTCTCCGATGTAACTCCAGACAGCTGGGCATACCAAGCAGTATCCCAATTGGCACAAGCTGGTATCGTTAATGGTTATCCAGATGGCACTTTCAAAGGCCAAAATAACATTACTCGTTATGAAATGGCTCAAATGGTAGCTAAAGCTATGGCTAACCAAGACCGTGCTAATGCTGAACAACAAGCTATGATTAACCGCTTGGCAGATGAGTTCTCTAACGAGTTGAACAACCTCGGCGTTCGAGTATCTCGCTTGGAAGACCGTGTAGGTAATGTAAAGGTAACTGGCGATGCTCGTATCCGTTACCAAGGTTCTGAAGACAAAGGTGTTTACAAAGCTAATAGTAAATCCTTAACTGACGGCCGTGCACGTGTACAATTCAATGCTAATGTAAATGATAAAACACAAGCAGTTGTTCGTGTAAAAGGTAATTACGAATTTGGTGACTCTACTAAAGGTTCTCAAGCAACAATCGATCGTGCTTACGTAGATCACAAATTTGGTAGCAACGTATCTGCTAAAGCTGGTCGTTTCCAACAAACAATTGGTGGCGGTTTGATGTACGATGATACATTTGACGGTGCACAATTGAATGTAGGTAATGATAAAGTTCAAGTACAAGGTGCGTATGGCTACATGATTGATGGTGCTGCTGATGGCAACTCCAAATCTGATAACCCATCTGTATCTTATGTAGGCTTAAAAGGTAAAGTTGGTAAAGAATCCTCCGTTGGTGGTTTCTACTCCAGATTATCTAGCGGCAACTTGAACCACAATGGTGTAACAGTTAATTCCGATAAACAAGATGTTTACGGTTTCAATGCGGACTTCCGTAAAAATAAATTGTGGGCTGGCGGTGAATGGTTGAAAGCTTCCAACGTAGATAATTCTCAAGCTTGGACAGCAGGTCTTGGCTATGGTAACTACGACATCGCTAAAAAAGGTACATGGGATGTAAAAGGTCAATACTTCAATCAAAAAGCTAATGCACCAATCGTAAGCTCCACTTGGGATCAAGCATATGATTTAACAAATACATCTAATGGTTACAAAGGTTACATGGCTAGCGTAGACTACGCAGTACAAGATAACGTAGGTTTATCCGCTGGTTATGGTTTCAACTCAAAAGACCAAAGCGGTAATGATCTTTCCGATTTCTACCGTGCAGAATTAAATTACAAATTCTAATTCCCTTACAAACAAAAAAAAGACTTCTTCGGAAGTCTTTTTTTTGTTGCATAAAAGTATTATGAATTATTTTATATATAATAGTATATATATAGTAACATAAATATATATTTTTTATCTAATCCTTTATGTAGTTATATAGCAATACTATTTCAATTTCGTTAGATATATAATAAATCTTGTATAAAGAATTATTATATATTTTATTAAAGACGATTTTATTTATAAGTTTAAATTAATAGTAATTATGATGATAATTCTCGATTAATAGGAAAGTACAAAAATTTAAATTTTTTTGTGATAAAAAAATGAATCTACAAAACCAGATAAAATCTAATATAGTAAGCATTTTCATTTAAAAATTTTAATTGGATGAGAATGGAAATGAGAAAAAAGGGTTTACATGAAAAAATGGTTGTGCTAATATCACCGTACAAGAAGTAGCAAACATATGAAACGAAGAACTTCGATGTAGAATATAGTGAGGAAACATGGACACTCCTGAAATTCTTAATCTGAAGAACTGAGTAGAATATGAATGTTATGACTTGTAACATTTTATTTTCTATTTTTTTCAGAAAGAAGGAATTCAACTATGAAAAAACAATTCGCAGCAATCTTTGCAGCAACAGCAGTTTTGGGTGTAACTACTGCATTCGCAGCTAACCCATTCTCCGATGTAACTCCAGATTCTTGGGCATACCAAGCAGTTTCTCAATTGGCTAACGCTGGTGTTATCAATGGTTACCCAGATGGCACTTTCAAAGGTCAAAACAACATCACTCGTTACGAAATGGCTCAAATGGTAGCTAAAGCCATGGCTAACCAAGACCGTGCTAACGCTGAACAACAAGCTATGATCAACCGTTTGGCTGATGAATTCTCCAACGAATTGAACAACTTGGGCGTTCGTGTAGCTCGCTTGGAAGACCGCGTTGGTAATGTAAAAGTTACTGGTGATGCACGTCTTCGTTATCAAGATGCTGAACACGCTAAATCCAAATTCGACGCTCGTGCACGTGTACAATTCAACGCAAAAGTAAACGATCGCACTGACGCAGTTGTTCGTTTGACTTCTGGTAACTTCGAATTGGGTAACTCCACTACTGGTGGTAATGCAAATGCTACAATCGATCGCGCATATGTTAACCACAAATTTGGCGAACGCGTATCCTTGAAAGCTGGTCGTTTTAACCAAGTTTTCGGTGGCGGCTTAGCATTTGATGGTACTTTCGACGGTGCTCAATTGAACGTTGGCAACGACAAAATTATGGCTCAAGCAGCTTATGGTTACATGGTATCCGGTGAAGCAGCTGGCTTGACTAAAGACGAAAACGTAACTAACACTTACCTTGGCTTGAACGGTAAAGTTGGTAAACATGCTATGGTTGGTGGTTTCTACAACCGTTTCAATGCAGATGATTCTGACTATAAAAATGTTTATGGCTTCAATGCTGACGCTAACTTCGACAAAGTTTGGGTTGGTGGCGAATGGTTGAGAGCTTCTGGCGCTGATAAATCTCAAGCTTGGACTGCAGGCGTAGGTTATGGTAACTACGACATCAAAAAAGCTGGTACATGGGATGTAAAAGGTCAATACTTCAACCAAAAAGAAAATGCTCCTATCGTTGATTCCACTTGGAACCATAGATACGGTGCTGACTCCAAAGGTTGGATGGCAACTGTTGACTATGCATTGCAAAACAACGTTGGCTTGTCCGCTTACTACGGTTTCGACTGGAAAACTCAAAGCGGTGCTGATCTTTCCGACTTCTACCGTGCAGACCTTAACTACAAATTCTAATTTGATAGTTAATTATATGAAAGAGACTCCTTCGGGAGTCTCTTTTTTGTAGTTTGAAAATTAATATACACGGTGAATAGCCTAGAATATTATCAATTTAACATAGAGAGCAAGTTGGGTATTCTTTTTTAGCATATAAATATAATGATAATATAGCCTTATATTCATTCTCTATATTAATAAATATATTATCATTTAATTAGTATTATTAATTAAAATTAGGATTTTAAATTTGCTAAAAAATTTTTTGTGTATAAAACTATAAAATGAAGAAATATTCATGAAGTTAGAATATTACTGGGTTCATGAAACTTTTAAAATAGAAAATATTCATTGATAAGGCTGAATATAGGTGTTAAGGCTTTACATAGAAAAAAGGTTGTGATACTATCACCGTACAGGTCATGATACATACATGAAACGAAAATCTTCAATGTAGAATATGGTGAGGAAACATGGACACTCCTATACATTCTTAATCTGAAGAACAAGTAGAATGTGAATGTTATGACTTGTAACATTTTATTTTCTATTTTTTTCAGAAAGAAGGAATTCAACTATGAAAAAACAATTCGCAGCAATCTTTGCAGCAACAGCAGTTTTGGGTGTAACTACAGCTTTTGCAGCTAACCCATTCTCCGACGTAACTCCAGATTCTTGGGCATACCAAGCAGTTTCTCAATTGGCGAACGCTGGTATCGTTAACGGTTATCCTGATGGTACTTTCAAAGGCCAAAATAACATCACTCGTTATGAAATGGCTCAAATGGTGGCTAAAGCTATGGCTAACCAAGATCGTGCTAACGCTGAACAACAAGCTATGATCAATCGTTTGGCTGATGAATTCTCCAACGAATTGAACAACTTGGGCGTTCGTGTAGCTCGTTTGGAAGACCGCGTTGGTAACGTAAAAGTTACTGGTGATGCTCGTCTTCGTTATAAAGATGCTGAACACGCTAAATCCAAATTCGACGCTCGTGCACGTGTACAATTCAATGCAAAAGTAAACGATCGCACTGATGCAGTAGTTCGTTTGACATCTGGTAACTTCGAATTGGGTGACTCCACTACTAAAGGTAAAGCAAATGCTACAATTGACCGCGCATATGTTAACCATAAATTCGGCGAACGCGTATCCTTGAAAGCTGGTCGTTTCGGCCAAGTTGTTGGTGGTGGCTTAGCATTTGATGGTACTTTCGATGGTGCTCAATTCAATGCTGGTAATAACAAAGTTAATGCACAAGTAGCTTATGGTTACATGGTGTCTGGCGATGCAGCTGGCTTGACTAAAGAGGAAAATGTTACTGATCTTATCGTAAATGTTAATGGTAAAGTTGGTAAACATGCTATGGTTGGTGGTTTCTATGACCGTATTAACCAAGATGACGATGTTAGAAACGTATATGGTTTCAATGCTGATGCTAACTTCGATAAAATTTGGGTTGGTGGCGAATGGTTGAAAGCTTCTAGCCTTGAAGAATCTCAAGCTTGGACTGCAGGCGTAGGTTATGGTAACTACGACATCAAAAAACAAGGTACTTGGGGCGTAAAAGGTCAATACTTCAACGCAAAAGAAAATGCTCCTATCATTGATACTACTTACAACCACATCTACACTACAGATGCTAAAGGTTGGATGGCTACTGTTGACTATGCATTGCAAAACAACGTGGGCTTAACAGCTAACTACGGTTTTGATTGGAAAGATCAAAACGGTAATGATAAAGCTGACTTCTACCGTGCAGACCTTAACTACAAATTCTAATTTGATAGTTACTCATATGAAAGAGACTCCTTTGGGAGTCTCTTTTTGTGTTTAATATAAAATTATATGAGGTTTTTTATTATTGTGTTTCATTAATGCTGTTTACTCAATTAATATAGAATGATTTGTCGATAATAGAGGATTTTGCATTTAATGAAAGTTCCATGAGTAAACTTTCTTATCATTATTAGGGTTATTACCGCTTATTTCTATCTATAGTGCCACTATTAATGGTATAATAAAGAGTATTTAAAATTTCTATAAAGGCGGCGAACATGAATCCTTCTTTTTCTCATATCAAAATGATTGCCATCGATTGTGATGAAACTTTGGTGCGTAGCGATAATTCTATATCTGACTATACAGTAGATGTATTACATCGGTCGCAGCAAAAGGGTGTTGCTATTACGATTGCTACGGGGCGTATGTACCAAACGGCTAAGCCCATTGGTCAGGCGTTAAAGCTTGGTAATGTGCCGCTGATTTTATTTTCTGGTGGCCTCATTCAAGAATTAGAAACAGGATATAAGCTATTTGAACAGACTGTTCCTATTGTAGCCGTACGTCGTATCTATGAATTAGCAAAACAATATGATTGGCATATACAATCGTATGTGGATGATTATTTATTATGCCATCATAAGACGTGGCAGTCCGCTCTCTATGAAAAACAGACTGGTGCTACGGCAGAATTTTTAGGTGATACGTTATATAGTTTAAATTCTGAACCGAATAAGCTAATTGCCATAGATACAGTAGAAGGAATTGATCGAATTATTGAAATTTTAACTCCTAGAGTTGGTGATTTGGTGACTCTAGTTCGTAGCCAAAAAGATTTTTTAGAAATCATTGCCCCTAATGTGTCAAAGGGGCGTGCCTTGACACAACTAGCTTTAGATAATCATATTAGTTTAGAACATATTATTTCTTTTGGTAATGCAGAAAATGATATTTCTATGCTACGTAAAACAGGTTACTCTGTAGCTGTTGATAATGCTACAGATCATGTTAAATCTGTGGCTCATACAATTTGTGGCCATCATAATGACGATGGAGTAGCCCATTGGATTGAAGATAATCTTTTATAATGGAGTAAAACTATGGAAGCATTTCGTTTGTTAATAGTTACAGGTATGTCAGGTGCCGGCAAAACTCAAGTATTGCAAGCTTTAGAAGATATGGGGTATTTATGTATTGATAATATTCCCCCTGTGTTGATTCCTAAATTAAGTGAAATTTGCCGACAAGGTGGAGAACGGACCAATCGCGTCGCTCTTGTTGTAGATATTCGGGGTGGCGAATTTTTTGAAGCTCTTTCTTCATCTTTAGATACATTAAAAGATATGAAGGTAGATTTTGAAATTGTATTTATGGATGCTACAGATGAGACTTTGATTCGTCGATATAAGGAAAGTCGACGGAGTCATCCATTGGCTCCTAATGGGCTAATTACAACAGGGCTAAAAAAAGAACGCCAAATTCTTAACTCTGTGCGCCATAAAGCAGATTTTATTATTGATACCACTAATATGAAGACGGCTAGCTTGAAAGAGTATTTAAAAACGCGCTTTGCTCAAGTTGATGAAGCTCATGGTATGGCGATTACTGTAGTGAGCTTTGGTTTTAAGTATGGTATTCCTCTCGATGCAGATATGGTATGGGATGTTCGTTTTCTACCTAATCCATTTTATATTCCTGAGTTTCGTCATAAAACAGGTCGTGTGAAAGCAGTGAATGAATATATCCATTCCTTTGAAGTAACCGAGGAATTTAAAAAACGTTACTTTGATACCATGGACTTCCTTGTGCCAAATTATGAACAAGAAGGGAAATCTCAGTTTATTGTGGCAGTAGGTTGCACAGGTGGTATGCATAGATCTGTAGCTATGGCAGAGGCTCTATACTCCCACTTGTTAGAAAAAGGATATCGTGTAACTGTTGAACATAGAGATATGATGAAAAATAATGTAGAAGAAGATTATAATCCTCATGAAATTATAACACTTGATAACTAGATAGGGGGGATTATGTTGCGAAAAGGATGGTTCCGGTGGCTAATTCCGGGTCTAAATATAAAACGTTGGCTTGCCCTATTTAGTTGTGGTGTAGGTCTTTTAATTATTGGTATTTCTTTGATTTTTAACTATCAATGGCTTGCGGTTCTTGAAGATATTGTGCTTGCCTTTTCCTATAATATGACGGGCTTTTACAATTATAATGTACTCATTGCTGTAGGGGCTGTAGTATTATCGATTGGTGCTGTATTAATGCTCATCGGTACGAGTAAAGTTATTAAAACGATTATTCGTGCGGTACTACCTAATCCTGACAGCAAGGTATCGGATATTATTTTTCAAAATATCCGACTCGATAAGGGCCCAAAAATTGTAGTAATCGGTGGTGGTACGGGCTTATCAAATTTATTGCGTGGTTTGAAATCACATACATCAAACCTATCTGCGATTGTAACTGTCGCTGATGATGGAGGTTCTTCTGGTCGCTTGCGAAAAGACTTTCAAATGATAGCTCCTGGTGATTTGCGAAACTGTTTAGTATCATTAGCTGAACAAGAAGGAGTAATGGAGAACTTATTCCGTTATCGTTTCGATGGTGAGAATGAGCTTTCTGGGCACAGTTTTGGTAATCTATTTATCACTGCGCTTGCTCAAGTTTATGATGGAGATATTGAAGAAGCTCTTGAAGCGGCTAGTAAATTGTTGCGTGTCCGTGGTCGTGTAATTCCTTCCTCTACAGAGTTTATTAAATTGCGTGCAGAGATGACAGATGGCACTATTGTAGAAGGTGAAAGTAATATACCACACTCGGGTAAACGAATTCGCCATATCTATAGTGATCCAGCATTGCCTAAGCCAGAGGGGGCTGCATTACGTGCCATTGATGAAGCGGATGTAATTATTTTAGGTCCTGGTAGTTTATATACAAGTATTATCCCAAATTTACTAACTGATAAGTTGGCCTCTCATGTACGTGCCAGTAAGGCTAATAAAATCTATATTGCTAATGTTATGACACAACCGGGTGAAACCACAGGCTACACATTAAATGACCATGTAGAGGCTTTAATTGCTCATGGCGGAGAAGGAATTATAGATACTGTTCTTGCCAATGATGGGCCGTTGCCAATTCAAATGGTTGAACAATATAGTGCTGTAGGATCTGAACCATTGGTATTAGATACAAAAAAGTTACAAGACAAAGGAATCCGCACTATACGAGCTACCTTAATTAACCCTCAAAAACCAGCTGTTCACGATCCTGAACGGTTAGGTAAAGTTATTATGGATATCATTCATGCTATGCAATCTAACACTGAACCGCATATCTTAGAATATTATCTTCAACGAGATGATCATTAATGAGAAGGGATGTCCATGTCATTTGCAGAAGATGTAAAAAATGAATTATGCCAATATGAAGCCTCTAGTGATGCGGATGTGGCCATGAAAATTGAAGCGTCTTGCTTATTGCGTATGAGCGGATCTATCATTTTGGGGATGAAAGGTGCAGTTGGCATTCGTTTGGCTACGGCTAATAATGCAGTAGCTCGTCGGTTGCTTGGTATTTTGAAAAAGCAATACGAATTACCTACAAATGTATTAGTACGACAAGGTTTAAACCTGCGTAAAAAAAATATGTATACGCTCTCTGTGGAACCTTCTATAGAGGGGAGACAGGCTTTAGAGGATCTCGCTTTATGGCCTGTAACCGAACAAATTCCTCGCAGTTGGCTCAAATCAATGGAAGCACGACGTGCCTTTTTAAGGGGAGCTTTTTTAGGGGGAGGCTCTGTTAATAAACCACAAAGTGATTACCATCTTGAGTTTATGACGGGAAACGAGATTTTTGCGAGGGAAATTATCCATGTATTACGGCTTTTTCACATTCATGCAGGCTTAACGGAGCGGAAGGAAGAGTATGTAGTATATCTTAAAGAAGGGGATGCAGTAACAAATTGTTTGCAAATCATGGGTGCTCAATCGGCGCTTATGGAATTTGAAAACGTGCGGATTATGAAAACCGTACGGAATCAAATAAATCGTCAAGTCAACTGTGAGACGGCAAATTTACAGAAGGTTGTGGATGCAGCAGTTCGTCAGGTAAAAGCAATCCGTATTATTGATAGAGAAATCGGTATTGAAGAATTACCTGAAAAGTTGCGCGTCGTTGCAAGACTTCGGTGGGAGAATCCTGAAGCGAGTTTAAAAGAGCTTGAAGAGTTGATGGAGGGGGAACTATCTAAATCTGGAATTGGCCATCGACTAAAGAAGATTGAAGCATTAGCACTTACGTATGACCCGTTGGGGCTCGAAGAAATATAGAGGTAATAATATATGTTTTCCTATAAATCAAGATATTGTGTAGCTGCGGCTATGGCTGCCATGGCTGCCCTTACAGGCCATGTAGAAGCTCGTGATATAGATTTACAATCAATTGGATATTTTCAGTTTTCTCCGTTACCACCATCTTTGGTGTCTCAAACGGATACATTGCTCCTATCGGATAGTCCTGAATATGTAGGACCTGTAGGAGGTACGTTAAGTGCAGGTACAATTAATGGCAATGGGCGTATCTATTTCTATCATGTAAATGAAATGGATCTACCTCACAAGATTGCTATCGTCTTAGAAAACCAAACGGCTTATCCAACTTCAGTACATGTCATGAGACAATTAAAATCTGTAGCTACACCTGACTATTTTGCAGCAGGTCGTGATTTGTCTCGGAAGGATTTGGAGCAGCCTCTTAATGAAAGCCCAGATGCAAGACCATTATATTCTCTTAGCATTCCACCACAAGGGCGCCAATTAATCTTTAGTGACTTAGAAAATACACCGGTAAATCGAGATGCATTATTTACGGGTATTGTAGATATTAAAACAGAAGGGCCTATATTTGCGCGTGTTATGATGCTGCCTATGGGGATGGACCCTGTAGATGCGTCACATTGGGTGAAAAACCTTCCTATTGATGAAATACAATTACGCGGTACTTATACTGGTGCTAAACGTAATATGGAGGTTACTACACCATTCGATACCGCTTTAGGTGGTGCCTTTGTAGAAATTGGTAATGACCGCGAAGATACGTTTATCAATGGTGTAGATGAAATGCAAAATAAAGCATTTGTTCGTGACCGTGGTAACTACGGCGTATCGTATACGTTAAAAATTCCTACAAAGGGGAATGAACCGTTTAGACTGTATTTTAACCCTCTTGGGGGACCTTATTCTGGTTCCTTTATGGTAAAAGCATTGCATCAACAAGGTGCTAGACGGGGACAGACCGATACACGGACTTATCACATTGGTGGTGCAGATGGTATTTCCGCATTAGGGGAAGGTACTATATTAGATAGCCGTCTTTTAGGGAACTATAATGCGGGCGATTTATTAACATTAAACTTTATGCCAGCTGGTGCATCGAATTTGCCAATTCGTTTCTTGTTGATTCCTGAATCTCTTGCAAATCCACAAAAACATCAAACCATTGCTGTTAATGTACCGAAAGATGTTAAAGATATCTTAGGGCACCCAACTCAAGGGGGCACACAAATACCTGTAGGTCCTGTAGGTGGTAAAGATGGAGATAAAGGTACAGTAGATACTAAAAAATCTACTGCTGAAAGTCCAGCTAAACGGGCAGAAACAATTGCTCATGAAGAAACTAAAAAGTTAAGCGATAAAGCTGCAGCAGATGTAAAAAAAGAAGCGCAACTTAAAAAAGCAAAAGACGAGAAAGAAGCCTTAGCTCGTAAAAAAGCCGAAGAGGCTCGACTAGCTGCAGAAAAAGCTGAAATGTCTCGAAAGGCTGCAGAAGCCAAGCATGCTGAAATTGAGCGCAAGATGGCTGAAAAAGCCGAAGCAGAGCGTAAAGCAGAGGAAGCTCGCAAGGCGGAAGCGGCTCGTAAAGCTGAAATGGCACGTATCGAGGCAGCGAGAAAAGCGGAAGCGGATCGACTAGCGGCGGCTCGTAAAGCAGAAGAAGCTCGACTAGCAGCGGAAGCAAAACGCCTTGAAGAAGAACGTAGAATTGAAGCTGCTCGTATTGAGGCCGCACGCAAAGCGGAGGAAGAAAGAAAAGCGGCCGAAGCTAAGGCTCGCTTTGAAGCGCAACGAGCAGCAGAAAAAGCTGCTTTAGAAGCCAAAAAGGCCGAAGAGGAACGCTTGGCTGCTGAGGCTAGAGTTCGTTTAGAAGCACAACGTAAAGCTGAGCAGGAAGCATTGGAAGCAAGACGTGCCGAAGAAGCTCGTAAAGCAGCAGAAGCGAAAGCCGCTTTAGAAGCACAACGTGCTGCCGAGCAAGCCGCTCTTGAAGCGAAGCGCCAAGAAGACGCTCGTAGAGCGGCAGAGGCTAAGGCTGCATTGGAAGCACAACAAATGGAAGCAGCAAGAAAAGCAGAAGAGGCTCGTCGTGCGGAGGAAGCGCGTAGAGCAGAAGAAGCTCGAATTGAAGCGGAACGTAAAGCTGAGGCCGCTCGCGTAGCAGCAGAAGCAAAACGAGCAGAGGACGCACGCAAAGCTGAAGCAGCTCGAATTGAAGCAGCGCGTAAAGCTGAACAAGCTCGTTTAGCAGCAGAAGCACGTAGAGCAGAAGAAGCTCGGAAAGCAGAAGCAGCTAGACTTGAGGCACAACGTAGAGCTGAACAGGAACGTCTTGAAGCTGCGCGCCGTGCAGAAGAAGCTCGAATTGTTGCAGAGGCTAAACGTGCTGAAGAAGCGCTTAGAGCCGAAGAAGCTCGCCGCATAGAAGAAGCAAGACGTGCCGAAGAGGCTCGTAAAGCAGAGGCGGCTCGTATAGTGGCGGAAGCTCGTAAGGCAGAGCAAGAGCGACTTGCTGCAGAACGAGCTGAAGCAGAACGTCAAGCCGCAGAGGCACGACGTATTGCTGAGGAACGATATAAAGCACAACTAGAAGCAGAGCGTAAAGCTGAAGCTGCTCGTCAACAAGCGTTGGCTCAAGCTGAAATCGAGCGTAAAGCAAAAGAGCGTGCTGAAGCTATTCAACGTGTCCGAGATCAACAAGAGAGTGCTCGTCGTCGTGCAGAACTTGCCCGTCAACAACTTGAAGCCGAACGTAAGGCTGCTCAAGCATCTAAGAGGACTCCTTCCTTCAGTGAACTTGATGATATTCATGGGGATACATCAAATGTAACTATTCCAAATGCTGTATCCATTGATGAGTTGACAAAACCTAGACCGACTGCATCTCAAAATACACGTCGTCGTGAGCAACGTCAACCTCAATTGTCGCCAAATCAGCAATATGTGCAGATAGATCCTGTAGCGAATGAGCCGCAACAAGATCAAATGCCATATACTCCACAAAATGAACAGCAAAATGATGAAGAAAACCCACCAAGATTATATCCATTAGGTTAAGACCCTTAATTTCTAAAAAAAATTTTAGATTAAAGTTTAAGATATAGAAGTGGATTAATAGCTGTTTAAATATAGAGAGGACAAGCAATTTTATATGCTTGTCCTCTTTTTAAAATCCATATGAATTTTGTGTTTTACATTGACTTTCAAAGGTGGATTCAGTACAATAAATAAAGAAATGCATATATGGTACGAGAGACCATTGCATAATACAATACCTTTTAATTTAGTCCAGAGAGGCTGAGAAAGGAATATAGTTGAAGTGCCCATAGGGGCTTCTTTGTGCAAACTATTTGACCTTTTGCCCTGGGCAAAAGGTCTTTTTTGTTACGTGAGTTAGGAGGAAATCATGGGACAAGTTAGCCTAAAAGGCAAAGATTTATTGGGTTTGCAAAATGTGTCACCTGAAGAAATCAAATTGATTTTAGATGTGGCAAAGAAAATGAAGAAAATCGTTCTTTCTGATGACAAGAAGGTTCCACTATTAAAGGGGAAATCCATTATCAACCTTTTTATGGAACCAAGTACTCGTACCCGTAGTTCCTTTGAGTTAGCCGGCAAATACTTAGGGGCTGACGTAATCAATCTTTCTCCTAGTGGATCTTCCATGGGTAAAGGTGAAAGTTTCCGCGATACATTATTAACTATGTCCTACATGGGTACAGATGCTATCGTAATGCGGCACAGCGCAGAAGGTGCACCTTTATACGCTACGAAAGCCGTAGATCCGATTATCATTAACGCAGGTGATGGCGCTCATGAGCATCCAACACAAGCATTACTAGACATGTATTCTATCTTAGAGAAAAAGGAATCTATTGAAGGATTAAAGGTGGTTATCCTTGGCGATATAATGCATAGTCGCGTGGCACGCTCCAACATTTATGGCCTTACAAAAATGGGGGCTGATGTACATCTAGCTGGTCCTCGTACAATGGTATATCCAGAATTTGAAAAATTAGGTGTTACCGTACACCATGATATTCGTGAAGCAGTGGCTGATGCAGATGTAGTTAACGTACTTCGCATTCAATTAGAACGCATTCATTCTGCATTGTATCCTACAAATAGAGAATATGCTCGTATCTTTGGTATTAACAATGATGTATTAAAATTAGCTAAAGATGATGTAATGGTAATGCATCCAGGTCCTATGAACCGCGGCCTTGAAATTGCACCAGATGTAGCATATTCTGATCAATCCGTAATTCAAGAACAGGTACGTAATGGCGTAGCTGTACGTATGGCTGTATTGTACTTAACTATTATTGGAGGTGACGGTAGTGAGCTTGCTTATTAAAAATGGTACGGTAGTTAATCCGGCAAAAAAACAAAACGAAGTAGCAGATGTTCTCGTAAAAGATGGTAAAATTGCAGCCATCGGTCAAAACTTGAGTGCTGAAGGTGCTGAAGTTTATGATGCAACAGGGCTTATCGTAGCACCTGGTCTTATCGATATTCACACACATTTGCGCGAACCAGGCCAAGAAGCTAAAGAAGATTTCCACTCTGGTACACAAGCGGCTGCTGCAGGTGGTTTCACACGTGTTGTCACTATGGCTAATACTAACCCAGTTGTAGATAATGCTGCACTTGTAAGAGGTTTACAAAAACAGGCTGAACTCACTGGCGTTGTGAAAGTAGAATTTATTGGCGCTGTATCAAAAGGCCTAGAAGGTAAGGAACTTGCTGAAATGGGCGATATGGCAGAAGCTGGTGTAGTAGCATTCTCCGATGATGGTCACTATGTAGAAAATGCTGCATTTATGCGTCGTGCCTTAGAATACTCCTCCATGTTTAATAAAATGGTTATCGACCATGCAGAAGATATTACATTGACTAAAAATGGCCATATGCATGAAGGTATTGTTTCTTATGAATTAGGTGTTATTGGTCGTCCTGCAGTAGCTGAAGATTTGGCTGTTGCTCGTGATATCTTGTTATCTGAAATGACAGGTGGTCATATCCATATCGCCCACGTAAGTAGTAAAAATACTGTAGATATGGTGCGCCGTGCGAAGGCTAAAGGCCTTAATGTAACATGTGAAGTTACAAGCCAACATTTATCTTTCACAGATGAATACCTACGCGAATATAACCCAGCATTCAAAATGGCTCCTCCAATTCGCTCTGAAGATCATCGTCAAGCATTATTAGAAGGCTTGAAAGATGGTACAATCGATGCGATTATTACAGACCATGCACCACATGCATATGAAGAAAAAGACCATGAATTCTGCTGTGCACCAAATGGTTTCAGTGGCCTCGAAACATCTTTGGCGGCGGTTATTACTAATGCATATGGTCCTGATAAACTAAGCATCGATCAAGTTGTGTACTATATGAGTACTCGACCAGCTGAGTTGATGCACCTTGATGCAGGTGTTCTTGAAGTTGGCAAGCCAGCAGATATTACCGTATTCTCCACGACTGAAGAATGGACAGTAGATCGAAATAAATTCTATACAAAAGGTAAAGTTAGCCCATTTGATGGTATGACTGTTACAGGTAAAGCTAAACTCACAGTAGTTGATGGCAAAATTGTTATGAAGGAGGGCGTAGTCTTATAATGAAAGGCAAGTTAGTTCTTGAAGATGGTTCCGTGTTTGAAGGTTCCTTATTAGGTGGCGCCCCAACGGTAGGCGAAGTTGTATTTAACACAGGTATGACAGGGTATCAAGAAATCTTGACTGATCCATCCTATGCGGATCAAATTATTACATTAACCTATCCTTTAATTGGTAATTATGGTACTTTAAATTCTATTACTCAAGGTCCTAAACCATATTGTAAAGGTTTTATTGTAGGTGAACTGTGTGACTTTCCATCTAACTGGCAAAATGAAGGCCTATTTAGTGAGTATCTTCGTTTGCACGGCATCCCTTGCCTTTATGATGTAGATACACGTGCAATTACACGTGTTCTTCGTAACCATGGTGTAATGAAGGGCGTACTAGTACGCTCTGATTACCCTATGGAGGATATTCAAAAATTGTTTAAACAAGACTTGCCAACAGATCAAGTTATGCGTGTAACTACAAAATGGCAAGGTATGCGTGGAGATAAAAATGCTGAATTCCACGTAGCGGTAATGGATTATGGTGTAAAGGAAAATATCCTTCGCTCTCTAGAAGCTGCAGGCTGTCGTCTTACTGTATTTCCTGCAGATGCTAAGGCCGAAGATGTGTTGGCAGCAAATCCAGATGGTATCTTTTTATCTAATGGCCCTGGAGACCCTCAAGATCTTGGCTATGCAGTAGAAGAAGTAAAGAAGATGTTTGGTAAGAAACCAATCTTTGGCATCTGTATGGGGCATCAAGTATTGGCACAAGCCTATGGTGGGACTACATTCAAATTGAAATTTGGTCACCGTGGTTCTAACCATCCTGTACAAGATTTACGTACTGGTCGGGTATATATTACATCTCAAAATCATGGCTATGCGGTAGATGATACTTCTTTGCCAGCTTTTGTAGAAATTACACATCGTAGTGTAAATGATGGAACCGTAGAAGGTATGCGTCATAAAGAATTGCCAATCTTCTCCGTACAATACCATCCAGAAGCATCCCCAGGACCTACTGATAACCTATATTTATTTGACGAATTTGAAGACTTAATGAGAAAGGGAAAATAATATGACCTCAGAAGCAAAAAAAGTACTTGTAATTGGTTCTGGTCCAATTATTATCGGCCAAGCTGCAGAGTTTGACTATGCTGGCACACAAGCATGCCGTTCCCTTCGAGAAGAGGGTTATAAAGTAGTATTGGTTAACTCTAACCCTGCTACTATTATGACTGATACAGATATTGCAGACCGCGTATATGTAGAACCGATTAGTTTTGAATTCGTAACAGAAGTAATTAAAAAAGAACGCCCTTGGGGCTTGTTGGCTACATTAGGTGGTCAAGTAGGCCTTAATATGGCCGTACAATTGTCTGAAGCTGGCGTATTAGAAGAATATGGTGTAAAACTTCTTGGTACAACTCTTGAAGCTATTAAACAAGCCGAAGACCGTGAACTCTTCAAAGAAGCGATGAAGGAAATTAATCAACCAGTTCCTGAATCCGATATCTTTAACGATCTTGAAGAAGCAGTAACCTTTGCTAATCGCATTGGGTATCCTATTATCATCCGTCCTGCATACACATTAGGCGGTACTGGTGGAGGTATTGCCCATAATGAAGATGAAATGTATGAAATCACACGTCGTGGTTTGAAACTTTCACCAATTCACCAAATTCTAGCAGAACGTTCTGTTGCAGGCTGGAAAGAGATTGAATACGAAGTAATGCGCGATAGTGCAGATAACTGCATCATCGTATGTAATATGGAAAATATTGACCCTGTTGGTGTGCATACTGGGGATTCTATCGTTGTGGCACCAAGCCAAACCTTGAACGATATTCAATACCAAATGCTGCGTACCGCATCTGTAGAGATTATCCGTTATTTAAAAATCGAAGGCGGTTGTAACGTACAATACGCTTTGAATCCAAATAGCAACGAATATATTGTTATCGAAGTAAACCCTCGCGTATCTCGTTCCTCTGCATTGGCATCTAAAGCAACTGGGTACCCAATTGCGAAGGTAGCAGCAAAAATTGCAGTAGGCATGACATTGGATCAAATTACAAATGCTGTAACAGGCGAAACAAAAGCATGCTTCGAGCCTACACTCGACTATGTAGTAACGAAGTTCCCACGTTGGCCATTTGAAAAATTCAATTTGGCGGACCGCACATTGGGCACTCAAATGAAGGCTACTGGCGAAGTTATGGCTATCGACCGCTCTTTAGAAGGGTCTTTGTTAAAAGCAATTCGTTCCTTGGAGATCGGTTTAGACCATATTGAGCTTAAGAAAATCGCCCATGAATCCATGGAACAGCTTATCGAACGTTTACACTTAGTAGATGATGAACGTATCTATGTTGTGGCAGAAGCTCTTCGCAAGGGGATTAGTGTAGAAAAAATCCACTATATTACAAAAATTGATACATTCTTTATTGAAAAAATCAAAAACATTGTTAATGTAGAAAAAGCATTGGCTGAACAGGGCTTAACAGAAGATGTATTGCGCAAAGCAAAACGTTATTCCTTCACTGATTCTGTTATCGCTCGTTATGCTAATACAACTGTAGAAGATGTTCGTGCAAAACGTAAAGAATGGAATATTCTTCCAACATATAAATACGTAGATACTTGCGCAGCTGAATTTGAATCTAAAACACCTTATTACTACAGTGCGTATGCACAAGAGGATGAGGTTCGTCCATTAGGCGATAAATCCGTAGTGGTACTTGGTTCCGGTCCAATCCGTATCGGTCAAGGCGTAGAGTTCGATTACTGTTCCGTACATTCCTCTTGGGCCCTTCGTAAAGCGGGTTACCAATCCATTATGATTAATAACAACCCAGAAACAGTTTCTACAGACTTTGATATTTCTGATTCTTTATACTTTGAGCCATTGACTGTGGACGATGTTATGGAAATCATTGATAAAGAACAGCCAGTTGGCGTTATCGCTCAATTCGGTGGACAAACAGCGATTAACTTGGCAGGCCCATTGGCTAAGCGCGGTGTAAAAATTCTTGGTACATCCGTGGATAGCATCGATATGGCAGAAGACCGTGAACGCTTTGATGAATTGTTGGCGAAACTTGGCATTCCTCGTCCAGTAGGTGCTCTGGTAACCTCTGATGAAGAAGCACAAGAAGCAGCTAAAAAGTTAAAATACCCATTAATCGTTCGTCCTTCCTATGTATTGGGGGGGCGTGCGATGGAAATCGTATACAATGATAAAGAGCTTGATGTATACATGAAGGAAGCCGTAGTAGCATCTAAGGAGCATCCTGTTCTTATCGACCGTTACATGGTTGGTATGGAGGTAGAGGTTGATGCTATTTCCGACGGTACTGATGTATGTATCCCTGGTATTATGGAACAAATCGAACGTGCCGGTGTTCACTCTGGTGACTCCATGGCCGTTTACCCAGCTCAACACTTGAGTCAAGAATTGATTGATCAAATTGTTGACTATACACGTCGTATTGCAGTAGGTCTTAATGTTAAAGGTGTGCTTAACATTCAATACATCGTGGCTGATGGTGAACTTAATGTAATCGAAGTTAACCCTCGTTCTAGCCGTACCGTGCCATTCATTTCTAAGGTAACAGGTATTAACATGGTGGAATGTGCAACACGCATTGCGCTTGGTGAAAGCTTAATAGATTTGGGCTTGCCACTTGGTCTTGTACCTAATAAACCTTATGTAGCTGTAAAAGCACCTGTATTCTCCTTCTCCAAAATGGGGCTTGTGGAAATCGCCCTTGGACCTGAAATGAAATCTACTGGCGAAGTTATGGGGATTGGTCGTACATATTCTGAAGCTTTATTCAAAGCTATCAATGGTGCAAACATGCGTATTCCAGAGGATGGTACAATTCTCATGACAGTAGCAGACCGTGATAAAGCAGAAGCTTGTGAACTTGCAAAAGGGTTCATCGATCTTGGTTATCATATTGAAGCAACTGGTGGTACAGGTAAATACTTTATCGAACACGGTGTTGATTGTAAGGTGGTTAATAAAATCTCTGAAGGGGATGACAACTGTGCTGACCACATTCGTCAAGACAAGGTCGATCTTGTACTTAATACATTGACTGCAGGTAAACGTCCTGAACGCGAAGGCTTCCAATTACGTCGTCTCGCTGTAGAAATGGGTACACCTTGCTTAACAAGTCTTGATACAGCACGGGAAGTATTGCGTGTTGTGGCGAATCGTAAAGATGATGCTAACTACTCTGTAGAAGCGTTACAAGATTTTGAATTGGAGTAATAACCATGAGTGGCTATGTAGAACAGGGCGAAGTCGTTCGCAATGAGCAAATAGGCTCTGATGTGTGGATTATGGATATTCACGCACCAAAACAAGCAGTAGAAGCAAAGGTAGGACAGTTTTGTAATGTTCGCGTAGCGGACTCTACGGCGCCATTATTGCGCCGCCCTATTAGCTATGCTGGATTTGATGCCCGAAAGGGTACGATTACCCTTTTGTATCGCGTCGTAGGTAAGGGGACTGAGATTATGACACATCTCGTACCTGGCGATACATTAGATTGTTTAGGCCCTTTGGGCGAACCGTTTGTAACATCTAATAATATGCTTCTCATTGGCGGTGGCGTTGGTATTGCACCGATGCTATGTATCGCATCTCATTTGAAAGAAGGTGAAGAAGCACAAGTTATTTTGGGCTTTAGAAATGAAAGCGAAACCTTCTGGGCAGATTTATTTAAAGATACACCTGTTCAAGTCCACATCACTACTGATGATGGTAGTGTGGGCACAAAAGGTTTCCCTACGGCTATTATGCCTGACCTAATTAATGCTAATTCCTTTACTTCTGTCATGACTTGTGGTCCTACGCCGATGATGAAAGGCGTAGCTCAAGTGGCTAAAGAACTGAATGTGCCTTGCCAAGTTTCTCTTGAGGAGCGTATGGGCTGTGGTACTGGAGGTTGTTTAGGCTGTGCTTGTGATGGTGCAGAAGGTAAACGCTATAAAGTTTGTAAGGATGGTCCTGTATTCCCCGCTGAGGAGGTGTTCTTTTAATGCATGAACGCGATTTAAATAACACCGTTACGCCAAATCCAAAGCTTGCCATTGATTATTGCGGGATTAAGATGAAAAATCCTATTATCGCCGCATCTGGCACCTTTGGCAATGGCCCTGAGTATGCTGGGTATTTAGATCTTAGCAATGAGATAGGAGCTATCTCCGTAAAAGGTTTAACACCTAAGGGGCGTCACGGAAACCCTGGAACTCGTATTGCAGAAACACCATCTGGCGTATTGAACTGCATTGGCCTTGAAAATCCTGGAGCTGAACATTTTGTTAGAGAAATTCTACCAGAGCTTAAGAAATATGATGTACCATTGCTAGCGAATATGTCTGCGGGCACAATTGATGAGTTTGCTTGGATGGCAGAGACATTATCTGTAGATGGCATTGCAGGGTTAGAAGTCAACGTATCTTGCCCAAATGTAGAATGTGAAGGCATGGCTTTTGGTGTAGATCCAAAGGTTGTTGAATCGGTAACTAAAGCGGTTCGTAAGGTAACGGATAAACCTGTTATCGTTAAGCTTTCACCAAATGTAACAGACATTGTAGAAATCGCAAAGGCTGTTGAAGCAGGCGGTGGTAATGGAGTAAGTCTAATTAATACCTTGTTGGGCATGGCTATAGATATTCACCGTCGCAAGCCTGTATTGGGGAACACTTATGGTGGATTATCCGGCCCAGCCGTAAAACCCGTGGCTCTTCGCATGGTGCACCAAGTTTATAAAGGGGTAACTATTCCTATTATTGGTCTTGGTGGTATCATGACTGGCACAGATGCTATCGAATTTATGATGGCAGGGGCGCAAGCCGTTCAAGTTGGTACAGCTACGATGGTAGATCCAACAGCAATTTCACGTATTGCCCGTGAAATGAGCGAATATGTAGAACAATATAATCTTAACAGCATCACTGATATTGTAGGTGCTGTTCATCAAGTATAACAGAATCATATATACGGCGAGCTTAAACAACCATAAGAATTGTCGTTATATAGGATATGATACAAAAAGACCTAGTACATTTAGTACTAGGTCTTTTCTTATGTATTGAATTGGGGTCTATAATTACATAGATGCCAATTATATAGACTGTTAATGTCATAGTATGGTAATAATATGTATAATTATGATTATACATATGCTTTGTAGAAGTCAATAAATTGCTGTGCTACTGGGGAAAGTGCATGGCCTTTAAGTGTGATAAAAGCTTTTTTGAAATCCCCCGAGAATTCTGGTAATTTGATGCGGGCCATTTTGCGATGATTGATGAGTTCCTTAGCGTCCATTGGGACTAAAGAAACTGTACGTCCAGAAGAGGCCCACTCAATAGCTGAGCTTTTAGTTGTGGTGATAGCTACCGCATTAAGTTGCTCCATATCTGTTAAGCTAGATTGCATAATCATTCGGACAGAGCCACCAGAAAGGGATAGAGGACATTTTTTTATGTCTTCCCACGTGATGGTATCATGCTCACGATCTGTCCAGAATACATCACGGCGGAAAATAGCGTATAAATGCTCTTCTTGGGTAAGCAGAATATCGAATTTATCGATATCTACCATTTGAATATTGGCGATACCTAATTCGGCGCTACCGTTGATGAGTTGGGTCACTACATTTGTCATAAGTCCTTCATAAATTTCAAAATGGACAGATGGATATTTCATGGAAAAAGCTGGTAAATATTGCTGTACGATTGGCGTTGAACGAGATGCAGACGTCGCAATGCGTAAAGTACCTTCAATGCGTGAATTCAATTGTTGTACAGCATTATATGTAGATTCTTCAATAGAGCAAAGTTGTTGTGCTTTTTCATAGAAGATTTTACCAGCATCTGTTAATTGCAAGTTTGATCCTCGTTGGCCGCGTTTAATGTTGATTAATTGAGCCCCAAATTCAGCCTCTAAATATTTCAACTGCTTACTTAACGCTGGTTGTGTAATATGAAGAATCTCTGCGGCCTGTGTCATATTGCCCGTTTGAACAAGGGTAATAAAATTGTGGTAGTAAGATGTATCCATAGAATCTCCCTATTATACACATAATATGATAAATAAAAATTATAACGAACTAAGTAACGGTCATTTCACATTTAATAAAATGCTATATATACTAAATTCAACAAAGTAATAGAAAGTAAATTAAGTTTTAAATTATCTTTCTATACTTATCACAAATTTTGATATATAACAATAGTTAAGAAAGTAGGTACTACTATGGGCGTGGTAAAAAGAACATTAAGTCGAGCAATTCGTAATTGGGAAGCACGTAGATTAATGACGGCTCGTAATAAAATTAGCCGGAAAAAACAATTAGAACGAGTATGGCCTTATCCTATGACTAAGGAAAAACGTCGTGAACTCGGTCAAGGTATAGCCGGTTTAGTTAATAACGGCAATTAAAAGTTTGGAATCTACTAACTAGATTATTTATCTAGTGGTAGTACCACCTCAATAGAATCTAATACATTACAAGTAGCAGCTCCATGACTTATGTCTTGGAGCTCTTTTTGTATGCGCTCTACATCAGTAGGTGGTATTAGGATTGTTATGTCTACATATTCACCAAAGCTTGCTTCATAGTGTAATTTTTCATCCTGTACATATCTTTCTACTGCTCCATACAGTGAATAGTCAATCTTTGCTTGTAGCCGAGTTCGTGTTGTATGTAGTTCTTTAGGCGCAAGACGTAAGGTTTCCGCAACGGAGTGTGAATAGGCCCGAATCAAGCCACCAGCGCCCAATTTAATGCCTCCAAAATAACGTGTTACGACGACGGCTACATTGGTAATACCAGTCTTTTTGAGTACTTCTAGCATTGGTTTACCTGCTGTGCCTGATGGTTCTCCATTATCGGAAGATCGTTGTTGTTCTTGCTGTGGGCCTAATGTATAGGCTGTGCAGTTATGGCGCGCATCCCAGAATTCTTTATTGATGCGGCTTATAAAGGTTTGGACTTCCTCTTCAGTCTTGCAAGGATATACTGTTGTTATAAACCGTGATTTTTCAACAACATATTCATGGCGAAATTCCTTTGCTACCGAAGTAAATTCCACTGTAGGGCTTACTGATTCAGACATATATTCACCTCCTTTGGAATCAAAGTTTATGTTTATTCATCATCACTTTATTATAATCTATTTATGAAGGCTATGTATAGGTAAAAGCGGTTAATTCCCTTATAAAAAAGAAATAGCCTCTATATTTGGTAGGATATTGACGTAATGAGAATTTATGTTATTATTAAATGTAGATATATGAGTAGTTAGTCATGTAATATGTTCATATATTGAAGTTTTAAAATATATTGAAACATTCTTAGTGAACTTGTTTATGGCTATTTTATTTACAATAGGATATATAGCTTTTTATAGATAGATGTTTAGACATATATTTAAGTACATAAATACAAAATATAGTACGAATTTGTAATAATATAGTAAGTTGTAAGATAAGATATATCTACAGAGTAGAAAGGCCTGTGAATATGAGCGTAAAAAAACAAGAATTTGATATTACAGGTATGCACTGTGCAGCCTGTGTAAAACGTGTTGAAAACGTTGTTTCTAAAGTTGATGGCGTAGAATCTGTTAAGGTTAACCTCTTAACTCGAAAGGGGAGCGTTGAATATAAAGACGGGGCTACTGTAGACTCACAACAGATTATTGATGCCATTACGAATATCGGCTTTGGTGCTGCAGAAGCAGACGAAACAAAGCAAGAAATAGAAAAGGTTAACTTAAAACCTCATATTACACGCCTTATTATTGCCGCTTGTATGGCAGTACCGATGATGATTAATATGACGTTACATCGATTTGGTATTCAGGCATTGCCTGTATGGGTAGAGTTTGTTCTTGCTACTATTGCTCAGTTCGGTCCTGGTCTCATGTTCTATAAGAGTGCCTGGAGTGCAGTGAAAAATGGAGCACTTACGATGGATGTGCTCGTAGTAATGGGCACGACGGTAGCCTATCTATTCAGTATTTATAACTGGCAATTTCACCCTGAATTAGGCCCTCATGGAATATATTTTGAAACCTCTGCGTGGCTCATTACATTTATCCTTCTTGGTAAGCTATTAGAAGAAATTGCGAAGGGGCGTACCTCTGAAGCACTTCAAAAGTTGATTGCCTTACAACCCGCAACAGCTCATGTGTTGCGTGATGGAGAATTTATTGATATCCCTACATCTAAGGTGGTAGCGGGTGATATTTTACAAGTTCGTGCAGGCGAAAAAATCCCTGTTGATGGTACAATTACTGAGGGGTATTCCACAGTAGACGAGGCTATGCTGACCGGTGAAAGCTTACCAGTTGAAAAGCAAGTTGGCTCTGAAGTTATTGGTGCTACTATAAATCTAAGTGGTGCTTTTACCATGGAAGCAAAGCGTATCGGTTCCGATACGATGTTATCTCAAATCATCAAGGTTGTCGAAGAGGCACAAACCTCTAAGGCTAGTATTCAACGCATTGCAGATATCGTGGCTCAATATTTCGTACCGACTGTTATTGGACTTGCTGTTTTGACAGGTCTCGTATGGTACTTCATTATGGGAGATTCTATTAACGTTGCTCTCATTAACGCAACAGCGGTACTTGTTATCGCATGTCCTTGTGCGCTTGGCCTTGCTACTCCAACATCTATCATGGTTGGGTCTGGACTTGGTGCGGAACACGGCGTGCTCATCAAGAGTGCAGAATATCTTGAAAAGGCGGGTAAGCTCGATGCCATTGTTATGGATAAAACCGGTACCCTTACACAGGGTGTATTGGATGTGACGGCTTTTAAAAATTACAATGGTGATGAAAGTACGAATATGTCTATTATGATGGCTCTTGAAAGTGGCACATCTCATCCGATTGCAAAGGCTATGGTTTACTACGGTGAAGATCAGGGCTACAAAGGTAAAGCTGTTGAACTTGAAAGTTTCGCTGATGTACCAGGTAAAGGGTTACAAGGTGCCTACCAAGGCGTATCCATACAACTTGGGCACAGTCGTTGGATGAACGAACTAGGTTATGATTTAACTGCGGTTCAAGAAGATATTTTACAATTTGAAGAACAAGGTGCTTCTGTATCTGTTCTAGCTGTAGATGGAGTTGTTAGTGCTTTGTGGGCTGTAGAAGATGAATTACGTCCAGAAACTATTGAGGTTGTAAAAGAGTTACATGCTCAAGGTATTGATGTATGGATGCTTACTGGTGATAATCGTCGAACTGCTCAATATATTGCTAAACAAGCGGGTATCTCTCATGTTATAGCTGAAGTATTGCCTCAAGACAAGGCTAGCAAGGTAAAAGAATTGCAAGATAAAGGTCTTGTAGTGGGGATGGTTGGTGACGGTATCAATGATGCTCCGGCGCTTGTTACGGCAGATATTGGTTTTGCCATCGGTAGTGGTACAGATATTGCGGTAGAAGCAGCCGATATCGTCCTCGTACGTAATGATTTGCATACACTGGTACAAGCTGTACGCCTCAGCCGTAAGACAATGACCAACATTAAACAAAACCTATTCTGGGCATTGATCTTTAACTGTATTGGCATTCCTTTGGCCGCTATCGGTGCGTTAAATCCTATGATTGCTGGTACAGCGATGGCATTTAGCTCTGTTACAGTCGTAAGTAATTCACTTCGTTTGAAACGAGCTAAAATTTAAGATTATACATATAATTGAATACTATAAAGCACCTATACAGAGGTATAGGTGCTTTATTATATCTACAGACATATAGTTAAGTATATATTTATATCTTGTATTGAGACGTGAAATGGATATTTAATTCCTACGATAATGGTGTTTTTAGACGGCTTATGATTTGTTATACTGAATATAGTGATTGATTTAAAAGAGAGGTTCATGATTATGAAATTAAGTACTCGAGACATTGTCTATATTGGCTTTATTGCCGCGTTATGTGCAGTGGCTACTACAATTCGCATTGAAATACCAGGTGGCGCTATGGTTCATTTAGGATCTGCTGCACTCTTTACAACATCTATCCTCTTTGGTGGATTATATGGCGGCTTAGGTGCGGCAATTGGATCTGCACTATTTGATCTCTTTGGTGGTCATACGCAGTATATCGTATTCTCTTTCTTTATTAAAGGCATTGCAGGACTTATCGTAGGTGGTATGACTGCAGGCTATTTGCCACCCTCTATTACAAAACCAACGGCATCCTTTGGTCGTATTTTAGTAGCCCTTATTATTGGTGCTATTTGGACAGCTTTAGGCTACTTCCTTGCGTGGTGGTTTGTTCTTGAAAGTGCGGTCGTTGCGGCTAGCAAAATTCAATACTCCTTGATTACAAGTGCCGCAGGCATTGTAGTAGCAATTATATTAACACCTAAATTACAAACGATAGTACGCAGATTGTTTACTAAAAATTAATTTATATAATGTTTTAGGCAGATAATGGTAAAATATCTATAATAATCTAATATATTTATAATGACCTAATACACTTATATATAACTGCCTTTTCATTACATACAAAAGCCTTTAGATGCTAAATTAGTTTAGTGTCTAAAGGCTTTTGTGTTAGGTTATTAATTTAGACTAGTGTTTGTATTAGCTATTAAGCTATTAGAAATTACACAAGTCATTTAGGTTTTCTGCCATTGTAGGGTGTGTGAAGATTTGATTTTTGAAATATGTATATGGAATGTTGTTATCCATAGCCATTTTAATCAAGTTAATCAATTCTTCAGCACCTTGGGAATAGAGTGTAGCACCGAGGATTAAATCGTTTTCTGCATCTACAACGATTTTAAAAGCACCTTTTAAATAGTCGTTTACGTGGGCTCTTGGCATGGTAGCTACGAGCATTTCCTTGGTTTTAATCGTATATCCTTGGTTGATTGCATCTTCTTCTGTAAGACCTACCCGAGAAAGTGGAGGTGTTAGGAAGGTAGTATAAGGTATATTTTTACGATCTTTTAAGGTATAGTGGCCGCTGCCTGTAAGTGCACCAAATACGATACGGAAGTCATCAAGAGATACATATGTGAATTGAGGACCACCGTTTACATCGCCGACTGCGTATACACCAGGAACGGAGCTTTCACAAGTATCATTAACTACAATAGCACCGCGTTCGTTAGTAGCGATATCAGTATGTTCTAAACCGATATTAGCTGTATTGGCTTTGCGACCTGTAGCGTATAGAACAGCATCAAATGTATAGTTTTGATTATTAGCTTTGATAACTGGTTTGTTGTCATCATTGGATACAGAGTCTAATGTTACATTATTAAGAATGGTAATGCCTTGTTCAGTTAAGTACTCAGTAGCTAGCTCTTGAACGATAGGTTCTTCGCGTTTTAAGATGCTAGATTCGATGTTGAATACAGTTACCTTAGCACCAAGTTTTGCATATAGACTTGCAAATTCAAGACCGATAGGACCAGCGCCGATAACACCTAATGTACTAGGTTGAGTAGGTAATTGTTGAATTTCTGTACTATTATAGAAACCTGTAGCTGTATCAATGCCAGAAATATTAGGTTTAATCGCTACAGCGCCAGTGTTTATAACGATAGTGTCAGCAGATAATATAATCTTATCCTCGCCAGCGGTAACGGCGATTTCTTTATTGCTAATAAATGCACCATGTCCAGTATAGACATCGACATGTTCATTTGTATCTAACATACCGAAGTTTTTATTGCGTAAGCGAGATGTAACAACTTCACGTTGGTTTAATACTTGATCGTATGATAAGCCTTTTGACGCGGCAATGATCATCGTCTTAGTAGGGATACATGCGATATTAATACATGTACCACCGTACATTAGTGGATTTTCTTCAATCATGGCTACGGATTTGCCCATAGAGCCAAATTTTGCGGCTAATGTTTTACCAGCCTTGCCGAAACCTAAGACGATAATGTCATATTGTTTGGTATTCATATAATACCTCCTGTTTTTTTATATTGAAAATATTAGATATTGATATTATAGCATATTATTATAGATATAAAAGTAGAAATTAGAAATTAGAAATTAGAAATAATTATCATTGATTATGAATTAAATTTGTCTAGAATGATTATGTTAAGGTAGTTAATTAGTTTATGGTTTTTGGTTCATTTAAGAGGATGAGATAGCTTGTATAACTGTGATTTATATGTATTATAGCAATAAATTAAGTGTGTTAAGTATTTCTACTTGACACATTTCTTTATGTACGGTAGTATATGTAAAGTAATATGACTTGACAGTGATGGAGGTGGCGAAATGGAAGAACGAGTACTCATAAGTTTGCTCTTAGATTTCTATGGGCCATTGTTGACGGACAAGCAACGCATGTCCTTACAACTTCACCACGAAGATGATATGTCCCTTGGCGAGATTGCTGAGGAATTAGGCGTATCACGACAGGCTGTACACGATAACTTACAGCGTGCTCGACACATTTTAAATGATTACGAATCTAAATTGCACTTGGTGGCACAATATGAACAACGGGAAGGCTTGCTTTCACAGTTGAAAGCAACATTGCCTAAAGAGGTGTTAGCCGAAACCAAGGTGCAACAAGTATTGGCGCAAATGGAGGGATATTATGGCATTTGATAGCTTGTCAGAAAAACTGCAAGAAGCCTTTCAATCCTTAAAAGGGAAGGGCAAAATTACAGAAGATGATGTCAATCTTGCGTTGCGTCAGGTACGTACAGCTTTATTAGAAGCTGACGTTAACTTTATGGTAGCAAAGGACTTTGTTAAGTCCATTAAGGAAAAGGCCCTTGGTGAAGAGGTGTTCGGATCCTTGAATCCAGCCCAAACGGTTATTAAAATCGTAAATGATGAGTTAACGGCTCTCTTGGGTGGTACGCAAAGTCGTATCATGATTTCTAGCAAGCCACCAACAATTATTATGCTCGTTGGTTTGCAAGGTGCTGGTAAGACTACAACAGCTGGTAAACTAGCTGTATACTTACGCAAACAAGGTAAACGTCCGATGCTTGTCGCTGCCGACGTATATCGTCCAGCTGCGATTACTCAGTTGCAAGTTGTAGGTAAGCAAATTGATATTCCTGTATTTGCCGATGAAACACCTGGTGTGAATCCAGTAGATATTGCGCGTCGTGCCGTAGAGCAAAGCACGCATATGCTGAAAGATGTTGTTATCATCGATACCGCAGGACGTTTGGCTATAGACGAAGTCCTCATGGATGAGTTGTCAAACATCAAAGCTGCTGTTCGACCTCATGAAATTCTGCTCGTTGTAGATTCTATGATCGGTCAAGATGCAGTAACAACCGCTCAAACCTTTAACGAAAAATTAGGTGTTGATGGTGTTATCCTTACTAAACTCGATGGTGATGCGCGCGGTGGTGCCGCATTATCCATCAAAGCTGTAACAGGCTTGCCAATTAAGTTCACTGGTGTGAGCGAAAAAATGGATGGCTTTGATGTATTCTATCCAGACCGCATGGCTTCTCGTATTCTCGATTTGGGCGACTTTAAAACATTGATTGAAAATGTACAAGGCGCCATTGATGAAGAAGAAGCTCGTGAAATGGCAAAGAAAATGGCGAAAAACAATTTCACCTTGGATGACTTCTTAAAACAGATGAACCAGGTGCGAAAGTTAGGGCCATTACAAAATATTATTGGCATGTTGCCAGGCATGGGACAAATTAAGGATCAATTAAAGGACCTTGATTTGAATAGTAAAGAGGTGCGTCGTATTGAGGCTATCATTACATCCATGACGGCGGCAGAGCGAGAAAATCCAAGTATTCTTAATGGTTCTCGCCGTAAGCGTATTGCATTAGGTTCTGGTACACAGGTCCAAGATGTAAATCGCTTGTTGAAACAATTTGAAGAAGCGCGGAAGATGATGAAGCGCATGCAAGGTTTACGTGGCGGTAAGGGCGGCTTCCCTGGAATGCCTAAATTACCGTTTATGTAATACATGGGCAGGGGCGCTGAACTTGTCCATCCACATCAGTATAAGGAGGTGAATTTCACAATGTTAAAAATTCGTTTGACTCGTTTAGGTGCTAAAAAAGCTCCTTTCTACCGTATCGTAGTTGCTGACGCACGTGCTCCACGTGAAGGTCGTCCTGTTGACACAATTGGTCAATATGATGCTACTAAACAACCAGCTATCGTTAATGTAGACGAAGAAAAAGCTTTGGCTTGGTTAGCTAAAGGTGCTCAGCCTACTGACACTGTTCGCTCCTTGTTCAAAAAACAAGG
The DNA here is from genome assembly GCF_036456085.1 of Veillonella parvula. NCBI lineage: Bacteria > Bacillati > Bacillota > Negativicutes > Veillonellales > Veillonellaceae > Veillonella > Veillonella parvula. Next base: position 907,557 of record NZ_CP138632.1, on the reverse strand, counting down.
CGTTATGCAAAAATTTGCAGACGCTAAAAAGTAATTAATAGAGAGGCATACTGTGATGATAGAATTAATTTCATTAATTGCGAAATCATTAGTGAAGCAGCCTGATGCCGTTTCTGTTACCATGGTCCAAAAGGGGAATGTGGAAGTTTATGAACTTCATGTAGCCCCAGAGGATATGGGTAAAGTCATCGGAAAGCAAGGTAGAATTGCTAAAGCGATTCGCTCTGTGGTGAAAGCGGCGGCTATTAAAGAGAACAAAAAGATATCTGTTGATATTGTTTAAAAGGGAGTATTCCAATGGAAGAAATGACATTACGTGTCCCTGTAGCAGTAAAAGCAAAAGTAACAGATGACTTGAAAGCGAAAATTGTTTCCGATCTTGAAACTCGTCTTGATATGGTGAATAAAGATTTGGAAGCAATTGAGTTCCAAGCTCAACGTATTTTGGCTGATGCAGCTAAAGTTGATGCTACAAGTCTCACGGCTATTCGTCAACAAATCGACGAAGAAAAAAATAAACGCTTGGCTTTCAAAGAAGAAGTAACAGCTAAATTGAAGGATGCTAAGGAGTTGTCTTTAGGAACTGAAATTCCTCAAGGTACATTAGAGCAAACAGTTACCGTTAAAATCGGGGATAATTTGGATGCCTTGATGGGCGCTGAAATCCTATTAGAAGACGGTAAGATCGTTGCGTTTCGTCAATAATGAAACATAACGATTTCATCACAATAGGTGTTATCATCGCCCCGCACGGCGTGCGGGGTGATCTTCGTATTATGCCTCAAACCGATTTTCCAGAACGGTTTATGCATATGGATGCCTGTTACATCGATGGTAAAGAATACCACGTTGCATCCGCACGATTTCACAAACAATTTGTATTAGCATCCTTTAAGGGAATTCCTGATCGTAATACGGCTGAATTATTGAGTAAGAAAGAAATTCAAGTGCGCCGTGAAGATTTAGTGGAATTGCCAGAAGGTCGCTATTATATCTTTGATATCATTGGCCTTGAGGTACAAGATACTATGGGTAATGTGCTTGGCATAGTTACTGATGTATTACAACCAGGTGCTAATGATGTCTATGTGGTCTCTAAAGATGGGGAACCAGATCAATTATTTGCAGCCATTGAAGAGGTCGTTAAAGACATCGATGTGGAAAATAAATTGATGATCGTAGATCCGCCTGAATGGATATAATCCTTTGGGCGGTTTTGTTTTATCTACATATAGGTATATTATCGTAAAAGGTATATAATATAGCTATATATAGATAATACTAATGAGTTAATGTGAGTTAATAAGTACAGGGGACGGTTTATGCGTATTGATATTGTATCTTTATTTCCAGAGTTTTTTGATGCGTTTTTTAATCATTCCATCATAAAACGAGCTATCGAGGCAAAACGTCTATCTGTAGGTGTAACGAATCCTCGAGATTTTAGCCATAATAAGCATGGTCAAGTAGACGACACACCATATGGTGGCGGGGCTGGTATGCTCATGATGGCACCTCCTATTTTTGAAGCCGTAGAATCCGTTATTGCTCAATATGATAGTGATATTAATGATACTTATACCACAGATGAAATGTGTGATGAAATGAGTCTTATTGGTAATCCTAATGAAAGTATACGACGTCGTATTATCTTTATGGGACCTACAGGACAGCCTTTCACTCAGGAGAAGGCTCGTGAATTGGCTAGCTATGATCAAGTGGTCCTTATTTGTGGTCACTATGAAGGTGTAGATTATCGCGTAGAGAAACATCTTGTAGATGAAACGATTTCTATTGGTGATTATGTATTAACCGGTGGTGAGTTGCCAGCCATGGTAGTTACTGATGCAGTGGCTCGCATGATACCTGGTGTATTAGGCGCGGCTAGTGGGGCACAAGAGGACTCTTTTTATGAGTCTCTTTTGGAGTGCCCGCAATATACAAAGCCTCCAGAATTTAGAGGGTGGGCTGTTCCAGATGTTTTGCGCAGTGGTCATCATAAAAATATTGCCACTTGGCGTCAAAAAGAAGCACTTAAAAGAACTCGGTTGTTACGTCCAGATTTATTAGAGCGTCCATTAACAAAAGAAGAAATTAAGCTTTTAAAAGAGATAGTTGAGGAAGAGTCTGTAAGACATAAAGGTGAAGAATGAAACTATTCATGAACGGATAGGTTACTTTAAAGCTTAATTTCATTAAATTCCGTTTTTGAGAGGGAATAGAGCAAGACACGTATGATTTTGCCTATTCGAGCGAGGTTATTTATGGAGTTTAATTGTTATGATGTCCTTGAGGTTCAGGGCAGTCGTTATGTAATAACTGAAAAAATTAAATATAACGAGATTATTCCAAAAGCAGATCAAGAACAGGCCTATAAAGCTAAGCCGTCAATGCAAAAGTCGCCTGGTGATTATTGGCATGAATATGGCCTCGAGGATGTTGAGGGGTCTGATAATATATGGGTCACCATTGAATACAATGATAATGAATGGTGCACTGTATCTAGAACATCCTATCGCAAACGAGCACCGAAGGGCTTTACGTTACATCAAATTGGCTTAGAAAAGGTTGTGGCTGTAGATGGTGATAGTGGTGCTTCCGTAGGTGACAGGGCTGGCTATAAGGAATATCAATTGCCTTGTGAAGGCGGTGCTAGTGTATTCTTTGAAGAAAACTGGTTTAAAGGTGAGAAGATGTTCGCCGAAGGGGCACGTGTTCCTTTGAGGAATATTCGTCTCTGTAATGATACGGCAGCTAACGCTATTAGTAAAAAGAAACGGAATCAACGTTTGAAAAAACGCTTTGAAGGAGTTGCTAGTGCTATAGGGGTCGGTGCATTATTTTTTATGTGCCTTATTAGCTGGGAGGGCGATATGTCTTGGCATGACGTACGTGCTACATTCGGATTCCCATACACTGCAAAGGAGCATATGCACGATACATCCGTGTATTATACTAAGACGGATTCGGAGAATGAATATATATATACTTCCAGTTTAGATCCTGTAAGTACAGCCTTAGATTTAATCGAATCTTTAGACGGAGAGATTAGAAATGAAGGTGATGACCTACAAGAGGGTCGTGAAGTCATTGTATTCTATGATGCTAAGTCCGCCTATATTATTACAAATACGGACGGTCAAACCCGAGTTAAGGTGTGTGAGCCAGGAAAGTTGACACAAGAGGATCTAGATATTATTAATGGCACAATGCGAAAGTCCCATGTACTTGATTCCTATGCCTATATGGTTCGCCAAAAGGATAGTGGGGGACGCGATAAATTCTATAACGGATATAATCATAATGCGGCTAGTCCATATAACCGTTAACTATGAAAATAAAGGAACAATCTTAGGAGGTTTATCATGATTTATATTCCTGATGTATTATTGACGATTTTTTATGCTTGCTTTGGAATTTTCCTAATGTTAACAGCTAATACTGTTATTGATTTCTTTGTACCTGGCAAATTCAGTGAAGAAATTAAACGTGGTAACTGTGCTGTAGCATGGCTCTCAGCAGGTTCATTTATCGGAATTGGTGAGATTTTGCGAGCTGTTATTATGTCTCCTGTAGTGACTACAGCTGATACATCTTTATTGCACGGTGTTGTGGCCAGTATCGTATATGCTATTTTAGGTATTATATTGTTTGTAACCGGCTATATGTTTATTAATTTATGGCATCGAAAATATAATTTATCTGAAGAGATTATGCGTGGTAATACGGCAGCGGGTATCCTCGTATTTGGTATCTTTGTAGGTCTTGCTCTCGTTGTTAGTGGTGCTGTGCACTAAGGGAGTGTCCTATGTATAAGCCAAGTAAGAAAACTATATACATAACGAGTGCCTTTGCCGCTGTGGCGGGACTTGTTGGTGTGTCCTCATACTGGAATGACATTGCTTATGTTGTATGTGATAAAATCTATCCCAAAGCAAATGATGGGGAAGTCCGATTAAAGGATAATCAAGGTAATCGTTATTCTCTATTAAACCATGGAGATGGTAAAGAGACGGCTTTATATGACGACAATCGGTCTGTTACCTTTCACCGCGATACCAGTGGAAATTTAGTATGGGATGCTGGTTTAGCAGGGCTTTTACCTAGTATTGCAGCAGGCTACTATATGTTTTATGGATTTAATCCACCTACAGCGCGTATGGATGGACGAACCATGACATATCGTGTGGCAGCCCCATTAAAACCGTATGAAGAAACGACACCATATACGGCATCTGGTTCAAATGTGCATAGTTCTTTGGGCCGAAGGACTTATTTAGATTATGAAAAGCGTAGAAGTAGTAAAGCGTCCTCCATAGGTCAAAAGTCTGGATTTGGTAGTGCTGGAGTGCGTTCTAGTAGTTCCTAATGGAGGCCGATATTATGAAATCGTATATAGATGAACTTGATACGAATATATTGCCTTTTGTGGATTATGAGGGCTATGCTGATAGGTATCCTGCGCTTTCTGCACAATCTTTTTCAGCTGATTTTTATGATGAAATACGACATGCGTCGCGCATGTTGTTTCAGATATTTTGTAAAGCCGCCAAGGTATTTCAACAGGCACCTAATGAGTTTGCACTCAATATGGATATGCCAGAAAATTTGATTCCTTATTTACATCGTGGGAATCCATTGGGCTTACCTACATGGTTATCTCGATTTGACTTTGTCCTTGATGATAGAAGACAATTGCGCATGGTAGAGATTAATGCGGATACACCCTGCTTTCTGATTGAAAGCTATTATGCTAATGGTGTAGCGGCACGATATTTCGATAAAGTAGATCCTAATATAGATGCTTATAATGAACTTGAGCGTTTTTTGAAACGCGTATATGAAGGAACGTCTCGTAAAAAATATAGTGTGACTAATAAACATCATAATATGATGACTGATAATGAAATAGAACCCTTTGTTTTCGGGTGCTTTCATGATTATTTAGAGGACTATGGAACTACACAGTTTCTCTTACATGCTATGAAATCAGCATGTCCAGAAGCAGATATTCGATTCTTATCCTTTTATGATATGGTCATTGATGATGATGGTATTCTGTTATCTGATGGTAGTCATGCAGCAAACCTGTATCGTTTACATCCTATGGAACTATTGATTGATGAAACTACAGCAGATGGTGAACCATTAGGTGAAATGTTTTTAGATTTATATAATGAATACCGCTTTAATCTATTTAATCCACCAGAGACGATTATTCTGCAGAATAAATCGTTTATGTCCTTGGTATATGCCTTATATTTAACAAACCAGTTCTTTACAGGACCTGAGCGAGATATTATTAAACGCTATTTGACGCCTTCTTATTTTGAAAGTGATTTCCCAAACCTTGATGATGGGCTATATATTCAAAAAGAAATTTGGGGACGTGAAGGGCGAAATATTCAGGTTGTTCAAAAACGTGGAAATCAAGGTGAACTATACATGGAGAAATTTGTAGATAACTATGATGATATAGTTTGTCGGGACAGCCAAAAGGTTATGTATCAGGAGTTCATCAAGCAGAAACACTTTACTCATACCGTAGATAGCGGTACTAAAGAAGGCTGTTTGACATTATCTTGTTTTATGCTTGGAGATCAAGCTTCTGCAGTCGGTTGTCGTTTTTCTCCAGAAGAAATTGCCGGTACTGAAGCTTATTTTGTGCCACTCTTAGTGGAATAATTTTACGTTGTTATTTTAATTTTAGTTTTAGTATCTTAATCTGAAAGATTACTAGTCGTTTATACTGATTATCTTATCAGTTAAGTATTATTTATTTTTTTGGAGATTTTAGGCTTTGGCTAATTTATATATTGGACTTGTTCATTATCCTATTATGAATAAACATCAAGAGGTCATTACGACGGCTATTACAAATTATGATATACATGATATTGCACGAGCATCTATTACCTATGATGTGTCTAAATATTTTGTCATTCATAATATTCCAGCTCAACGTGAGTTGGTAAGTACGATTATGGAACATTGGAAATCTGGGTTTGGTTCTACTTATAATCCTGATCGTAAGGATGCTTTCACAGGTGTGGAATTGGTAAATTCAATTGCGGTAGCGGTGCGAACAATTGAAGATATAGAAGGAACGAGACCGATTGTAGCTACAACAGATGCTCGCACCTATGATAATACGATTTCCTATGCACGGATGCGTGAACATCTTGAAAATGAGGGGCGCCCTGTGTTAGTATTATTTGGTACCGGTTATGGTATGACAAAAGAAACGATGGAAAGCTTTGACTATATTTTAGAACCTATATATGGCCATGGTGAATACAATCATTTATCCGTGCGTAGTGCCGTATCAATCATCTTAGATCGGCTGCGGGGCGAAGCATGGTGGAATAAATAGGAGGCGTCTATGTCAGGACATTCTAAATGGGCAAATATTAAACATAAAAAAGGTAAAACCGATGCATTAAAAGCTAAATTGGCTACAAAAATCGGTCGTGAAATTACCGTTGCAGCACGGATGGGTGGTGCAGATCCAACTGGTAATATGCGTTTGAAATTGGCTTTGCAAAAAGCTCGTGAAAATAATATCCCTAAGGATAACATTCAACGTGCTATCGACAAAGGTATCGGTGCTACGGACATGAATGCATATGAAGAAATCGTATACGAAGGTTATGGTCCTGCCGGTGTTGCCGTTACTGTTGAGGTGATGACCGATAATCGTAATCGTGCTGCTGCAGACGTGCGCCATGCATTCTCTAAACAAGGTGGTAACCTTGGTGAAAGTGGCTGTGTAGGCTGGATGTTCAAATCTAAAGGCGTATTTGTTATCGATAAAGAAGGTCATGATGAAGATGAGGTAACTATGCTAGCTCTTGAAGCTGGAGCAGAAGACCTTAAGTCTGAAGATGATGTATTTGAAATTTATACAACACCAGAGGATTTTGATGCGGTAGAAGCAGCGCTTGCTGATGCGGGTATCGAAACTGTAGTAGCTAAAATCACGATGATTCCAGATACAACGATTGAGTTGACTGGTGATGATGCTGTGAAAATGCAGAAAATGCTTGACGTATTGGATGATCTTGATGATGTACAAAACGTATATCATAATGGTATTTTGCCGGACGATGAAGAAGAATAATAATAAACGGGGCACTCTATGGGGTGCTCCTTTTCTATTGAAATTAAACTCGGATATTTATTAAAGTTAAGAAAATTAATATGTCTTATATATAATTCATAGGGGAATTCATGAACTTCGATGTGAAATTATGCTATAATAAAATAGATTATGTAATGGAGGTAGGCGGTAGCTTATCTCATTTTTAAACTAAGGGGGTTGGGGTGCGCATTATAGGAATTGACCCAGGCACGGCTATATGCGGATATGGCATTATTGACGTGAAGGGTAGCAAACTAACACCAGTAGCCTATGGGGCTATTACAACTCCTAAGGAATTAACTGATTCACAGCGACTGGAAATTCTATTTAATGATCTTAGTGATTTATTGGAGGAATATAGGCCTGATAAGTTCGGTGTGGAGGAATTATTTTTTAACCGCAATGTAACAACAGCCATTAAGGTAGGGCAAGCACGTGGTGTTATTTTATTGGCTGCTGAACAACAACGGATTCCTATTTATGAATATACACCATTACAAATTAAACAAGCTGTCACAGGTTATGGTAAAGCTGATAAGAATCAGGTCATTTATATGACGATGAATATTTTGGGGATTCGTGAGAAAATTAAGCCTGATGATACGGCAGATGCATTAGCTGTTGCTATCTGTACGGCTCATAGTTCTCACAATGATAGATTAAAGAGGTTGGTATAATGATAGGGTATGTGCGAGGTATCGTAACACATCTTTTTAAAGAATCGTGCTATGTTGATGTACATGGCGTAGGGTATCGCGTATATGTGCCGACCACTACGCGTCAACAGCTGACAGAGGGCCATGAGGCGACGCTATTCACGTATCTTAATGTACGAGAAGATGCGATGCAACTTTATGGCTTTTGGACGGAAGAAGAATATGAGTTGTTTATACTCCTCATTTCTGTTTCTGGTATCGGGCCCAAGGTGGGGCTTGGCATCTTGTCAGGCATGACACCTGAGGCTTTCAAATTAGCGATTATCAATGGGCAGGTACAGCAATTAACTAAGTTACCTGGCATTGGTAAGAAGTCTGCGGAGCGACTTGTTTTAGAGTTAAAGGATAAAATTGCTAAGATGACACATATTTCTACGGAATCGTCTGCGACTATTCAGCCTGTTGGCGTTGCTGCAAACGGTGCTGTAGGAGAAGCCATTGAAGCCCTCGTATCCTTAGGATACTTGGAACGGGATGTAGCAGATATTGTAGAGTCTTTAGATGATGGTAAGCGTGATGTATCTGAGTTGATAAAAGTCAGCTTAATTGAGCTTGGGAAAGGACGATAAGGATGAATGAGGAAGTACGCCTTGTCGGCAATGGCGAGCACGAAGAGGATATATGGCAATATAGCCTTCGACCTAAGCTTTTTAATGAGTATGTAGGTCAAGAAGAGGCTAAAGGTAATCTAAATGTGTATATTCAAGCGGCAAAACAGCGTGGGGAAGCATTGGATCACGTGCTGCTCTATGGGCCTCCAGGCCTTGGCAAGACAACATTAGCAGGGATTATTGCAAATGAATTGGGTGTTAATTTTCGTATAACTTCTGGTCCGGCTATTGAAAAGTCTGGTGACTTAGCTGCAATATTAACAAATTTGGACGACCATGATGTATTATTTATCGATGAAATTCATCGCTTGTCTCGTAGTGTAGAGGAAGTGTTGTACTCTGCTATGGAAGACTATGCTATTGATATTATCATCGGTAAGGGTCCAAGTGCTCGAACTGTGCGCATTGACTTGCCAAAATTTACTTTGGTAGGCGCCACGACTCGAGCGGGTGCTTTGGCAGCTCCATTACGGGACCGATTTGGTATTATTAATCGGTTGGAATATTATAAACAACCAGAGTTAGAATTTATTGTGTCTCGCGCCGCAGAGATACTTAATATTGGTATTGTGCCAACTGGGGCAAGCGAAATTGCGCGTCGTTCACGAGGAACACCGCGTATCGCAAATCGTCTGCTTAAACGGGTACGCGACTTTGCACAAGTCATTGGTGATGGGGTTATCACTCAAGAAATTGCAGATGAAGCATTACAACGTTTATATGTAGATAAAATGGGACTTGATCGAATTGATCGACGTGTGTTGGAATGTATTATTGAAAAATATGATGGCGGTCCTGTAGGGATTGATACCATTGCAGCGGCCATCAGCGAAGAGAGAGATACCATCGAAGATGTGTATGAACCATATTTGATGCAATTAGGATTTTTAGGACGCACACCGCGTGGGAGGGTAGCTACTAAATTAGCCTATGAGCATTTAGGTATTTCACAGACAGGGAAATAACAATGAAAACAAAACGATTACAATTGATGATAATGGCCACTTTGTTTTTAGGTGTAAACATTGGCGGTGTTTCTATAGCACATGGAGCGACGCTGCAAAATAAAGGTGCAGTGGTAACGAAAAAGCCAACGCCAAAATCAACAGTATCTAATACAACTGTATCGAAAGTAAATACGACGAAGAAATCTAGTTTTCGTCCACTTGCTACTAAACCAGCTGCAAAGCCGGTTACAATAACTAAAACGGTTTCTAAGTCAACTGCTGCATCTACGGTGGCTAAACCTAGTGCAAAACCGGTTAGTGTAGCAAAGCCTGCTACATCTACAAAACCGGTAACGCCGGCTAAACCAGTTAGTGCAACAAAATCAACTAGTACTGCGAAATCTAGTACTAATGCAACAGCTACGAAATCAGCCACTACAGGTAAAGCTACAATGGCTATAAAACCTGCGGCTTCTGGTACTTCGAAGCCAACTGCTAAACCTGCAGTTACTGATGAAAAGCCTGTAGTACAAAAGAGAGCTACTGAAAAAACTGCTACTAAAAAGGTAGTAAAAACAACGGATGCGAATAGCATTCAAGCCAATACAGCAGTTATTACTCGCAACAAAGTGGGCTCCGTAGTGACGCCTGCTACAGAACGCAAAGAAAACATGCCAAATGTACGTGTTCTACTAGGTAGTCGTAGCTCTGATGCTACTGTTACATCTACAGCTAATATGGTTGTGTTGAACAGCGGTAATGGTCAAGTTAGCACAATCAGTGCTAATCGTGGTACATCTATTGGCGTTCGCGGCGGCAAGATTGCTGTAAATGGAAAGACTATTGATAGTGTGGTTACATTGAAGCCTGCGAATAGTGATGCACCATTTTTGTTCGAAGGTAAAGGTTATCGTGGTGGGCTCACATTACGTGCCAATAATGGAACCATGATGATCATCAACTCTGTGCCTCTTGAGGATTACCTGTATGGTGTTGTTCCACAAGAGGTAGTACCGTCTTGGCCAGCTGCTGCATTAGAAGCGCAAGCCGTAGCAGCTCGCACCTATGCTCTTCATACGATGGAACAAAATAAAGGTAAATTTTATGATGTGAGCAATTCCACGGATCATCAAGTATATAGTGGTGTGAGTGGTGAATCTCAAGCTACCACAAATGCTGTAAATAAAACTAAAGGCATAGTTATGCTTTATGATCAACGTCCTATTAATGCCTTGTTCCATTCCGATGGAGGTGGCTATACAGAGGATAGTGTAAATGTTTGGGGCAGTGATGTGCCATACTTAAAAGGGGTAAAAGACTTTAGTACTGGTACATCTACATCGAATTGGACTGTCACTACCTCTCGTCAAGCTCTTGAAAGTAAACTTAATGCGGCAAGTAAAGGGGTAGGTAAATTGAAGAGCATTCAGTTGACCCCGCTTGGTAAGCCTGGGCAACAAACATACGACCGCGGTGTATCAGGTCGTATAAAGAGTGCTACTTTCATAGGTACCTCTGGAAAAACTACTGTAGATGGTGATGCGCTGCGTAGCATTTTAGGTTTAAAATCTACATTGTTTGATTTCTATGTAAATCACAATCCTGCTAAAGGCACGGGTAAGGCTTATCATAGCTTTACTGGCAAGAATGATACTGTTTATATTAAAGGCCACGGTTGGGGTCATGGCCTTGGTATGTCTCAATGGGGTGCTGCGGAAATGGCAAAGCGCGCTAATCCTGGAGATACAAATTATTACCAAACTATTTTGCGTCACTACTATAGTGGCATTACATTGAAGAAAATGTACTAATAAGGATTACGATGAAAGTTACAGATTTTGATTATGAATTGCCAGAGGAACTGATTGCTCAGCATCCTGTAGAACCTCGTGATACAGCACGGCTTTTAACCTTAGATAAGGTAAGTGGTGAAGTTAAACATAAAGGACATTTTTATGATTTGCTAGAAGAGCTTCATGAAGGAGACGTGCTTGTATTTAATAATACAAAGGTTATCCCTGCGAGATTATATGGACATCGTCAAGGTTCTGGTGGCAAGGTGGAGGTACTTCTACTCACACCATGTGGTGAAAATCGATGGGAATGCCTTGTTAAACCGGGGAAAAAATGTCCTGTCGGGCAAGTTATAGAGTTTGATGACCGCCTAAGTGGAGTTATTATAGATAAAACAGATTTTGGAGGCCGTATCATTCAGTTCACATGCAACGGTGTGTTTGATGATGTGATTCAAGAAATTGGTGAAATGCCATTACCTCCATACATTCATGAAAAGTTAGAAGATAAAGATCGTTATCAAACGGTATATGCTAAGGAGAAAGGCTCTGCTGCGGCACCAACTGCAGGACTTCACTTTACACCTGACCTCTTAGAAAAGATTAAAGCTAAAGGTGTAGAGCTTGAGTTTGTAACCTTACATGTTGGACTTGGCACTTTTAGACCTGTATCGGCAGAGACTATTGAAGACCACGAAATGCATAGTGAGTTCTTTGTTGTATCTCAAGATACGGCGGATCGAATCAATGCGGCCAAACAAAAAGGGTCTCGTATCATTGCCGTAGGTACTACATCGGTGCGTACTCTTGAGTCTGCTACGAATGATGATGGTGTATTACAAGGTATGAGTGGTTGGACTCAAATTTTTATCTATCCTGGCTATAAATTTAAGATGATTGATGCGTTAGTAACGAATTTTCACTTGCCTCAATCTACATTGTTAATGTTGATTAGTGCACTAGCTGGTCGTGAACACTGTTTGGCGGCCTACGAAGAAGCTGTACGTGAACGTTATCGTTTCTTTAGCTTCGGCGATGCTATGTTTATACGTTAGGAGGGACTATGCCGAGTATTATTTATGAATTACAAAAGACATGTCCTCATACGGGGGCACGGGCAGGTTTATTGCATACGCCACATGGTACCTTCCAAACACCGATGTTTATGCCTGTAGGCACGCAAGCGACAGTTAAAACTATGACACCAGAAGAACTAAAGGCTATGGGTTCTCAAGTTATTTTGAGTAATACCTATCATTTATTTCTTCGCCCAGGGCCGGAGCTTGTAGAAGAGGCTGGGGGCTTACATAAATTTATGAATTGGGATCAAGCGATTCTTACTGATAGTGGTGGATTCCAAGTATTTAGTTTAGGCGATATGCGCAAAATTACTGAGGATGGTGTTACATTTAGATCCCACATTGATGGATCAAAACAGTTTCTATCTCCTGAAGTGGCTACAAAGGTACAAGAGCAATTAGGTTCTGATATTGCGATGGCTTTTGACGAATGTATTCCGTATCCCGCGGATCATGATTATGCGAAACGCTCTACGGCGCGTACCACGCGTTGGGCGCATCGTTGCCAAGAGGCTCGTAAAGCTCATGACCGCCAAGGCATGTTTGGTATCGTTCAAGGTGGCATGTACAAAGACTTGCGCAAACAAAGTGCGGAAGAACTTGTAGCTATGGATTTTGAAGGTTATAGCATCGGCGGTTTATCCGTTGGGGAACCTCATGATTTAATGAATGAAATCTTAGAATATACTACGCCATTATTGCCAACTAACAAGGCTCGTTATTTGATGGGCGTTGGCACCGCAGATTGTCTGGTAGAAGGTGTAGCACGTGGAGTTGATATGTTTGATTGTGTATATCCAACTCGTGTTGCTCGAAATGGGATGGCCATGATCTGGAATGGTCGCCTTAATATTCGAAATGCTCAATTTGCTCATGATTGGGGTCCTTTAGAAGAAGGTTGCCAATGTTATACATGTAAAAATTATTCCCGTGCATATATTCGTCACTTATATAAGGCAGAAGAGATTTTGGCATTACGCCTTGTAACATATCATAATCTCTATTTCTTATTAGAGTTTATGCGTCAAATGAGACAAGCTATCTTAGAAGATCGGTTCCCACAATTTAGAATGCAATTTTGGGATAGCTTTAAAAAATAGTAATTAAGTCTAGTCAAATTTATATTAGGTGGCTATACTAGAAAAGAAATACATATTTATTAACCTAGGAGGATAACATGGGAGATATTCAACAAATCTTGCAAACTAGCTGGCCTATTTTGTTAATGGTAGTGATTTTTTACTTTTTATTGTGGCGTCCACAAAAGAAACAACAAAAAGAGCGTGCTAGCTTGTTAGGTAGCTTAAAAAAAGGCCAAAAAATCGTTACTATTGGTGGTATTTATGGCGAAATTGTTGAACTTGATGATGAAAAAGTCAAGGTACAGGTATCTGAAAAAGTTGAATTAACATTTGCTCGTACAGCAGTTGCTAATGTACTGTCTAAGAAAAACAAGGAAGAAAAATAATGAATACAAAGGAAGCAGTGCGCCAGGCGTGTAAGTCTCAGCGCGCTGCTTTATCCGTTGCTGATTGTAGGTCGTGGACGCCGATGTTGACGAATCAAATCGTTAATAGTCCTGAGTATATATCGGCAAAAAACATTATGGCCTATTTGGCGATGCCTAAAGAGGCCAATTTAGACGATGTGATTCGTCATGCTTTAGAACATGGTAAATCTGTATACGTTCCAGTATGTACTGATAAGACGACTATGATTGCAGTTCGTCTTAAGTCTCTAGAATCTATCACTCGGGGTGTGTTAAATATACGTATTCCCGCTGAGCCATACGATATTATTGATCCGTGTGACTTGGATTTGATTTTAGTGCCTGGTGCTGGCTTTGACCGTCAAGGTGGTCGTATGGGAATGGGGAATGGGTATTATGATCGATTTCTCAAGGAACTTTCACCAAGTACATTTATGGGCGTATGTTGGACTATACAATTATGGGAGACACCAATCCCAATGGAAGCATTAGACCAACGAATGAGTAAAATTGTGACAGAGCAAGGCATTATACATTGTGTATAGCAGAAGGGAGCAACTATTTTGAACGGTAAAGCTATTATCAAGTTTTTAGTAGTCATTGCTGCCATCATTGGATTATTTGCGTATTTTATTCAACCATTAGCAGGCTCTTTGAAACAAGGCCTAGACTTGCAAGGTGGTACGCATATCGTATTGGAAGCAGAGGACTCTGCGACTGGTACAGCTGACAATGATGCAGTGGAACGGGCGAAGCAAATCTTAGAGCGTCGTATTAATGAAATGGGTTTATCTGAACCATTGGTACAACGTGAAGGTGCTCGTCGTATTATCATTGAATTGCCAGGTGTAAAAGATCCTGACGAAGCGATTAAACGTATCGGTAAAACAGCGGTCTTGGAATTTAAAAACGACCAAGGTCAAACCGTTATGACTGGTGATGACTTAAAAGATGCTAAAGAAGAGTTAGGTCAAAATAAACAACCACTCGTTGCTATTGAATTAAGTGATGAAGGGGCTAAGAAGTTTGCTGATTTAACATCTAAAAATATTGGTCGTCGTATTGCCATTACATTGGATGGTAAAGAATTGACTAATCCTGTAGTACAACAAGCAATTACAGGTGGTAAAGCCACTATTTCTGGTAGTCAAAGTTTAGAAGAAGCTAAAGACTTAGCTATTTTATTACGTTCCGGTGCATTGCCTGTTAAAATTAATGTATTGGAAGTGCGTACAGTAGGTCCTTCTTTGGGGCAAGACTCCAAGGATAAATCTGTTGTAGCCTTCAGTGCTGGTATTGCAATGATCATGATTTTCTTGGTTATCTTATATCGTTTTTCTGGCATCGTAGCTAATATAGCATTACTTGTATATGTTATGCTCTTATTACTCGTGTTGGGCAAGGGCTTTAATGCGACTATGACATTGCCAGGTATTGCTGGTATTATCTTATCCATGGGTGTTGCGGTAGATGCAAATATTCTTATCTTTGAACGTTTTAAGGAAGAGGTATTTTCCGGCAAATCTATGCGTGTTGCTATGGAAGCAGGCTTTAGCCGTGCGTTAGCCACAATTACTGATGCAAACGTATCCGTTATCATTACAGCTGGTATCTTAACTATTTTAGGCTCTGGTCCTGTAAAAGGCTTCGCTATCAGCTTAGGCGTAGGTGTTGTGGTGAGTATGTTCACTGCGATTACTGTGAGTCATTTCTTATTGCGCTTATTAATCGATTGTAACTTTACAAACCATCCATTCTGGTTTGGTGCGAATATTTCTCCGAGCACAAGTGCTGACGCATTTGCACCTAAATCTTTGAAAGGAGGTAAACGCAAATGACATTAGACGTAATTAAACATCATCGTTGGTGGTTTGCTATTTCCTCCACACTTGTTATAATCAGCTTAATTTCCATATTTACTAAAGGGTTTAACTTTGGTATTGATTATACTGGTGGTACGATTGTTGAAGTTGTATTTGATCAACCTGTAGAGGTTAGTCAAGTTCGTGACGTTCTAAAAGAATATAATCTTGAAAATGCACAAATTCAGCTTTCCGGTGATACTACTGGTGATACAGCGGGCGAAGACGTAATGATTCGTACACGTAATCTCGAGTCTAGTGAAAGTGCCGCTGTTGTTGATTCTTTGACTAAATCTATTGGTAATAATACAGTTAAACGTATTGAAACTGTAGGAGCTGTAATTGGTTCTGAAGTTACAGAACATGCGTTATTGAATCTTGTTATAGCATTTGCAGCATTAGCTCTATATATTTCTTATCGTTTTGAATATAAGGTTGCCATTTCTGCGTTAGTTGCCATTTTCCATGACTTGATTATGGTTCTTGGTGTTTTCTCTTATTTCCAACTAGAAATTGATGCATCCTTCTTAGCTGCCATTCTTACGGTTGTAGGTTACTCCATGAATGAATCTGTAGTTATCTTTGACCGTGTTCGTGAAAATACGCATACACATAAACGTTCTGATACATTTGCAGATTTGGCGAATGCGTCTATTACACAAAGTATTCACCGCAGTTTCTATACATTGGCTACCGTTATGTTTGCTTGTGTATCCCTTTATCTATTCGGTGGGGACACTACAAAGAACTTTGCCCTTTGCATGATCATCGGTTTTGCTAGTGGTGCGTACTCCTCTATCTGTGTAGCTACATCCTTGTGGGTTATGTGGAAGAGCCGTAATAAAAATGACGTACGTAATCAATAATAAGTTATAAATTATTATTATTGTGTTAATGATTAAAGTATAAGAACCTCTCTAGATTTATTTTTAGAGAGGTTCTTTTATTTTGCTATCTTTTATTATGTAAAATGGTATAGGTATTTTACAGATAACAGTCATTTTTAACTATATAAAATTTAAAAAGGCTTGTTCTTGAATTCTATAAGATAGAGGCGTAAAATGGCTAGGTGACACGATACAAAAGGAGATACAAATATGGATTCAAATAGATTATGGAGCCCTGCTTTTACTAATTATGGTATTAGTAGTGGTATTTTATATATGACTCAATATGTTCTCGTAGCGGCATTGCCAATTGTAATAACGTCTGAGCTGGCTGGCAGTGATCTTGATGCGGGTTTAGCGATGACATATTTCCAAATTGGTACAATTTTATGTAGGATTTTTGCAGGACGATTAATAGATGGTTTTAATAAGCGTATTGTTCTATTAATATCAACAGCCTTGTTTTTCATTATTATGGGATTATTTAATTTTACTACATCCTTAGAGGCTGTTTTCGTACTACGTGGGTTACATGGTGTTGTGTTTGCCCTTGGAACAACTGTAATGGCTACTCTAGCAGTATTAGTATTACCTCCTAGTCGAAAAGGTGAGGGAGTTAATATGTTTGCTATCTTTTCAAATATAGCAATGGTATTAGGACCTGCTATCGGCCTATATGCTTTATCGTCATACGGTAGTATGGCATTGTACATATTTTTAACGGTTATGACTGGATTGGCTATGGTCTTAAGTAATATTATTCCCCTATCAAAGGAGTTAGCATTACCTAAACAATCAAAATATAAAGGTTGGCATATTTCCCAGTTTATAGAAAATAAAAGTTTACCTTGGGCTTTAATGGGCTTATTTATTGGTTTTACTTATTCTGGTGTTTTAGTTTTTATACCCATAGAACTTAATAGCATGGGGGCAGGAATATGGGGAAGTGCTTTCTTTGCTATTTTTGCGTTGATGATTATTATTAGTCGACCTATAGTAGGAAAAGTATATGCTCGATATGGTTCAAAAATTATTATCTATACAGGATTAGGATTATTTATACTAGGCTTATTTGTATTGGGATTAGCTATAACCCCATTAGCTATTCTATTCACCGCTCCGTTGTTGGGGTTAGGCTATGGTGCAGCACAACCTGCATTTCAAGCGCTGGCTATACAATCAGCTCCTATTGAGCGTGCGGGTGTATCAACAGCAACATATTTTTTAGCATTAGATATAAGTGTTGGCGCTGGATCAGTTATACTTGCAGTATTAGCTAGTGCGTGGGGCTATCAATATTTATATATGTTCACTGCATTGGTTATGGTGATAGCGCTTGCTTTGTATCATATATGGGTAAAAAGATATACTCCTTTAGAACTATAGTTGTTTAAGGTAAAAATTGGGTAAATAAATATTAAACAAGTTAAAATGGCTTCTAATGAGATATTATGTATAGGATGCAATAAAAATAATGAAAGCAAGATGAAATTTTTGAGATAACAATTTTATATATTGACGTTTATTATATTTATGCTATACTTATACAAGTCATTAGGACACAGCTCAAATGATAAGTATGAAAAACTTCTTAGAAGTTAAAAAAAGCACTTGACGGAATGAGCTGGACTTGATAGAATAATCAAGTCGCCAGTTGATGAAACACTTCGAAGAAAGAGTGTGTAGACTGGTACAGATCTTTGAAAACTGAACAATGATAGGTAATCAATCATATGATTGAACATATGCCAGAGTGCGGGTTTTGACATAGTCAAAACCAACCATAATTCAAAGTTACTTAAAAGTAACGACAACAAATAATGAGCTATTCAAATAGCTTCAAGATATCTTGGAGAGTTTGATCCTGGCTCAGGACGAACGCTGGCGGCGTGCTTAACACATGCAAGTCGAACGAAGAGCGATGGAAGCTTGCTTCTATCAATCTTAGTGGCGAACGGGTGAGTAACGCGTAATCAACCTGCCCTTCAGAGGGGGACAACAGTTGGAAACGACTGCTAATACCGCATACGATCTAATCTCGGCATCGAGGATAGATGAAAGGTGGCCTCTACATGTAAGCTATCACTGAAGGAGGGGATTGCGTCTGATTAGCTAGTTGGAGGGGTAACGGCCCACCAAGGCGATGATCAGTAGCCGGTCTGAGAGGATGAACGGCCACATTGGGACTGAGACACGGCCCAGACTCCTACGGGAGGCAGCAGTGGGGAATCTTCCGCAATGGACGAAAGTCTGACGGAGCAACGCCGCGTGAGTGATGACGGCCTTCGGGTTGTAAAGCTCTGTTAATCGGGACGAAAGGCCTTCTTGCGAATAGTGAGAAGGATTGACGGTACCGGAATAGAAAGCCACGGCTAACTACGTGCCAGCAGCCGCGGTAATACGTAGGTGGCAAGCGTTGTCCGGAATTATTGGGCGTAAAGCGCGCGCAGGCGGATAGGTCAGTCTGTCTTAAAAGTTCGGGGCTTAACCCCGTGATGGGATGGAAACTGCCAATCTAGAGTATCGGAGAGGAAAGTGGAATTCCTAGTGTAGCGGTGAAATGCGTAGATATTAGGAAGAACACCAGTGGCGAAGGCGACTTTCTGGACGAAAACTGACGCTGAGGCGCGAAAGCCAGGGGAGCGAACGGGATTAGATACCCCGGTAGTCCTGGCCGTAAACGATGGGTACTAGGTGTAGGAGGTATCGACCCCTTCTGTGCCGGAGTTAACGCAATAAGTACCCCGCCTGGGGAGTACGACCGCAAGGTTGAAACTCAAAGGAATTGACGGGGGCCCGCACAAGCGGTGGAGTATGTGGTTTAATTCGACGCAACGCGAAGAACCTTACCAGGTCTTGACATTGATGGACAGAACTAGAGATAGTTCCTCTTCTTCGGAAGCCAGAAAACAGGTGGTGCACGGTTGTCGTCAGCTCGTGTCGTGAGATGTTGGGTTAAGTCCCGCAACGAGCGCAACCCCTATCTTATGTTGCCAGCACTTTGGGTGGGGACTCATGAGAGACTGCCGCAGACAATGCGGAGGAAGGCGGGGATGACGTCAAATCATCATGCCCCTTATGACCTGGGCTACACACGTACTACAATGGGAGTTAATAGACGGAAGCGAGATCGCGAGATGGAGCAAACCCGAGAAACACTCTCTCAGTTCGGATCGTAGGCTGCAACTCGCCTACGTGAAGTCGGAATCGCTAGTAATCGCAGGTCAGCATACTGCGGTGAATACGTTCCCGGGCCTTGTACACACCGCCCGTCACACCACGAAAGTCGGAAGTGCCCAAAGCCGGTGGGGTAACCTTCGGGAGCCAGCCGTCTAAGGTAAAGTCGATGATTGGGGTGAAGTCGTAACAAGGTAGCCGTATCGGAAGGTGCGGCTGGATCACCTCCTTTCTAGGGAGACATACACCGAGCCAAGAGCTTGGATGTCACTTAGGTCGACACTTTGGTCAGTAAGTAGACGTAGCATAAGCGCTAGCTGTACTTACACACTTATCATTGTTTGGTTTTGAGAGATCTGTAAAGACTCTCAGATGGTTTAATACCAGTTACAATTTAATAGATTTCGATGGCTATCTAGGCGCATGAGATGAACGACGTCGCCGCGTAATGGTAATTACGCAAGACAAGTGAAGCGAATGCAACGACGATAGACGCGAAATATATGAATTGTTTGTTCTTTGAAAACTGCATAGAAGAATTAATATATATTTGTAAGGTCATCTCTTAGAATTTCTAAGTAGGTTGACCCGAGCACATAGGAAATAATTCTCTGACTTAATGGTGACGTACATGAAAATGTACGGCTACAAAAAACGACAATGTATCTAATGCATGTCAATATTATCTCTCATGTATTCAATCATGAGATTTTCGTTAGCATTTGATGCATATCTAGGAGCCTGAGCGAGATGAAGCCGCCGCGTACTATTGTACGTAAGGCAAAATCGAGCGTGAGGCGACGACGATAGGCGCAAATGATAACGCAAAATAAGTAAAGATAATAAGGGCGTACGGTGGATGCCTTGGCGATATCAGCCGAAGAAGGACGCGGTAAGCTGCGATAAGCTACGGAGAGATGCAAGCAATCTTTGACCCGTAGATATCCGAATGGGGGAACCCGGCAGTGGTTATGCACTGTCACCCATAGCATAGACTATGAGGAGGGCACCCGGGGAACTGAAACATCTAATTACCCGGAGGAACAGTAATCAAACGAGATTTTCTTAGTAGCGGCGAGCGAACGGGAAAGAGGCCAAACCGGAGCGGGCAACCGCACCGGGGTTGAGGACAGTCATCAAGTGTAAATGAGGTAGAAGAATCGAGCTGGAAAGCTCAGCCGTAGAAGGTGAAAGCCCTGTAATCGAAACCTTGCATACACGGGACTGTATCCAGAGTACCACGAGACACGTGAAACCTTGTGGGAAGCAGGGGGGACCACCCTCCAAGCCAAAATACTGATATCGACCAATAGCGCATAGTACCGTGAGGGAAAGGTGAAAAGAACCCCTGGCGGGGAGTGAAAGAGAACCTGAAACCGTATGTCTACAAACAGTCGAAGTCTGTATATATATCAGGACGACGGCGTGCCTATTGAAGAATGAACCGACGAGTTACTGTTGCTAGCGAGGTTAAGTGGAAAACATGGAGCCGCAGCGAAAGCGAGTCTGAACAGGGCGTTCAGTTAGTAATAGTAGACCCGAAACCGTAGTGATCTATCCATGGCCAGGTTGAAGCACAGGTAAAATTGTGTGGAGGACCGAACTCGTGAGCGTTGAAAAGCTTTGGGATGAGTTGTGGATAGGGGTGAAATGCCAATCGAACACGGAGATAGCTGGTTCTCCCCGAAATAGCTTTAGGGCTAGCCTCGAGGTAGAGAGTATAGGCGGTAGAGCACTGATCGGGCTAGGGGCCATACCGGTTACCGAACCTAGTCAAACTACGAATGGCTATACTTATACTCGGGAGTCAGACAGTGAATGATAAGGTCCATTGTCAAGAGGGAAACAGCCCAGAACACCGACTAAGGTCCCCAATGTTACACTAAGTGGCGAAGGATGTGGAATTTCCAAAACAACCAGGATGTTGGCTTAGAAGCAGCCACCATTTAAAGAGTGCGTAATAGCTCACTGGTCGAGAGACTCTGCGCCGAAAATGTCCGGGGCTAAAGTGTAAAACCGAAGTCGTGTCATATGCAGCAATGTATATGGGTAGGGGAGCGTTCTCATCGGGCTGAAGCAGTACCGTAAGGAGTTGTGGACTGATGAGAAGTGAGAATGTCGGTATGAGTAGCGAAAAGAATGGTGAGAATCCATTCCACCGAAAGCCTAAGGGTTCCTGAGCAACGATCGTCGTCTCAGGGTAAGTCGGGACCTAAGCCGAGGCGGAATAGCGTAGGCGATGGACAACAGGTTGAAATTCCTGTACCGGTGTGAATCGTTTGATCGATGGAGTGACACAGTAAGGTAGGTCAGCACGCGATTGGAAGAGCGTGTTTAAACAGGTAGGTTGAGCTATAGGCAAATCCGTAGCTCTAAAAGCTGAGATGTGATGACGAGCGACTAGCAATAGTCGCGAAGTGATTGATCCTACACTGTCGAGAAAAGCTTCTAGGTAGAGACACATCGCCCGTACCAAAACCGACACAGGTAGGCGGGGAGAGAATCCTAAGGTGCGCGGGAAAACCCTCGTTAAGGAACTCGGCAAAATGCCTCCGTAACTTCGGGAAAAGGAGGACTCATGTAGTGTGAAGTGCAGAAGCGCATGGAGCATGAATGAGTGGCACAAGAGAGGCGCAAGCGACTGTTTACCACAAACACAGGTGCCTGCTAAAGCGAAAGCTGATGTATAGGTGCTGACACCTGCCCGGTGCTGGAAGGTTAAGAGGAGGGGTTAGACTTCGGTCGAAGCTCTGAATTGAAGCCCCAGTAAACGGCGGCCGTAACTATAACGGTCCTAAGGTAGCGAAATTCCTTGTCGGGTAAGTTCCGACCCGCACGAAAGGTGTAACGACTTGCGCACTGTCTCAACGAGGGACCCGGTGAAATTGAAGTACCTGTGAAGATGCAGGTTACCCGCGACTGGACAGAAAGACCCCATGGAGCTTTACTGCAACCTAAGATTGAACTTAGTTAATGAATGTACAGGATAGGTGGGAGACTTAGAACCTAGGACGCCAGTTTTAGGGGAGTCGCTGTTGGGATACCACCCTTTCATTAATTGATTTCTAACGGGCCGAGTAACGACCGGCCGGACAGTCTTAGGCGGGCAGTTTGACTGGGGCGGTCGCCTCCAAAAGAGTAACGGAGGCGCCCAAAGGTTCCCTCAGAGCGGACGGAAATCGCTCGAAGAGTGTAAAGGCAGAAGGGAGCTTGACTGCGAGACGGACAGGTCGAGCAGGGACGAAAGTCGGGCTTAGTGATCCGGTGGTGCCGAGTGGAAGGGCCATCGCTCAACGGATAAAAGCTACCCTGGGGATAACAGGCTAATCTCTCCCAAGAGTCCATATCGACGGGGAGGTTTGGCACCTCGATGTCGGCTCATCACATCCTGGGGCTGAAGTAGGTCCCAAGGGTTCGGCTGTTCGCCGATTAAAGTGGTACGTGAGCTGGGTTCAGAACGTCGTGAGACAGTTCGGTCCCTATCCATCGCGGGCGTAAGAAACTTGAAGGGGGCTGCTCCTAGTACGAGAGGACCGGAGTGGACGAACCGCTGGTGTACCAATTATCCTGCCAAGGGTACAGTTGGGTAGCTACGTTCGGGACGGATAAACGCTGAAAGCATCTAAGCGTGAAACCAGCCTTGAGATGAGGTTTCTCATAGCAAAAGCTAGTAAGATCCCATGTAGACGACATGGTAGATAGGCCAGGTGTGGAAGAGCCGTGAGGTTTGGAGCTGACTGGTACTAATCGATCGAGGGCTTTACTTAAGCAGCGTAACCAACTTGAAGGAGCAACGCGACGCACAAGTTGCGTGGAGTCGCTTACGTCGAAACGTAAGATTTCACGATGTGAAATCCACAGGCTTCGACGCAATCCTCCAGACGTGTACTTTGAGTATGGGACGCAACATATAACAAAACATTAAGCAGAATGTGCAATAAATATATATACTTCTATGTGGTTTTCAGAGTACAAACTCTGACAGATTCAGTGGCGATGGCTATGAGGATCCACCTGTTCCCATCTCGAACACAGTAGTTAAGCTCATAAACGCCGAAAGTACTTGGCTGGAGACGGCCTGGGAGGATAGGAAGCCGCTGATTGACTAAAAGAAAAAGGTCTACCTAAAGGTAGGCCTTTTTCTTTTTGCTAGTCTTCGACTAGCTAACCCTACTAGAGCAGCCTCCAGCCAAGGTTGTAGAGGTTGTATCTATGTACGTGTCCGTGTAAGACGGCCCTGGGAAAAGCAGGGCAGTAGAAGATGGAGGAGTGAAACGACGACAGATTCACTGCATCGCTTTCTTCCGAACGTAAGATTTACCGAGCTGCGAAGCAGAGAAGGGAAATCCACAGTGAGGAAGCAAGTAGGGCAACCGAAGAGGTCTTAGAGCTAAGCGACGCAGCCGAACCATATGAGTTCTTCCGAACGTAAGATTTACCGAGCTGCGAAGCAGAGAAGGGAAATCCACAGTGAGGATTGATAGGAAGCCGCGGCTAATGGTAGTATCTAACTAATCCATACGGTAACGAGGCACAACGTGCCAATGTTACCGAACCGTAAAGCAGTTGAGCTACTTTAAATATATGTAAATAAACTTTATCTAATCGATACCGCGGTGCGCAGCACCAATGGTATCGAACCGTAAACTAGTTGAGCAACTCCATATTTATGTAAATAACAAGCCCCATGATCACAAAATCATAGAGCCTATATATTAATAACAACTTATTAGGAATTTAATATATATACAAAAAAAGAGCTGCCTAAGCAGCTCTAATTCTTTATTATTCTACACCAACCATTACGCTAGTGGATTTGATAACAGCGACAACTTCTTTGCCAACTGCTAAGCCTAATTCTTTAACGGATTGAATAGTAATGTCAGCAGTAACAATATTATTATTACCTACGTTGATTTTTACGATTGCATTTACAGCGCCTTCTTGGATCTCAACGATAGTACCTTTTAATTGATTTCTTGCACTTAATTTCATGGATATCTCCTTAAAAAACAATACAAAAAGTATATATATTATAATATTTTGCATATAATTTGTGATATACATTACATCACAAATTATATGGAGCGGGCGAAGGGAATCGAACCCTCCTCTCAAGCTTGGGAAGCTCGCATTCTACCGATGAACTACGCCCGCACGATGTAAATATTGTATCATATATTTACATATACATTCAAGTAATCATAGATATATCTATGATTATACCTATAGTAGTAAATGTATTGAATTACTTTCAATCTAGATGTATAAAATAATAGAAAAGGAGGAATTCGTATGTCAAAAGTATATAAAGTTCATAAATGGTTATCTATTATTTCCTTAATTTTCTTCTTAATGTTTTGTATTACAGGATTAGTACTCATGTTTCGAACTGAGTTAAATGCATGGGCTCAAGGTGGAACAATACATCATTCATCAGCTATAATGTCGATGAATGAACATGAAGAATCTATATTTAAGTATGCTGATCAGGGGGCACTACTTGTTAAACAGAAATATCCATCAAAAGATATTTTGAATATATCCCCTGCTATGGGGGCTACACATATTTTACGGTATCGTATTATTGAATCTACGGCTACGGTAGCACCTCCAGCTCGCATGGGAATGGGTGGGGATTATGTTTTATATAATCCTATATCTAAAGAACTGATTACTTCACATAATGAGCCTCCTGTACATCCTTGGATTCGTAGTATGTTACATACTCTTCATCAATTACATACACGATTAGATTTAGGTAAAATTGGCATATATATTGTAACATTCTTATCATTTTTATGTAGTCTCACTATTATTTCAGGGATTTTTTTATATGGTCCATTTCGTAAAAGTTATTCTAAAGCCTCTGTTTTATCTAAGAAAATGAAAATAGGTGTATTACATCGTGAATTCTCAATAGTTGCAACGGTCTGGGGATTTATATTATGTATAACAGGTGTATGGATTGGGGGCTTTTTTATTGCAAATGATAACTATAATGCCGATGTACTTCATAATGCTAAACAGGAACTTTCGATTGGACAATCTGAAATATTGCAACCATCAGAAGCAATTTCTCGTATAATGAAAGTATATCCAGATCGACAAGTTATTTCTATGGATTATCCATCTAAGTTTAACAATTACCATTATGCATTTTATTTAGGTGCAGAAAATGATGATGATCCAGCTATGTTTCTTGGACAGCCTGTATATGCTAACTTGTATGTCGATTCTAGTAATGATAGATTTTCTACTAAAGCAGTTCCATGGTATTTTACAGGTATGACGACTATGATTAACCTACATATTCATAATCATAATACGATGGCTCTGAAGATATTGTGGGCTATATGGGATATTGTTCTCATTATTGGTATCGTGACTGGACTTATGATGACTATTATTAGAAAGTATAAAAAATCAGATGTAATTCTATCTAAAGTATCGGTAGAGGAAAAGCATATTTGGCGTACACCATTATTTTGTAGTATATCTGTTCTTATAGGATTGCTTCTACCACTTTGGCAAAATCCTGTTATGAATACGATTGCTGCTATTTGTTTAACTGTATCACTTATTGTATTTTTTATCTCTTTACTTAAAGAAAGTAAACAATATTGATTATTTTCGAACTGAAATGATATAATAATAAATATAGTTGTTTTTATATACATAAAAATACGTATTATTATTTATGACTCAGAAAGTGGTAGTTATTATGAATTTTATAAAAGCATTTTTCCAGTCAGAGTCTGCTGGTGGGATATCCTTGCTGTCCGCTGCTATTTTAGGCGTTCTTGTGGCGAACTCACCGATTGCAGCACAGTATTTTGCAGTCATGCAAATACACCTTGGTCCAATGACTATACTGGAGTGGGTAAATGATGCCTTAATGGCTCTTTTTTTCCTTTATGTTGGTATAGAGATCAAGAAGGAAATGATTTCTGGGGAGCTTGATACGAAGGCGAAACGTGTGCTTCCCGTATTAGCCGCATTTGCAGGTGTTATTACGCCAGCTATTGTGTATTATTTTGCGGCTGGATATATGCCAGAATATAGACATGGTTGGGGGATTCCTACCGCTACAGATATCGCTTTTGCTATAGGCGTTATTACAATGCTTGGTAATAAGGTATCTACAGCGATGAAAGCCTTTCTAGCTGCATTAGCTATTATTGACGACTTGATTGCCATAGTCGTTATTGCTCTCTTTTATGGGGCAGGCGTTAATTTTATGGATTTAATAGCTGCTGCGGCTGTAACTGGTTTACTGATTTATACTAATAAGCAAGGCTATTTAAGACCACTTCCGTATTGTGTTCTAGGATTAGTTCTTTGGTATTTAGTTTTAAAATCTGGTGTGCATGCTACCATTGCTGGTGTTGTACTGGCTATGACAATTCCTTTTAAAGGTAAAGTTATAGATAAGGTAGTATATCCTATGGAAGAATGGGCCCATGCTTTACGCAATTGGGTAAACTTCTTAATTATACCATTATTTAGTTTTTTAAATGCTGGTGTATCCTTTGCTGATTTTTCCATAGATAATTTATTCCATCCTGTAATCATAGGTGTTTCATTCGGTTTAATCTTAGGAAAACAATTAGGTATATTCTCTGCCGTCTACATTTTGGTTCAATCTAAGGCAATTAAGATGCCTACAAAAACGACGTGGCCTGAAATTTATGGGACAGCTATTTTGTGTGGTATTGGCTTTACTATGAGCCTTTTTGTTGCTACACTGGCTTTCCCACCAGGTATAACACAAGAAATGGCTAAGGTAGGTATCTTTATAGGATCAATCACGGCAGGCTTGCTAGGTGCGATTGTCCTAATTTTAGCTTATCAAATACGCAAGATGCGTGGTAAAATTTAATAAAATAATCTTTTGTAAGTATAGAAAGGATTCAAATGGAACGCATTTTTGTTTTCTTACGTTCTCCAGGTGCAGCTACATCTGTACTCCTAGGAGCAACAGTACTCGCTTTAATTTTAGCGAACTCTCCATCATCTGAACAATACTTTCAAATCGTTAATCACCATATAGGTAATCTAACAATTTTAGAATGGGTTAATGATGCATTGATGGCAATCTTCTTCCTTTTTGTAGGTCTCGAAGTTAAGCGTGAATTAGTATCAGGTGAGCTTAATACTAATGCTAAGCGTGTGATGCCAGGCATTGCCGCATTATTTGGTGTTCTAACGCCCGCTTTTATCTACTACTTAATTGCAGGTTTTCATTCTGAATATATACATGGTTGGGCAATACCAACTGCTACGGATATTGCATTTTCCATCGGTATTATATCTGCATTAGGCTCTAGAGTACCGAATTCAATGAAAGTATTTCTAACAGCTCTTGCCGTTATAGATGATTTGATTGCTATCATCGTAATTGCAATCTTCTATGCGTCAAGTATTCACATGATGTATTTAGGTGCAGCTGTCGTAGTTGTAGCTGCTTTAATCTATTGTAATAAGCAAGGATATGTACGACCTTTACCATATATCATTCTAGGGTTTATCCTTTGGTATTGTGTATTAAAATCTGGTTTACATGCAACTATGGCTGGTGTAATCTTAGCTATGACAATTCCTTCAAAAGGCAAACGAGGCCGTAAGTATGTTCGCCCAATGCAACATTGGGAACATTTATTGTCCAATTGGGTTAGTTTTTTAATTGTACCAATATTTGCATTCTTTAATGCTGGTGTAGATTTACGTAATGTATCTGTTAATGACTTAACGCATCCTGTAGTGCTTGGTGTTGCATTAGGCCTTATTATAGGGAAACAAATAGGTATTTTTGGTGCAGTATTTGCGATGGTGAAATGTGGCCTTGTACCAATGCCGACAGAAGCTAATTGGAAGCATGTATATGGTACTGCGATTGTATGTGGTATAGGCTTTACAATGAGTATCTTCGTATCTATCTTGGCATTTGAACCCGGTCACGCTCAAGAAATGGCAAAAGGTGGCGTTATACTTGGCTCATTAATCTCTGCATTATTCGGCTACATCTTCTTAAGACTTGTTGGTGCAAACCGAAAAGAATGTCATATTGGTGTATACCATAACTGCTAAAATTAAATATAACTATTAAATCTCCATTGTAGACTGAAGAGAATTTCCGACTTTAGAAGTAATCTAAGTGAATATTCTTGCAGGATATAATGGAGATTTTCATTGGTATCTTATAATTTTATGATATATATGTAATACACCTTTAAAATTATTACTATAACTATAATTTAATATATGAATTATTGATATTAATAGAACCTTTATGGTTTATAGATTATTTAAAACTGTATAGTATACTACTTAATGTAAGGTGAGGTGTATATGATAAAAAAAATAATTATTACATGTACGCTTGTTTGTATGATTGTAATGGTATCCTCTGTATCATTAGCAAAAACTATTGATCGGGGGCAACGAGGGCATCACGTTAGTAAGGTGCAAACCATGTTAAAGCATCAAGGTTTTTTACATGATTCTATAGATGGCATTTACGGTCATAATACAGAACAAGCTGTTCGAAAATTTCAAAAATCTAAAGGGCTCCCTGTAGATGGTCGTGTTGGTCCTGCTACGATGAATGCTTTGGAAAAGATGGAGACTCGTTATGGAGGCCATGGCACAGAACGCAATCATAATGGAGTGCCTAATAAATACTCTAAAGTTTTAACGATGGAGGCTAGTGGCTATTCATCTCAAGATCCTGGCAACGGAAAATATACAGCTACAGGTAGTCGTCTACGGAAGGGACTTGTGTCTGTAGACCCTAAATTAATTCCTTTGGGAACGCGATTATATATTGAAGGTTATGGCTATGCTGTAGCTGACGATGTAGGTGGTGCTATTAAAGGGCATCGCATTGATTTAGCTTTTGATTCTCGTGCAGAAGCATTACAGTTTGGACGTCAATCTGTAAAGGTTTATATTTTATAATGATAACTCTCTAGTTTTATATGATTATATGATAGATGTATAGACTACAATCATATTCTTGTATAAAATGCTAGAGAGTTTTTCTTTTACCGAATTATAATGTATTCAAAACCTCGAATATTCGGAAATTATGGTATAATAAATAATAGATATATGATGATGACTCATGATGTTAAATTAATGAGCATACTCAATAGTTATATGATGAATAGTAAAGGATAATCCTATGGATAAAGTACGGCGTGTAGAACGAATGGTGGCAATGACAAAACTGTTAGTTGATTCACCGCAAAAATTGATTCCTTTAAATTACTTTTGCGACTTTTTTGGCATGGCTAAATCAACGGTTAGTGAAGATTTGACATGTGTAAGGCAGTCTATGGAACACTTTCAACTGGGGACCTTAGAAACGGTGGCCGGTGTAGCTGGTGGGGTACGATTTATTCCGCATCGTAAGGGAACACAAGCGAACGATATTTTACGCGATGTACAAGCTCGTTTAATGGAGCCAGATCGCATCATTCCAGGTGGTTTTATTTATATGTCTGATATCTTATATGATTGGCACGTAATGACACGTCTGGGTGAGATTATTATGACTCGTTTTGTGAACCGTGAACCAGACTATATTTTGACTGTAGAAACAAAGGGGATCCCTTTGGCTGTAATGGTAGCGAGAGCTTTCAATAAACCACTTGTTATTGCTAGACGTGATAGTAAGGTAACAGAAGGTTCTGCTATTAGCATTAATTATGTAACAGGTTCCTCTGGGCGCATTCAAACTATGACACTAACTAAACGGGCAATTCCTCCTAATGCGAAGGTGTTAATTATCGATGACTTTATGAAAGCTGGCGGTACTGCTAAGGGGCTTAAAGAATTAGTTCTTGAAATGAGTGGGGTCGTTGTTGGCACAGGTGTTCTTGTAGCTACAGCTGAACCAAGTCCGAAATTGATCGATGATTATGAATCACTATTTACTTTTTATGGTATCGATGAAAATACAAAGAAAATTAGTATAGAGCCTGTGTTAGATGAAGAGTAAATCATTAATATTAGGAAGATTATAGGCTGATATAATGGTTTATATTGAGTATTGACCTATGGGCTAAATAATGACGTAAAGAATATTTAAAATGGTATAGAGATATAAGAGATAACAGATAGGAGATTACTATGAATATTGCAAGCCTTATTTTAGCTGCTGGTAAGGGCACGCGTATGAAGTCTAAATTGCCAAAAGTGTTACACAAGGTCGGCGGTAAGGCGATGGTAGAACGCGTTCTTGAAACGGTTCAATCCATTGGTACCAATCGCGATGTTGTTATCGTTGGTTTTGGTGGCGATGCAGTACAAAATTACTTGGGAGAGCGTGCTGAATTTGTTCGTCAAGAAGAACAAAATGGTACAGGTCATGCAGTTAAGATGGCTCAACCAGTACTTGGTGATTATGATGGTACAATCTTATTGTTATGCGGTGATACTCCCCTGGTTACAAAAGAAAGTTTAGAAGCACTTTTAGAAGAACATAAAAATTCCGGTGCAGCAGCTACAATCTTAACTGCTCATATGCCGGATCCAACTGGTTATGGACGTATCATTCGTAATGAAGCGGGTTCTGTAGTTCGTATCGTAGAACAGAAAGATGGTAAACCTGAAGAATTAGCGGTTCAAGAAGTAAATACAGGTATGTACGCTTTTGATAGTAAAAAATTATGGCCTTGCTTAGATCAATTATCTGATGATAATGCCCAAGGTGAATTGTATATTACTGATGTAGTTGGTATTCTCGTAAATGGTGGCGACAAGGTAAGTGCATACATGACTAAGGATTTTGAAGAATCTTTAGGTGTAAACTCACGTTTGCAATTAGCAGAGGCTGAAGCTATATTAAAACATCGTAAAAATGTTGAGTTAATGACTGCTGGCGTAACAATTATTGATCCTGAAAATACCTATGTGGCTCCTGAGGTAACAGTAGGTGCAGATACAATTTTGCATCCTGGTACAATTCTTGAAGGTGATACCGTGATTGGTGAGCGTTGTGAAATTGGACCACATACTCGTTTGACGAATGTAAAAGTCGGTAATGATACGATTATCCATTTTACTTATGGTCATGACTGTGAAGTAAAAGACGGTGTAGATGTAGGTCCATATGCCCATTTGCGTCCAAATACAGTTTTAGGTAATAAGGTTCATGTAGGTAACTTTGTAGAGGTTAAGAACTCTATTGTTGGGGAAGGTACCAAGTTTCCACATCTCTCCTATATCGGCGATAGTGATGTTGGGGCCGGTGTTAATATTGGCTGTGGCACTATTACCGTAAATTATGATGGGAAAGTTAAGCATCGTACGACTATTGGTGATGGTGCATTTGTTGGTTGTAATAGTAACTTAGTTGCTCCTGTAACAATAGGTAATTATAGCTATGTAGGTGCGGGCTCAACTATTACTAAAAACGTACCAGATAAGGCCTTGGCGGTAGGTCGTAGCAAGCAAATTGTGAAAGAAAATTGGGTAACAGAGGATACTTTCAAAAAGAAATAAAAAAAATCTCATATTTTTTAACACAATTAGGTCAAAATAGTATACAATAAAAAGGCAATAGTGTGTATCTGTAATGTATAGATTATGGATAAGTAACCAGTATAGGAGCAAATGAAAGGGTAACAAAATGGCATTTGAAGACGGCAAAAAACTCAAGATTTTCACAGGTAATGCAAATCCTGCATTGGCAAAGGAAATTTGTGATTATTTAGGGTTGCCTTTAGGTGAAGCATTTGTAGGTCGTTTTAACAATGGCGAAGTACAAATAATGATTGATGAAAGCGTACGTGGCAAAGATGTATTTATCATTCAACCAACTAGCTATCCTGTAAATGATAATTTAATGGAACTCATGGTTATGGCTGACGCGTTAAAACGAGCTTCTGCACGTCATATCACTGCAGTAGTTCCTTACTATGGCTATGCTCGCCAAGACCGTAAGACTCGCGGTCGTGAGCCGATTACAGCTAAATTAGTAGCTAATTTGATGCAAACGGCAGGTATTACACGTCTTGTAACAATTGATTTGCATGCAGGACAAATTCAAGGTTTCTTTGATGTGCCTGTAGATCATTTGTTTGGCGCATCTATTTTGGCTAAATATATTAATGAAAAAAATATGGAAGATATTATCGTTGTATCTCCTGACCTTGGCGGTGTTACAAGAGCTCGTGATTTGGCTGACCGCATTGGTGCACCGATTGCAATCATTGAGAAAAAACGCCCTGAACCAGGTGTGGCTAAAGTTATGAATCTCATCGGTGATGTGGCAGGTAAAAACTGTATTATTATCGATGATATCGTAGATACAGCTGGATCCTTGGTTGAAGGTGCTAAAGCATTGGAAGAATTCGGTGCTAAATCCGTTACCGCCGCTGTTACACATGCAGTGTTGACAGATCCGGCAAGTGAACGAATTGCAAATTCCAATATTAAGGAACTTATCGTTACTAATACTATTCCATTGCCGGAAAATTGCAACTTACCAAATATTACGCAATTATCCGTAGCTCCATTGTTGGGTGAAGCAATTATGCGTATCTTCCATGAAGTGTCTGTAAGTAATTTATTTGATAAATAATAGGTGATTTTTGAAATTAGTAGTAGGCCTCGGTAACCCCGGCAAGCAATACGAAAAGACAAAACATAATATTGGATTTATGGTTATTGATGCCATTGCCGATAGTGTCCCTCACACGCCTTGGAGAGAGGAGCAACGTGCTGAGGTATGCAGTATTACCGTAGATGGTGAAAAAGTATTGCTTGTAAAGCCGCAAACATTTATGAATCTAAGTGGTGAGTCTGTAGGACCGTTAATGCGGTACTACAAAATTGATCCATCTGATGTGTATTGTATCTATGATGACATGGATTTACCTATAGGTAAGTTGCGTATTCGACCAAATGGTAGTTCGGGTGGACATAATGGGATTAAATCCTTAATTTCCCATATAGGAACAGAAAATTTTCCTCGATTCCGCGTGGGAATTGGACGTCCGTTACCACAATGGACTGTCATTGATCACGTTTTAGCACCATTTAGTGAAGAGTCGCAAGAGAAGGTACAAAAAGGTATTAAGGATACGGTAAAAGCCGTATTAGGCACCCTAGAGGTAGGTATGGATAAAGGCATGAATCAATTCAATCCTAAACGTCGTCCACAGCGATAAATACATGCATAAGGGCATGAGTCTCATTGAGATTCATGCCCTTTTTACGAGGTACATATGAGTAATCAAGAAAAAATGCCTTTTGTAGAGGCTTTAGAATCATATAAAGAACAACATTTCGTGCCCTTTCATACACCAGGTCATAAGATAGGCGTTGAAGCACCTCAACTATTAAAGAATTGGATGGGGCCAGCGTTACCCTATGACTTAGGTGTTATGTATGCTTTAGATGATTTACATGAACCTGAACGGGAATTAAAAGAAGCGCAAGACTTAACAGCAGAGTTATATGGAGTTGATTGTTGTTGGTTTTCTATTAATGGTACTACAGCTTTGATTGAAGCCATGATTATGGGGACTGTAGGGCCTGATGAAACCATTATTATTCCTCGAGAAGCACATCGTTCTGTTATTAGTGGGCTTGTTCTCTCAGGGGCCAAACCAGTATATATGGACTGTGATTTTGATGAACGCTGGGGAATTCCACTAGGTGTATCATTAGAAAATGCTATCAAATCAATGGATGCACATCCAGAGGCAAAGGCGATTCTTTTAGTGTATCCAAACTATTATGGCGTGGGCATAGATATTGTTAATATCATACAAGAGGCTCATAAGCGGGGACTTATTGTACTTGTTGATGAAGCTCATGGGCCTCATTTGCCGTTCTCTGAAAGTTTACCTATAGAGGCTATAGAGGCTGGAGCAGATTTGGTGGCTCAAAGTACACATAAATCTGTTGGCTCTTTGACACAAACATCTTGGCTATTAGGGCAAGGTAAAAAAATTGATAAGCGGCGTATTACGCAAATGCATCAAATGTTACAAAGTACGAGTCCAAACTATATTTTCCTTGCTTCCTTAGATATGGCGCGCCATCAATTAGCCACAGCAGGTAATGATTTAGTAAGTCGTGCAGTAGAGTTGAGTATGTACTTACGTGAGGAACTCAATAAAATTTCTGGTATTGCTGCTATGGAATACACGGATATTCAAGAGCGAGTAATAAATTATGATTGTACTAAGGTGCTGATTGATGCTAAAGAATTAGGGCTCACAGGTGTAGAATTTGAACGGATGTTACGAGAACATCATATTGAGGTGGAGTTAGTACAAGCTCATCATGTGCTAGTGCTCATTACCATAGGTGATACAAAAGAGTCTGTAACTGCTCTTATTAAGGCTGTACAAGCTGTAAGTGAAAAGGTGTTACGTGCATTTAAAGAATTTAATAAAACAGAGGAAGAGCAATTGCAAGACATTAGTAAAGATTCTGCGCTGCTGCCAGCGCCTATTGTGCGCATAACCCCTCGTAATGCTATGTATGCAAATCGTGAGCAAGTACCTTTAAAAGAAGCACTTCATCGCATTGCAGGGGAGACAATTGCTTATTATCCACCGGGTATTCCCTGTGTAGCAGTAGGTGAAGAGATTAGTGCCTCTGTGTTACAATATATAGAGAATCGCAAGGCTTTAGGTTTTGTACCGAATGGTGCTGATGATATGACATTGGAAACGATTTGGGTATTACAGGAGTAATTATGGGGACTTTGATTATATTAGAAGGTGGAGATGGCAGCGGTAAGGCTACACAAACTAAACTCTTAGGAGAACGCTTAACCAAAGAAGGGCATGCCGTTAAGTCTGTGAGCTTTCCAAACTATGATAGTGGCGCCGCTATGCCTATTAAAATGTATTTAGCTGGTGAATTTGGTAAAGATGTACATGATGTAAATCCTTATGTGGCAAGCTCTATGTATGCCATCGATCGATTTGCTTCCTTTAGAACTGATTGGGAGCAATTTTATAAAAATGGGGGTATCATCATTGCAGATCGTTATACAACGTCTAACATGGTGCACCAAATGGTAAAATACGATGATCCGAAGGAACGCACTGAATTTTTAGATTGGCTTGAAGATTTTGAGTTCCAAAAATTTGGCTTGCCTAAACCTGATGCGGTGTGCCTTTTGGATATGCCCCTTGAAGTGAGCGAAGCCCTTATGGCGGAGCGCACTGGTAAAACTGGGGGCAATACTGGTGATATTCACGAAGGGAATCATGCATATTTAGCAGCCGTCCACGATGCGTATGAAGAATTAGTAAAGCGTTATCAATGGCACCGCATACCTTGTGTGGATAAAGCTAAATCTAGTCAGTATACATTACGTACTATTGAAGAAATTCATAATGATGTATATAGTGTAGTAGAAAATCTACTACCTTAGAAAAAGGCGACTCTTTTAAAAGTCGCCTTTTTCCTATATAATATTAATATTGAGCATGTATTGATAGGAGGCACTATGACATATTTTGATTCTATAATTGGTCAAGATTCGATTAAGGCACACCTATCTGAACTTGTAAGTCGTAATGCATTACCTCATAGTCTCTTGTTTTATGGCGAATCTGGTCTTGGCAAGCTAGATATGGCCATAGGCTTAGCGTCTTTATTACTAGGGCGTCAAGTATTCTCTCAACCTAAGGGGGAATCTTATTTAGCAGAGGTTAAGGAAGCCCGTTTAGCAAATGGGGATACGGAAAAACGTATCGAAGCCGAAGGATTACCTATCTATATGGATAAGGGTGATGCCTTTTGGATTCGCCCTATGAAAACAACCTTAAAGGTAGAGCAGTGGTATTCATTATTACAAGATCATCTGTCTGTGGCGGGTAATGGGAACCGCGTTGTCATTGTGGAGGACTTTCACACAGCCAATGCAGTTATGGCAAATGCTATGCTAAAAACCATTGAGGAGCCACCTGAACAGGTGTACTTCATCATTATTACGAACAAGATTAACACCGTATTGCCTACCATCATTTCTAGATGTATGGGAGTTGGTTTTAACAGTGTTGATGTAGATACGATTCGCACCGCTCTTATAGCGCGTGGAATTACCGGTGATATAGAACAGGCTTTATTAGCTGGTCATGGTAATCCACAATTGGTGGAAAAACTGACGACACAAGGTCGCATTGAAATGCTAGAGTTAGCCGTTAAGGTGATGGATATATTAGCTTTTGAAACGCGATGGTTTACTATGATTTCCTTAGCTTGTGAAAGCTTATCTCGTGAAAGCCTAACAAAATTGATGCGCTGGCTACGCCTTGTAAGTAGAGATATGATGGCTCTTAAAATGGGGGCTCAAGACACGCAATTACAAGTACCTATGTACAAAACTCAATTATTACGATTATTACCGCGCTGGTCCATGCAAGCATTGTCAGAGGTTGTTACTGAAACATTGCAAGCAGAACGGGCTTTGCGCTTACATATAAAAACCGCTCTCGTGGTGGACGGTCTTAGTATCGCCCTTCATGATGCTCGGGAGGAGGATTAAATGCTAACCATAGTTGGCGTACGCTTTAAAAAGGCGGGAAAGATTTATTATTTTCAGCCTGAACAATTAGAACTATCCGTTGGGGATGGAGTTATCGTTGAAACAGCACGTGGTGTAGAATACGGCACAGTTGTGATTGGACCTAAAGAGGTCTATGAAGATTCTGTTGTTGCCCCTGTGAAGCCTGTTATTAGACAGGCGACGTCTAAGGATTTGAAACAAATCGAGAAGAATAAAGAGCGCGAAGAAAAAGCCTTTGAAATTTGTCTCGAAAAAATTGAAAAACGCAAGTTACCGATGAAACTTATCAATGTGGAATACACATTTGATATGAATAAGATTATATTCTTCTTTACTGCAGATGGCCGTATTGACTTCCGTGAGCTCGTTAAAGATTTGGCAACTATATTTAGAACGCGCATCGAGTTACGCCAAGTAGGTGTCCGTGATGAGGCTAAAGTACTAAATGGTATCGGTGCTTGTGGTCGACCTTTGTGTTGTTCAAATTTCTTAGGTGACTTTACGCCTGTATCGATTCGCATGGCAAAGGATCAAAATTTGAGCTTAAATCCTACGAAGATTTCTGGTGTATGTGGTCGATTGATGTGTTGCCTTAACTACGAAGATGATTTATATAAAAAAGGTGGCGACCTATATGTGAAGAAGGAACGCCCTCAATCTCCTCAAGATATAGCACCTCCTGGCATTGGTAAGGAGGTTGTTACCGATGAAGGTATTGGTAAAGTTTTAAAGGTAAATCATCATAAGCATACTGTAAAGGTACAGCTCGAAGCGGGCCGTACTATCGATTTGAAATGGTCCGAGGTGGCATTGCCTGATGAATGATCAAGAACGACTTGATGATTTAATTATCGATGGCTTACAGATTTATCAGCGTTCTGATATGTTTCGCTTTTCCTTTGACGCCATAGCACTCATTCATTTTTGTCGTTTTAATGGTCGTCATACCTATGTTGATCTTGGAACGGGGTCAGGGGTTATGCCGCTTATAGGTACGTCATTAGGGGCAGGTCATATTACAGGTATAGAAATTAATGAAACTCTCGTTGAGTTGGCTAAGCGTAGCGTAGAACATAATCGTAAACAAGATGTGGTAAATATATTATGTGGCGATTATCGACATATGACATATCGCGATATACAAGATAAGCCTTTTGATGGTGTTATTGTTAATCCCCCTTTTTATGATTGTGAAAGCGGTGCAAAGCCTACATCTGAAGAGCGTAATTTAGCACTTCATGATGGACATACAACTTTATGTGATGTTCTGAAAGCGGTACAGTCCTTTATTAAATATAAAGGTCGTTTGTGGATGATTTATAGTGCTAGTCGCTTGCAATATGTATTACATGAACTAGAAAGGTTTAACTTTCAAGCAAAACGAATTCGGTTTGTTCATGGTATGCTAGATAAACCAGCAAAATTAGTTTTGATAGAGTCTATTTTTCAAGGTCAGGCAGGTCTTGTACTTGAGCCACCACTCATCGTTTACAAAAAAACGAATGTGTACACGAAGGAGGTGTCCTCTTGGTATGAACGATAATGAATGGGGCACCTTATACTTGGTGCCTACACCGATTGGTAATTTAGAAGATATGACGTATCGATCTGTTCGTATTTTGGGTGAGGTAGATGCTATTGCGGCTGAGGATACGCGTCATACGGGCATATTGTTAAAACATTTTGATATTAAAAAGCCTTTGATTTCTTATCATGAACATAATAAGGAGGAAAAAGGTGCTTATATTTTGGAGCTTTTGTTAGAAGGTCAGTCGATTGCTTGCGTTAGTGATGCGGGTATGCCTGCTATTTCTGATCCAGGGGCAGACCTTGTAACAAAGGCCATTGAAGAAGGCATAACTGTAGTTCCATTACCAGGAGCCAATGCGGCGTTAACAGCACTTATTGCATCAGGTTTAGATACTAAATCCTTTACCTTTGCAGGGTTCTTGCCTAAACGGGGAAAACATCGTATTGAAGAATTAAAAAGACTTTCACAAGTGACGGGAACCTTGCTGTTTTACGAAGCCCCGCATCGATTACAAGAGGTTTTACAAGATATGTATGAAGTCTTTGGTAATCGCTCTATAACGGTGGCAAGGGAATTGACGAAGAAGTTTGAAACCTTTGTACGCACCGATCTAGAAAGCCTTATAAAGGATTTAGAACAGCTCACCTATAAAGGTGAATTCGTCCTCATCGTAAGCGGTGCTGATACAGTGGAGTCCGATACTTGTGAAGTGTTGGATGAACCAGTATCTTATGA
The DNA here is from genome assembly GCF_036456085.1 of Veillonella parvula. Classification (NCBI taxonomy): domain Bacteria; kingdom Bacillati; phylum Bacillota; class Negativicutes; order Veillonellales; family Veillonellaceae; genus Veillonella; species Veillonella parvula. The sequence continues at coordinate 868,044 of NZ_CP138632.1, read as the reverse complement.
AGATGCTGTGCAAGCCCTTGTAGATACTGGGGTACCTAAAAAAGAAGCTATTCGTCAGGTGGCAAAGCGTTTTAACGTTTCCCGCCGGGATGTATATAATATTGTAGAACGTTAAACCTTCCCATTCGAAGGTTAGAAGGAGGCTCATCATGGGAGACACAAAGAAAACGTATTATATTACGACACCTATTTATTATCCAAGTGCTAAGTTGCACATTGGTCATACGTATTGTACATCTGTAGCCGATACAATTGCACGCTTTAAACGATTAGCAGGATATGATGTACGTTTTTTGACTGGTTCAGATGAACATGGCCAAAAAATCCAACGTGCTGCAGAAGCACAAGGCATTACTCCTCTTGAATATACTACAAATATTGTAAATGGTTTTAAAGCATTGTGGGAAAAAATGCATATTTCCAATGACGATTTTATTCGGACTACCGATGAACGTCATGAAAAGGTTGTTCAAGCGTTATTTACAAAAGCTTATGAGAAGGGCGATATTTACAAAGCCGAATATGAAGGCTGGTATTGTACACCGGACGAAACTTTTTGGACAGAGCAGAAGCTAGGACCTAATCATACTTGTCCGGATTGCGGTCGCCCTGTAGAGCGTGTTAAAGAGGAAAGTTATTTCTTCAAACTCGGTAAATATACGGATCAATGGCTTAAGTTTATTGAAGAGAATCCTGACTTTATTCAGCCTGAATCTCGTCGTAATGAGATGATTCAATTTGTAAAGCAAGGTCTAGAAGACTTGGCGGTGTCTCGTACATCCTTTGATTGGGGAATCAAGGTCCCATTTGATCCTAAACATGTAGTATATGTTTGGTTCGATGCATTAGTGAACTATATTAGTGCACTCTCACCATTTGATGGTGATGGTGAACTATATAAAAAATACTGGCCTGCAGATCTTCATTTAGTGGGGAAGGAAATCGTACGTTTCCATACTATTATTTGGCCTATGATGCTCATGAGCCTTGAGTTGCCATTACCAAAAAAGGTATTTGGACACGGTTGGATGATTGTAGATGGTACAAAGATGAGTAAATCCTTGGGGAACGTAATCGATCCAATCCCATTGATTGATACATATGGTGCAGATTCTTTGCGTTATTACTTATTAAGCGAGATTACGTTAGGTAATGACGGAAACTTTACGTTACCTAACTTCGTTACAAAAATTAATGCAGATTTATCTAATGATTTAGGTAACTTATTAAACCGTACTATTGCGATGATTGAAAAATACCATGGTGGTGTGATTACAAAATGCGATGATATGGATGATTTGGACCGTGATGTATCTACATTAGCCGTTCAAACTGCAAAAGATTTTGAAGCGGCGATGGAAAATATGGAGCTTAATAAAGCTATCAAAACTGTATGGTCCTTTATTGGTCGCATGAATAAATACATTGATGAAACAATGCCTTGGGTATTGGCTAAATCTGAAGATGCTCATGATAAAGCGCGCTTGCAATCTGCTATGTATCACTTGGCAGAGGCATTGCGTATCATTGCCATCTTAGTAAGCCCTGTAATTCCTGTAGGAGCTCCAAAAATCTGGGAACAATTAGGGCTTACAGGTTTTGAAGCGGCTACGTTGGAAGATGCTAAAACTTGGGGATTATTGGCAACAGGTACTAAAGTTGTAAAAGGTGAGCCTATCTATCCACGTTTTGAAGTTCCTGAAATAGTAGATGTAGTTGTTACAGAAGAAGTTGAAGAAGCTGTAGATACATCTAATATTCCACCATTAAAAGAAAATATTACCTATGATGACTTTGAGAAACTCGATCTTCGTGTAGCTAAAGTTATAAGCTGTGAAAAGGTGCCTAAGTCCAAGAAGTTGTTGAAATTTGTATTGGATATCGGTATTGAAGAACGTACCGTATTAAGTGGTATTTCCCAATATTATGAACCGGAGACTATGGTTGGTAAAAAGGTAATCTATTTGTCTAACTTGGCTCCTAAAAAGATGATGGGCATTGAGTCTTATGGTATGATTTTGTCCGCCTCTGATTGGGAAGAACATTTAGAGGTAACAAATATCGAATCATTACCGGCAGGAAGTGTGGTTAAATAATGAAACTTTTTGATACACATGCTCATGTAAATGATGGGCGCTTTGATAATGATCGTAATGAGATGTTACAAGCCTGCTTTGATACAGGTGTAGAATATATTATGATTCCTGGTGTTGACAGAGGTACCGTTGAGTCTGGTTTAGCTTTGGCTAAACAGTACGATCAATTATATGCTGCTGTAGGGACTCATCCCCATGAATCAAAGGACTTTACAGAAGAAGACTACGAGTTTTATAAGGAACAAGCTCTTAACAATGATAAGGTACGTGCTATTGGTGAAATTGGACTAGATTATTACTATGATTTTTCTGACCGTGAAACACAAAAACGAGTATTTATTCGTCAGTTAGAGCTTGCTCGTGAAGTAGATCTCCCAATTATTATCCATGACCGCGATGCACATGGTGATATTATGAATATCTTACGCAATGAAGGGAAGGATAACTGGGGCATTTTCCATTGCTATTCTGGTAGCTGGGAGATGGCAAAAGAAGCCATTAAAATGGGCTTTTATATTTCCTTTGCAGGTCCTGTAGTATTTCCTAAGTCTACAAATCTTAAGGAAGTGGCAAGACAAGTGCCATTAGAACGAATACTTATTGAAACCGATTCACCGTATTTGACACCACCACCATTTAGAGGCCGTCGTAATGATCCAAGTAAAACTCAGTTTGTGGCAGAAGAAATTGCAAGCCTTAAAGGGCTTGATGTAGATGAGTTTTGTGAAATTGCTTTTAATAATGGTAAACGAGTATTTGGTATCGAGTAAATGTAGAACTAGTTCATAAGATTATTAGCGAATAAAATATCTGTTGGACTTTAATTACTAAGTTTTTGCGTATAAAGTATTAGAATACATGATAAAACTAAATTAGAATTATAAATCATAAAACGCGGTTCTCCCTTATCGATGAGAATCGCGTTTTTCTATGGTATACTAAAGTATATTCAGACTGAACAGAAGTAAGATGAGGATAGCAACATGAAACGTATTGCATTTATAGATTTAGGCTCGAACTCAGTTCGTTTTGTCATATATGAAATTTCTAAGACTGGTAGTTATCGACTGATATATCAAGAGAAAGAAAGTGTACGTCTCAGTGAGAATATGTGGGGAACTCACGAATTGACTAAAGAAGCTATGGAACGCTCTTTGCGTGCTCTAAAAGGTTTTGTACACATGGCTGATGCAATGGAGGCAAATACGATTAAAGCTGTTGCTACCGCAGCAGTACGTTTGGCTAAAAATGGGGATGCTTTTATTAAATCCGTAAAAGAACGAACGGGTTTGGATTTAGAATGTATTGCTGGTGAAGAAGAGGCTCGCCTGGGGTTTCTTGGCGTTATCAATACCATTGGACTTAAGGATTTTATTATTTTTGATTTAGGTGGTGCCAGTACCGAGATAACCCTTGTACGAAATCGTCATATTACAAAATCGGTGAGCTTGCCGATAGGGGCCCTTACCTTAACAGGCACCTATCAGAAGGGGGATGAATATACTCCTAAAGAACTTGATAAACTGACGAAAGTTGTAAAGAAAACGATTAAGGAACATGCATGGCTTCGCAATGTGAAATTACCGCTCCTTGGTATCGGTGGCACTGCTCGTAATATTGCTAAAATGGATCAACGCAAGTTATCTTATCCCATTACAAAGCTACATAATTATGAAATTCCATATCATAGATTCCATGAAATTTTGGAAGAAGTAAAAGGCAAAACTCTAGAGGAACGCAAAAAGATTAGTGGTTTATCATCGGAGCGCGCTGATATCATTATTGCAGGTCTCACTATCGTAGAAGAATTATTTAACTACGTAAATACTAAAACACTCGTTGTTGGTGGGTGTGGTTTGCGAGAAGGTTTATTTTACGACTATTATGGAGCACACTACTTAGGTGGTAACTCTATTATTGATGATATTTTAGTACATTCTGCAGAGAATGTATTATTAGGTATGACTAAACATGAGTTAGTTCATGCTAAATATATTACAGATTTAGCTATTAAACTGTATGATGAATTAGAACCACTTCATAGAGCTAATAAAAATACAAGACGTTGTTTGATTGCGGCTAGCTTATTACATGATATTGGTAAACGGATTAATTATTATAGTCATGCCCGACATGGCTGCTATATGCTTGTCAATAGTAATTTATATGGGCTTTCCCATGTTGAACAAGCTTTTAGCGCGTTCCTTGTTATGAACTCTCATGGTTTGACGCCAAAAGAGTATAAAAACTTCTTATACGGTAAATTGTTAGATCAAGAACAGCGTTTGTTGGGCCAAAAAATATCTATTATTCTAGCCTTGGCTGAAGCTCTTGATGAAAGTCATGAACAATTTATTCGCCATTTATCCGTGAATCTAAAATATACTAGTGTACAATTAGTAGTAACCTATTTGAACGGTTGCGATATAAGTGTCACGAAAGCGGCTGTAGAGAAATTAGGAAAATCCTTCAAAAAAGAATTCAAGAAAACATTAGAAGTAGAGTGGAAGGAAGCTCGTAAGGAGGCATAATGGCATTACCAAAAGCGTTACGATATGCAGTGCTACATGTAGGCTCCAGTAGCATGAGTATTACTATTTTAGAATACAAGGGTATCGATGATGTACGCGTTATAGATTATGCAGCTAGGGAGGTAACCTTTGGGGAAGAATTATTCCAAACCTCTCGTTTAAGTTTTGAAACGATTGAGGAAATTTGTCATATCTTAAAGGGATATAAACAATTAATGGCTGATTACGGTGTGAGTCGCTCTAGATTATATGGTACTACTGTAATACGTGAAGCCGCTAATCGTCGTAGTATTCTGGACCAAATTTATATTCAAACAGGTATGCGTGTTGAGGTTATCGACATGCCTAAAGAGGTGTATTACAAATATGCCTTACTATACTACAAGATGACTAATCAGTACCGCTTGACGGATCCTACAAAGGCAACATTATTTCTTGATATTACTTCTGGTGGTGTAGGTTTAACCGTTTGGCGTGGTGAAAGCTTATTGTTCCAGCGCAATATGCATAGCGGGTCATTACGTGTTATGGAATCTTTTAATCGCAACCAACGTTCCTCTACATCGTTTCCAATGGCTATTACCGAGTATTTACATCGCATGATAGGCCCATTACGGGAGGAGCTTAAGACCTTCAATATTAATAGTGTTATTTTATCAGGCGATGAAGCTCAATATATGGCGCGTCTCATGGGAGATGGCAGTAATAAGGACGATATTATTACGATAGAACCAGAACGTTTTAAGGGCTTCATCAAATCCTTTGATGGTGTAACAGCCACTAAATTGATCAATCGATATAAACTACCTGAATATAAGGCGAATATTTTGATGCCTACTATGATTTTATTTAATGAAATTATAACAGCTATAGAGCCTAAATCGTTGATTTTTAGTAGCTTCTCCTTCTCTCAAGGAATAAGTTGGTTCTATGGCGTTGAGGCGGAAAATAATCCCTTTATGTACCAATTGCGTGAGCAAAATGCTCAATTAGCTCGTGCTGTTGCCGCTAGATATCATACTGACAGCATTCATGATGCTGAGGTGGAACGTTTCAGTTCTTTATTCTGTAAAACATTACGCCATAAAGGTTTACCGGAGCGGTGGGGTTACTTATGCCGCATTGCAGCTATATTGTGTTCTGTAGGCAAGTTTGTTAATTTACGAAACCATGGAGAGCATGCGTATCATATTGTGATGGGCACAGATATTTTTGGGCTTTCAGAAGAAGAAAAACAAGTAGTTGCAAATGTCGTATTTTATCACTATAAGGGAACTCCATCTGATGATGATACATATTTTAATTCCTTGACAGAATTACAAAAGATTCAAGTTACAAAGTTAGTAGCTATCATTCGTGTGGCCTGTGCTCTCGATGCAGGGAGTAACCAAAAAATCTCAGATGTTATATTGGAAGAGCGCGATAATGTATTGTATGTATTCTGTCGCACTAATGAGGATATTTCTTTAGAATGGTGGACGTTTAATCGAGATGCTGAATATTTTACAGAAGTATTTGGTATGGAACTTATGCTTGTAAGAGGAGGTGACCGCCATGTTCAGTAATGCTAAATATTATTTTAATCGTGAATTATCTTGGCTAAAATTTAATCAGCGTGTACTATTAGAGTCCATAGATCCAAATACTCCGCTGTTGGAGCGGTTGCGTTTTATTGCTATTGCTAGTTCTAATTTAGATGAGTTTTTTATGATTCGAGTGGCTGGCTTACGTCATCAAGTTGTGAATGGCATTGTTAAATATGATGCAGCTCATATGGATGCAAAAGCACAATTAAAGGCGATTGATGAATCTGTACAGCGTCTTGTTTCTATGCAAAGCACGTATTTAAATAATGTACTGACTGAACTAGAGGCTCATGGCTTTTTCTTTACCCATCCTGATACACTAGATGTAAAAACAAAAGCTTGGCTACGCCATTATTTTGAGGAACATATATACCCCGTAGTAACACCATTGGCTGTTGACTCGGGGCATCCATTTCCATTTTTAACAAATCATACCATTAATGCAATTGTACGTATCTTTCAAATACAAGAGGATGGGACTAAGGATTACAAGATTGCTATCTTGCCAATACCATCTGTATTAGATCGAATCATTGAAGTTCCGAGCCGAGGCAATAAGGAACATCGATTTGTTTATCTAGAAGATGTCATTACTTACTATGCAAATCAATTTTTCCAAGGTTATGGCATTGAAGATTATATGGTTTTCCGTATTACTCGTGATGCAGACCTTGAAATAGACGAGGAAGAAGCAACAGATTTGCTATCTGAAGTAGAGGCATCCTTGCGGCGTCGCCGTCGTGGTGATGCGGTACGTCTTGAAGTTTGTGGAGAGATAAAGGATCACTTATTAGACTTTGTCCTTACAAGTGTAGAATTAGAGCAAAAGGACGTATATCACATTGATGGACATTTGGATTGCCGTATGTATTTTGATTTCTGTAATTATCCAGGTTATGATAAGCTCCGATATGAACCGTTTGATCCTAAGATTCCTAGTGAATTAGTTGATCATGAAGGTGATAGCTTATTTTCTATTATTGGGAAGCAAGATCTTTTTGTTCATCATCCCTTTGAATCTTTTGCAGTGGTTGAGCAATTTATTGCACAAGCAGCTATAGATCCTGATGTATTGGCCATTAAACAAACATTATATCGCGTTAGTGGGGACTCTCCGATTATTGCGTCCTTAATAAAAGCGGCAGATAATGGGAAACAAGTAACCGTCCTTATGGAGGTTAAGGCGCGATTTGATGAAGAAAACAATATTCATATGGCTCGTCGACTCGAAAAAGCGGGATGTCATGTTATTTATGGTTTAAAAGGTCTTAAGACACACTCTAAAATTACTATGGTGGTACGCCGGGAAACGGATGGTATTAGGCGGTATGTCCATCTAGCAACGGGAAACTATAATGGTAAAACAGCTCGCATGTATACTGATTGTGGTATATTTACTTGTAATGATGAGTATGGTGATGATGCGTCACGTTTCTTTAACTTGATTTCTGGATATTCTGACCCACCGATTTGGAATAAGTTTATTGTAGCGCCTTTAAATTTACGTGAAAAAATTATGGAACTTATTGACCGTGAAATCGAGTTTGCTAAGAATGGGGAAGAAGCCTATATCATTGGTAAGATGAATTCTCTGCTCGATAAAAAGGTCATTGCTAAGTTGTATGAAGCTTCTTCTGCTGGAGTTCGTATCGATTTTATCGTGCGTGGTATTTGTACGCTTCGTCCTGGCATTGCCGGTGTTAGTGATAATATAACAGTACGCTCTATTGTGGGGCGTTTTCTTGAACATCATCGTTTGTTCTACTTCCGTAATGGAGGGAATGAAAGTCTGTACCTATCTAGTGCAGATTGGATGCCTCGAAATTTGAATGAACGTGTAGAGCTTATGATTCCTATTGAAGATAAACGCCATAAAGAACGGGTAAAAAGTATTTTAGATTTATATTTAGATGATACATTAAAAGCTCATTTTATGAGAGCAGATGGTTCGTATCATAAAATCAATGATCGAGAGAATCCTATATCTGCTCAAGAGGAGCTAATGAAAACTGCTATTGAGCATGAACACAGAGAGTCAATGACGGTCATTGAACGGTTACAACCGATGTTAAAAATGAATAGATGATGAAAAAACCTTAATATATTAGGTAATGAATTTTAATACAATTACATAACATATAAAAAGTCCATTATATGGGCTTTTTTACTTTCTTATACATTTAAAAATGAGGAGAAAGTGAAGTTTTGAGTGTTCTAGAAAATATTGGTAACAATTGAAAAACACATAAAAATACAAATTTAGTAATAAAAAATCTGTATATACTATATGTGGTATTAGTGTTGTATATATGTACACAATTCGGAATATATTGTATAGTATTTAAAAATATAGATATGTACGCATACAGTGGACTTTTATTAAAAAATACAAAATACAATCTATTACGAATTCAGTATTTATAAAGGGTTTCGTCTTATTGTTAACTTATGGTGTTTGACAGGTTGTATCTATCTGTAGTAGAATAATACCATTACAGGAGGGATTACAACATGAGAATTCATAAGACACACAAGCGATATATTTCGTCTGTTGTTGCCGGATTGATTGTAACAGCTGTAACCATGACCGGTTTTTCTTATAATGATAAAACCGTTACCGTTATGGTAGATGGTGCAGCACACACTGTTAGAACGCATTTAAATTCTAACGAAGGCATTGTACGCGATGCTGGGGTTAAGTTAAATCCAAATGATAAAGTTATTTCTAGTTCATCTACAGTTCAAAATGGAACAACCTTAACGGTTGTTCGTGCTATTCCAGTTTATGTAACTGTAAATGGTAAAACAAGAGCTGTATTCACTACAGAAACAACTGCTCAAGGTGTTGCTAATGAGCTTGGTTTCAAAGCACCTAACTATGTAGTAGTGGGCGATGAAAATGGATCTGTTTTAAGTGGTACACGTATAACAATTGCTCAAGTAACAAGCCGCTCTCTATCTACAGTAGATCAAGAAGTTGCTGTTGAAGTGGTTCGTCAAAAAGATGATACTATGGCTAAGGGCGAAGAAGAGGTTGTTCAAGTTGGTCAACCTGGCTTAGAACGAGTACAACGTGAAACACTATATAGTAATGGTACAGTTATTAAAACTAATGATGTATCTAAAGTAACACAACGTGCAATGGTACCTACAATTATTAAAGAGGGCACTCGTGAGGTGACTACATCTCGTAATGTAGCAGGACGTGCATCTCGCGCTATCGTAATGGAAGCATCTGCTTATCTTGCTGGCGATGGTGATGGTGCTGGTATTACCGCTACGGGTCTACCTGCAGTACGTGGCATTGCCGCAGTAGACCCAGATGTTATTCCATTGGGTACACGTTTATTTATTCCTGGTTACGGTGAAGCTATTGCTGCCGATACAGGTGGTGCTATAGTAGGTAACAAAATCGACCTTGTAATGGACTCTTATGGGGAGGCTATGGACTTTGGTCGCCAAGACGTTACAGTGTACGTTTTGGACTAATATGATGATTTAGAGCGTATATCTATAAGATATATTCTCTTTTTATTGGACCTACTTAGCTCAGTAATATTCAATTATAATAGATATAGTAGAAGGACGCCTTATGATTAAGGCGTCCTTTTTTAGTCTTCAATATATGGAATTAGATATTCGTACTTTGTACCTTTTAATTCATCTTTAGGGATAAATCGTAAAGATGATCCATTGATACAGTAGCGAAGAGAGCCATTAGGACCATCTTCAAATACATGACCTAAATGAGCATTACCGATGCGGCTACGAACTTCTATGCGATTCATACCATGTGAGTTATCTTGGTAATACTTGATAACATCTTTAGCTATTGGTTTAGTAAAGCTAGGCCAGCCACAATGAGAATCGAATTTATGGGCTGATACAAATAGTGGCTCTCCAGTGGTGATATCTACATAGAGACCCGCTTTAAACTCATCTGTTAGTTCATGGCTGAAAGGCGCATCTGTAGCAGAGTTTTGAGTTACTTCAAATTCTTGTGGCGCTAAAGCCTTTAAATCTTCCTGGGAAGGTTTAGCATATGCATTATCATCGATGAGTGGTTCATCAGATAGACCCAATGGAATGTGACAATAGCCATTAGGATTTTTGTCTAAGTAATCTTGATGGTATTCCTCAGCAGAGTAGTAGTTCTCTAAAGGTAATACTTCGATAGCAAATGGTTTGCCTTCAAAGGCTTGAGCACGTGCTAAGGTACTTTCAATAACGGCTTTATCGGTTGGATCAGTATAATAAATACCCGTACGATATTGAATGCCTACGTCACCACCTTGTTTATTGACACTAAAGGGATCAATAGCACGTAGAAAATATTGAATTAAGTGATCTAAAGATAGTATATCAGCATCGTAAATGACCTTGAGCGCTTCTACGTGCCCACTGTTGTGGCATACATCTTCATAACTTGGATTTTCTGTAGGACCATTGGCATAGCCTACTTCGGTAGAAAGGACACCGGAGATCTTTCTGATATACCCTTGAAGGCCCCAGAAGCAACCACCGCCTAAATATATAGTATGTTCATTCATTTAATCACCCCAAACTTCATGAGCTATTTCTTTGACTAATGCGAGTTTAGCCCATTGTTCTTCTTCGGTCAATTGATTGCCGATTTCACAGGATGCAAAGCCACATTGAGGGGATAAGCAAAGTCTTTCAAGTGGAATATATTTTGTTGCTTCTTTGATACGTTCTTTGATGACTTCTTTATCTTCTAACTCAGGGCGTTTAGATGTGATAAGGCCTAATACAACTTTCTTATTAGGAGAAACTTCACGCAATGGCTCAAAACCTCCAGAGCGATCATCATCAAATTCTAAGTAATAAGCGTCTACATTTTCTTTAGCAAATAGAATAGGTGCAATAGGTTCGTATCCACCACTAGCGGCCCATGTAGAGTTATAGTTACCACGACATACATGTGTAGTAAATGCTAAATCTTTAGGACGACCTTCGAGTGCCAAGTTATTCAAACGTAAATATTTAGCAGTTTCTCCTTCAATGGTTACACTTTTATCCTTTTGACGACCTGTCCAATAAGCATGGTCACAACACATACCCCAAGTACAATCATCAAATTGAATATTGCGGCAACCTGCATCGTAGAGGTCTTTAATTACTTGGCGATAAGCGGCAGCAATATCTTGAATCAATTCTTCTAAATCTGGATAGAAGGAACGTGTTGTAATACCATTGTCTTCACGGAATAACTCTGCCAAAAACTGAGAGGGAGCAGGAATCGTTTGACGCGCCGTAGTATTTTCGTCTTCAAATTGTTTTACAAATTTGAAATGTTCAACGAATGGGTGGTTTGTTCCCGTAATTTTGCCAGTAAGGGCGAGGGAACCTGGCGCTGTTTCTTGACCGACGAATTTGTAACCGTGTTCAAGTTCAATTTCTTTTACGCCATTAAAGCCCCACATGAAGTCTAGATGCCAATAGGCACGACGGAATTCGCCATCTGTAATCACTGGTAGGCCAGCTGCTTTCTGTTTTTGAATGAGGTCTGTAATAAGACGATCTTCAACGGCTGTTAATTCTTCTCGAGTAATATTTCCCTTATTAAAAGCTTCACGTGCTTCTTTTAATTCTGCTGGGCGTAGGAAGGAACCTACGATATCAAAGTGGAATGGTGCTGTATGTTTGGACATAATAATCCTCCTTATATAAACGATTAAACCGATAATTTTGATAGGTTAATTATAGCTAAGTATGATTATATATAAAAATATCAATATGTTTAAGTTGTGTATAGTTTAAAGTTATGTCTATGAGTGATTTTATGCTTTAAGTTATACCCAAGAAGGCACTCTCTAAAATAGAGAGTGCCTTCTTTATGGATTATCTGATACATCTAAATTGAACAATAGTGTTGTATCGCTCTATAAATAATATGATATATAATTATTTTTTGTTTTCCGGTAATTGAATATGTCTACCGTAATTACTAACGTATTGTTCTAGGGCGTGGATATATTCTTGACCTAAACGGCTACGTTGCATTTTATTATTAGTAATGTAGCCAATGTGCATTAAACCTTCTTCGGCAAGTGGAACAGAAATGATATTTTCACCATTTACCTCTTTATCGATTACACCACTAGATACAGTGTATCCATCAAGGCCAAGTAATAGGCTAAATAAAGATGCTCTATCGCGAACACGGATATGTTTTGGGCGCACTACGGTACTGAAGATTTCTTCAGAGAAGTAGAAGGAGTTGTGATCGCCTTGCTCAAAGGAAATATATGGATATTCCTCTAATTCGTCCATAGAGACTACCTCTTTATGGGCTAATGGATGCGTTTTACCAATAAAGATATGAGGATGGGCCGTAAATAATTCAGTAAAGGTTAATTCGTTAGTATGAATTAATTTTTCTAATACAGGACGGTTGAAATCATTATAATAGAGCAAACCAATTTCACTCTTCATATGAGCTACGTCATCGATAATTTCATAGGTTTGTGTTTCTCGTAAGGATACATCATATTGATCGATTTCAGCGCCTTTTAAAAGCTCTACAAAGGCATTGACTGCAAAGGAGTAATGTTGAGTAGACACAGAAAATTGTTTTTTACCACCGCTTTGGCTCTTATATTGCTCCTCTAAAAGGGCTGCTTGTTCTAACACTTGGCGCGCATAGCCGAGAAAGCGTTCCCCTTCTTTAGATACGGTAATTCCTTTATTAGTACGATCGAAAATGGTAATACCCATTTCTTTCTCTAGTTCTTTAATAGCCTTGGTGAGACTCGGTTGAGACACAAATAATCTCTTGGCTGCCTCACTAATACTGCCTATATTGGCAATTGTTGTGACATACTTTAATTGTTGTAAGGTCATAATTGGCCTCCTTTTATATATTACACTATTAATACTACTCGATTATAAGTATTTAAGCAATGTTATATATATGTTACAATGTATTAATAAAATAAAAGGGGGATATATGTTAAAACAAGTCATTGTCGTAGAAGGAAAATCTGATATACAACGTATCGCTCAAGCTGTAGATGCTGATTGCATTGCTACAGAAGGATTTACCCTCAGAAGAGGTGTTATCGATATGATTCGCGTTGCCTATGAGAAACGTGGCATTATTATATTAACTGATCCTGATACAGCAGGGGAGCGAATCCGACGCGTTTTAACTAAAAAATTCCCTAATGCACAACATGCTTTTGTGCCTCGTGACGAAGCGTTTGCAAATGATGATATTGGCATAGAACAAGCCTCTCCTGAGTCAATCAGAAAGGCTTTATCTACATTACACGTAGAGTCTTTAGAATCATCCAACGAATTTACTATGGTGGACTTAGTGCGTCACGGACTGTCTGGTATGCCTGATAGTGCAGCTCGTCGAGCGGTTATTGGTGCTAAATTAGGTATTGGATACGGTAATGGAAAGCAATTTTTATACCGTTTAAATCATTATGGTATAACCCGAGATGCTTATGAAGAGGCAGTAAATTGTTAAAATAGGAGTTAAGATGTTAGAATCAGTAATTGCAAGCCCAGAGGTTGTGCATTATATATGTAAGCGCTTTGATATTAAAATGAGCAAAAAGCTAGGACAAAACTTCCTTATTAAGCGAGGTATAGTCGATGAAATTGTACATGCTGCGGAATTAACCGTGGGAGAACCTGTTCTAGAGGTCGGCCCTGGTATTGGTACCTTGACACAAGGTTTAGCTCAAAGTGGGGCAGATGTAACGGCTATCGAGCTAGATCGTCGCTTATTGGAGGTACTAGATACGACATTGGCATCTTATGACAATGTACGTATCATTCATGGTGATGTGTTAAAGCTTGATGTGCCAACGATTATGAATCATAAACCATTTAAAGTGGTTGCCAATTTGCCATACTATATTACAACACCTATTATTATGTCTTTGTTGGAAAGTAAACTACCTATTGAACGTCTAGTTGTGATGGTGCAAAAAGAGGTGGCCTTACGGATGATAGCAAAGCCCGGTACAAAGGACTATGGCGCATTATCTGTTGCTGTTCAGTATTATACGGAACCAGATATTGTTCTTGATGTACCGCCTAAATCTTTCTTGCCAGCTCCAGCGGTGACAAGTTCTGTTATCCGTTGCGTATTGCGTGATAAACCACCTGTAGATGTGATTGATGAGAAACTATTTTTTCGCGTTGTGAAAGCTGGTTTTGCGCAACGCCGTAAAACATTCTCTAATACGATGAAGACAACGGGTTTAACAAGAGATAGAATTGAAGAGTTATTAGCAAAAGCAAATATTGATGGTCAACGAAGAGGTGAGACCTTTACACTTCAAGAATTTGCCGATGTAGCCAACGCATGGGCAGCTTTAATCAAATAGTATAATACATAAAGAGCTTATTGGACTGATAAAATATCATTCCAGTAAGCTCTTTTTCATGAAAAAAGGACCCGAATGGGTCCTTTTTAGTTAGTAAAGAATGCCAGCCATGGTTGTAATGAGGAAAGCATTCGCAAAGTCAATTAAGAATGCACCTACTAAGGAAACTACGAGCCAAGCACGAGGAGATGGGCCGTGTTTACTTGCTAAGGATAACATGTTAACTAATGCGTTTGGTGTAGCACCTAATCCGAAACCGATAGCTCCGGCACCAAGCATAACTGCATCGTAGTTGCGACCAAAGAGGAAGTAAATAAGGTATGCAAATACACAGATAAGTGCCATTTGTACAACTAAGATTGTAATGAGTGGTAAAGCAAGATCAATTAATTGAACTAATTTCAAGCTGTTGATAGCCATTGTTACGAATAAGGATAATGCTACATTAGATACTGCATCAAGAGCTGCATCGTTGATTTTGTATGCTTTAGTAAAATCACCAAAGTTACGAATTACTGCTGCACAAATCATAGCGCCAATATATGCAGGTAGTGGAGTAAGAACAGATAATCCAGCACTTACGATGGTACCGATGCCTAATGCAAGGCCAATCCACATACAAATTGTTAAAAGATCTTGAGAGTTGAACTGTTTGCCACCACTTTCAACGTGATCTTCGATCATATCGATGCCTTCATCCTCCATTAGCTCAGGATTTTCATAAGGGGTTTTAACTTTATGCATTTTAATAATGCGTTCACCTACAGGCGCACCGAGGATTGTACCAGCTACCATGCCAAATGTTGCAGCTGCAACTGCTGCGGAAGCGGTACCAGGGATACCAAGTAATTGTTCGTAATATGGACCGAAGGCACCAGCTGTACCAAGGCCACCAATCATAGATACAGAACCAGCCATGATGCCAATAATTGGCTCAATTCCTAATGCTTTAGCAATCATAATACCTGCAGTATTTTGTACTACAATCCACACTGCACATGCTAAGAAGAAGAAAATAATGAAGATACCACCCTTTTTGAGGACTTTTAAGGATGCCATTAAACCGATAGTGGTAAAGAAGGCAAGCATTAGAAATGTTTGCAAGGAACCTTCAAAGGTAATGTTTAAGATTTTATAATAAGACAAAATAGCAGTTAAAAATGCAAATGGAAGAGCGCCTACGGCTGGTGCAGGCATACACATACGTTGTAAGAACTTGGAATGCTTATTGATCCAAGTACCGATGAATAAGGTAATTACAGCAAGACCTACAGTTTGAATCATGGACAGTTTTAAGGTCCATACATTGTTGACTAGGGCTAAGTCAATAAGTGGCATAAAATCACTCCTTTAAAATAAAAAATAAAACTGAATTTTATGGTATCATGAATGGTCAAAAAATACTATAGAATATATAACGTATAAAAAGTTTACATTTTTATCTTTAAACACTCATAATAACACAAAAAAACAATAATATTAATAAAGCTATTTTTATGATTATACATATAAATATAGAAAAGTAATAGTATATATTACTTATGTACATAATCATACTATATGTATTCGACTTAAATCTGTGATTTTCCTTCTTGTTATAAAAAAATAAACTGGAATATATTTTTTATATTTATAATTATATAAAATATACTCCAGTTTTAAAATTTAATATTTTTATGTTATTTCGTAAGGCTCTAAATTATAAATGCGATAAATTCGTTCTATAAATGCATGTTAAGATATAACTAAAATATATATACCTAGCAATAAGCTAATTAGAAGTTATAGCTCATGGTGTAATTTAGGGGTTGTTAAGAATGTTACATCCGGATTACGCTCTTGAACCCAACCCATTTGCCATTCGTTAGAGATAAGAACTACGGTGCGATCCCGATTATCTTTTACAATCATCGCATTATCTATACCTTTTAAGGCTGCAATATCAACTTCGCCATCAATCCAACGGGCTACACCATATGGCAATGTATGATTTAATAAATCAACGCCATATTCATTTTTGAGGCGGTACTCAAGAACTTCAAATTGAAGCATACCTACGGCACCGACCACGAAGGAATCAAGGGCACCTGGTTGTTCAAAGATTTGAACAGCCCCTTCTTGAGCCAATTGAGTCATACCCTTTTGGAATTGCTTACGTTTCATAGTATCTTTTGGGGATACACGAGCAAAAAACTCAGGAGGGAAGACAGGGAAGTCGCCAAAGGTTACTTTATGCTTTTGTGCACAAAGCGTATCTCCTACGCCCATAGTACCGGCATCAAAGACACCAATAATATCGCCAGGGTATGCATCTTCTACGATGGTACGTTCCGTAGCCAAAAATTGTTGAGGCTGAGATAGGCGGATTGTTTTATTAGATTGGCGATGTAATACAGACATACCTTTTTCGAATTTACCAGAGCAGATACGCATAAATACGATACGGTCATGATGATTAGGATCCATATTTGCTTGAATTTTGAATACTAGAGCAGAGAAGTCTTCGCTAGTAGGCTGTACCATTTCCTCTACCGCTTGTCGTGGAGCAGGGGATGGAGCTAGTTCTAAGAATTTTTCTAAGAATGGTTTTACCCCAAAGTTCGTCATAGCAGAACCGAAAAACATAGGCGTTAATTCACCAGCACGAACCTTATCAAAATCGAATGGATCGCCAGCAACATCGAGCAACTCAATATCGTCAAGCAATGCTTGGTATACATCGTCACCTAATAACTCTTTCATACGAGGATCCGTTAATGCCCCTTTTTCGGATGCAAGTTTTTCTTGACCATGAGTTTCGTCTTTTGCAAAGAGCTCTATAGTTTCGTGTTCTCTATCGTATACGCCTTTGTATTCGCCATTAATACCGATAGGCCAGTTCATAGGACACGTACGAATACCGAGAACATTTTCGATTTCTTCCATTAGATCGAATGGGCTGCGACCGAAATGGTCAATTTTGTTTACAAATGTAAAAATAGGAATACCGCGTTCTTTTGATACAGCAAATAGCTTCTTTGTTTGGGCCTCTACGCCTTTTGCTACGTCAATAAGCATGACAGCACTATCAGCAGCCATCAATGTACGGTATGTATCTTCAGAGAAGTCTTGGTGACCAGGAGTATCAAGGATGTTTACGCGACAACCATCGTAGTCAAATTGCAATACGGAACTCGTTACAGAGATACCACGTTGTTTCTCGATTTCCATCCAGTCGGATACGGCGTGTTTTGCAGTTTTACGAGACTTTACGGAGCCTGCTAAGTGAATAGCACCACCATATAATAGTAATTTTTCCGTTAATGTTGTTTTACCCGCATCCGGGTGAGATATGATTGCAAACGTACGACGACGTTGTACCTCTTCTAAAAATGTCATGATTCACCTCTATTAATATGTTGTGAAAGCAGATAAATCTTTAGGCTCTACTTTCACAGTCTATATATCGTAAAAATTATACATGATTTTTCTAGTTATGACCACTAAATTGTAGTATAATGAGATTTCATAGAACGGCTTGGGGTTGGCCGTTATCTTCAGGTTAAGGAGGGGAACCATGCGGTTATTTATTGCAGAAAAGCCATCCATGGCTCGCGAAATCAGTAAATGCTTACCAGAAAATAAGAATATCGAAAAGCGGAATGGCTATTTTATCCAGGGTGACGATGTGGTGACCTGGGTAGTAGGTCATGTACTGCATCAGGCTGAGCCCGGAGATTACGATGATAAATATATCCGTTGGCGTCCTCAAGATTTGCCTATCGTGCCAGCTGAGTGGAAATTGCTTGTCACAGATAGCAGCCGTCAACAGTTTGAGATTGTAAAAGACCTTATCGACAAAGCTGATGTCATCGTCAACGCAGGTGACCCGGATCGGGAAGGGCAACTCTTAGTTGATGAAGTTTTGTACTATGTAGGTAATACAAAACCAGTACAGCGTATTCTATTAAATGCCCTCGATGAAAAATCCATTCGTTCTGCACTTGATGATTTGAGAGATAACAAGGACTTTCACAATCTATATCAATCTGCATTGGCAAGAGCACGGGCAGACTGGCTCATTGGGATGAATTTATCTCGGGCATATACATTATCTGAACGTTATAAAGGTAATAAGGTAACATTGCCAATTGGTCGTGTAAAGACACCAACGTTAGCTCTTGTTGTACGTAGAGAACGAGAATTAGCTGCATTTAAACCAGTAGACTATTTTACTGTAAAGGTATTATATAACCATCCTAATGGGGTGTTTTGGGCCACTTGGCAGCCTACAGACGAACAAAAGGGGCTTGACCCAGATGGACGACTCATTAATAAAGCTATTGCTGATGAATTAGTAGAACGTTTACAAGCTGGACCAGACGGTTTTATTAAAGGTGTTACAAAGTCTAAGAAAAAAGATGTACAACGATTGCCTTTATCCTTATCATCCTTACAAGTATTGGCAGGTAAAGCCTTTTCTTATGATCCACAGACTGTACTTGATACAGCGCAAAAATTATACGAAAAGAAATTAACTACCTATCCACGTTCTGATTGTGAATATTTACCACCCAATCAATATGATGATCGCAATGCAATCCTCAACAATCTACAAAATGCAGGTGATGAGAGATTAGCACAGTGGGCTGCCGATGCAGATCGTTCTATTAAGAGCCGTGCTTGGAATGAAAAGAAAATTACCGCCCATCATGCTATTATTCCTACAACGGTGGCTTGCAATATAAATAGTTTGTCCCAAGAGGAGCGAAATATTTATTCCCTCATCAGTCAAGCTTATATTGCTCAATTTTATGGGGAGCATATTTACGAGCAAACTAAAATTGTAGTAGAACAATGTAAGGAAGAGTTTGTAGCTAATGGTCGTGTAGTTATCGAAGAAGGATGGAAATTGCTTTATAAACGACATAAGTCTAAATCTACGACGGACAATGACGAGCCCGATCTAACCGATGAGCGTGGGGCTGAATCAGACCCTAAAAAAGAGATTATTGAAGAAACGGACCACTTGCCAGCAGTTAAAAAGAACGATACTGTTTTATATACGGATTCTTCTGTAGAGGCTAAACAAACAAAGCCACCATCCCGTTTTACGCCCTCCACATTACTACAAGCGATGAAGGAAATTCATAAATTCGTAAAAAATGAAGATTTGAAAAAACAATTAAAGGCTGTATCTGGTATTGGTACAGAAGCAACGCGGGCAAACATAATTGATGAGCTTATCAGTCGAGGCTTTATGAAAACGTCAGGGAAGAAGCAAGTCTTATCTCCAACGGAAACGGGATATCTCTTAGTAGATGCTCTGCCAGAAGAGCTGCTTTATCCTGATGAAACAGCTGTTTGGGAAGAACGCTTAGCACTTATGAGCGAAGGAGCGGATACGTTAGATTCCTTCTTAGCGGATCAAATTAAGTTTTTACAATTATTAATTGATAAACTTGATTTTGATAAAGTAATAAACTCTGATCAAATGATGCCAAATGTGGTACGAACTATAACGAGTCAAAATCGTAAGCGCCCTATGGATAGTGAAAGCGTAGACTTGTCTTCCTTACCTGTATGTCCTAAGTGTAAAAAGGGCCGTTTGCAACAGCGGAATGGTAAATTTGGTGCCTTTTTAGGCTGTACAAATTATCCTACTTGTAAACATACTCAGCCAGTAGAAGGGGATGTTTCTAGTATTGAAGATAATATTGAAGTATCTGATGAAGATAAACAATATAAATGCCCTAGATGTAAAGTAGGTTACTTTGTGAAACAAGAGGTGAGAGGTCGAACAAACTGGATTTGTAGTAATCGATCTCAATGTAAGACCCAATGTTCTGATGTAGATGGGGTACCGAGTATTTATGTTAACAAATCTAACATTACTTAGAAATGATTATTTTTATTGTAAATAATAAAAAGACGCGCACAGCTAAGCTGTACGCGTCTTTTTTGTTTAAAACTGCTTTTGTAGAAGAAAAATTTCTTCATTTAGTTTAGGATATTAAGCTGAATTTTATCTGCGTTTGCCACGACGCCCAGTCTGAGACGTAGACGCGCGGCGTTGGCGTGTATTTGAGCCTTTGTGACCTCGTGCCTTGTGAGCTTTAGCCTTAGTTGATTGGTAAGTGCTTGTAACCTTAGGTTTACTAGCTGATTTTGTGCGTTTCGGAGCAGTACTGGCGTTGCCCTTAGTCTTAATCTGACCATCTTTTGTATATTTTGTAAGCGTAGCTTGAATAGCTCGTTCAATACGTCTTAACCAAGCCTCATCCTGTGGAGTTGCAAATGTTACAGCAATACCTGAGTTACCAGCACGACCTGTACGTCCAATTCGATGGATATAGTAATCTACATCGTGAGGTACGTCGTAATTATATACATGTGTGATACCTTCAATGTCGATACCGCGAGCCGCAATATCGGTAGCTACTAAGATTTGTGTTTTCGCTTTTGCAAAGTCTCGTAGAATTTGTGTGCGACGACCTTGTGTCAAGTCACCGTGCATTTCTGCAATATTAAGCCCTGCTGCGGTTAACTCGTAGGATAAACGAATGGCACCTTCCCGTTTATTACAGAATACAATTGCTAAGAATGGATTGTCATCTTCAATCATTTTGATGAGACGTTGTGTTTTTTCTTCAGGATTCATCATATACACTCGTTGATCAATTGATTCGAGCGTGATATGTTTGCCTTCTGCTGTTACAGAAATAGGTTTAGACATGTATGCCTTTGCGAGATTTCGGATTTTATCTGGAATTGTTGCAGAGAATAGCAACAGTTGCCTATTAGCGTCTGTTTGGCTAATGAGATTTTCAATATCTGGTAAGAAACCCATATGCAACATTTGGTCTGCTTCGTCTAGTACAACACGGCGAATACAATCTAAATGTAGGGAACCGCGTTTTGCGTGATCTAATAATCGACCAGGTGTACCTAGAATAACTTGAGGACGACGTCCCAGTTGCTGTAGTTGGGCTTCAATAGTTTTACCACCGATGAGAGGGAGGATATCTACATTTAAAATAGAACCTAGTTCCTTCGCTTCGTCGGAAATTTGTTTAATTAGTTCCCGTGTAGGTGCAATGATAAGCACTTGTTCTTGATGAACATCAGTATGTACACGTTGTAAAATTGGCAGTAAGAAGGCTAGTGTCTTCCCCGTGCCTGTTTGAGCTTTTGCTATGACATCATTCCCTTTAAAGACGACAGGAATGGATTGTTCTTGAATTGGCGTGGGCTCCTTGATACCTTGTTTTTGTAGGGCTATGATGAGCTCATCACAAACACCTAAAGATTTAAAAGATTTCATGGATTGTCCTTTCTATAATACATATTATATTAATTATACAGTATGCACATACTAGGGGCAAATGAATTGAACTTGGAAGATTTATAGTCTTAATATATTCTAGACTCAAAAAAATATTATAGTACTTTCGAATATATTTTTTTGATAATATATAGAAAAATATTGATATAATTAAGTGAAATGAGAAATGAAAACATTAAAATAACTACATTTAAACTATTTATAAACTGTTAATTGAGAATGTGTTAGCATTTGTAAATGATAATCTTTGTAGTGTTTATTGATTACTGTATCTAAATATATAGCCATGAAATATTAAATTTCAGCTAGTATTCAGTATTTTATTAGATAATCATATAAATAATCTCATATTAAATATGATAATAAAATATAGATATGAGATAAAAATAAACCATAAAAATGATAATAATTGTTGAAATTAATGCTTGATTTGATATAATAATTTAAGATATTAATACGCATTATTATTTTGTGTGGTTAATATGAGGTTGTTAGGTACAATAATTAGGAGGTGTCGTATGGCTATCAAAAAGTTGAAAGACATGAAGCCAGGTGAGTCTGGTCTTATTGTTGCACTACATGGCAGTGGCAATGTTAAGCATCGTCTAATCGACATGGGTCTCGTACATGGTACAAAAATCCATGTTATGAAGTTTGCCCCTTTGGGTGATCCGGTGGAAGTCAAAGTAAAAAACTTTGAATTAGCACTTCGTACAAGTGAAGCTGGCATGATTGATGTAGATGTTCAATAGGAGGTTCAAATGGCAGAAAATGGGCAAATTCGCATTGCCTTAGCAGGTAACCCTAACTGTGGTAAAACTACAATGTTTAACAATATCACAGGAGCGAAGCAACACGTTGGTAACTATCCAGGTGTTACAGTAGAAAAAAAGGAAGGCCATACGAATTTTGATGGCCAAGAGTTATTGTTTATTGACTTACCAGGTACATATAGCTTAACTGCACGCTCCTTGGATGAGTTGGTGGCGCGTAATGTTATTGTAAATGATAACCCAGATGTAATCGTTAATGTTCTTGATGCATCTAACTTGGAACGTAACTTGTATTTAGCGGCTCAACTATTAGAATTAGAAAAACCTATGGTTATTGCCTTAAATATGTCCGATGTTGCGGAAGAAATGGGCATCAAATACGACCTAAAAAAAATGGCAGAAATGACAGGGGCTACAATTGTTAACACAGTAGGTCGTACAAACATTGGTACAAAAGAGTTGTTAGAAGCAACAGTTAGCGTAGCTGCTTCTAAAAAAGCTCCTGGTGTAACAATTAACTATGGTGATTTACTAGAAGGCAAAATTGCTGAGCTTGTAGACTTGCTAAAAGAAGCTGGTACTGTTACATATCCACTCCGTTGGATTGCTGTTAAGTTGCTAGAAAAAGATGCTGACGTTATTGGCAAAGTTATGCGCTTTGATAATACAGAAGCAGTTATTCAAAAAGCGGAAGCAATTCGTGAAGAAATTAAGAATCAAGTTGATCTTGATGTAGTATTCCAAGAATATCGTCACCGCTTCGCAGTAGAAGTATATAATACATGTTTAACACAGGCTCCTACACAATTAGAAACGCGTTCTGACCGTTATGATAAAATTTTAACTCACCGTATTCTTGGTTTGCCAATTTTTATGGTTGTAATGTGGTTACTATTTAACTTCGTAAATACTGTAGGTGCTATTCCTCAAACTTGGATTACAGATGGCTTTACTGCATTACAGGCATGGGTAGTAACAGTTATTCCAGAAGGTCAGTTACAATCACTTATTTCTGATGGTATCATCGCCGGTGTAGGTGCTGTATTATCCTTCGTACCATTAATTCTATTATTATTCCTTGGTATCTCTTTCTTGGAAGATACAGGGTATATGGCACGTGCTGCCTTCGTTATTGACCGTGTAATGCGCGCTTGTGGTTTACATGGTAAATCGTTTATTCCTTTATTATTAGGTTTTGGTTGTTCCGTACCATCCGTAATGGGTGCACGTATCCTTGATAACTACAAAGATCGTATGGTAACAATCTTAATTACTCCATTCATGAGTTGTTCTGCACGCTTACCTGTTTATACTTTGTTTGCAGCAGCATTTTTCCCTCCTGAATGGGCTGGTACTGTAGTATTTGGTGTGTATGCATTAGGTATTGTATTTGGTATCGTATTTGCTAAAATTTTCCGCAAATATTTATTTGCTGGCGAAGCAGAACCATTCGTAATGGAATTGCCTCCATATCATTTACCAACTTTAAAAGCTACATTAACTCATATGTTTGAACGTGGTATTATGTACCTAAAAAAAGCAGGTACTTTCATCCTTGCTGCTTCCATCCTCGTATGGTTCATCACAACATATCCAATGGATGTGGAATACTCCAAAGATTATGATGCATTGCATGATCAAGTAGCTCAAACATATGAAATGAAAGATGCTGAAACTTTGGCTCATTTTGGTATCACTACAGATGAACAAAAAGATCAAGTAAATGAAATTGTTGATAATATGAAATCTACTGTAGCAGATGCCACTACACAAGCAGAGGATGCTGGAGAAGATGCTCCTGAAATCGAAGTAGAAGATGATTCCGAAGCACCTGAATTGTTCAATGACATTAAAGAACAAAATGAACAATTATTCCCAGTAGCATGGTCTATGTACAAAAATAGCGTTAATTTAGATGATGAAAATCAAAAAATTGACCAAGAACAAAATTCTGAAAAATTGGAACAATCCTATGCTGCTATGTTCGGTAAAGCAATCAACCCAGTTCTTAAACCATTAGGCTTTGACTGGAAAATCGGTGTATCTCTTGTGGCTGGTTTAGCGGCTAAAGAAGTTGTTGTATCTACATTGGGTACAATTTATGCAGTAGGTGGCGATACACTTCACCCTCAAGCATTGACTGATTACTTACAAAATGATCCAGACTTTACACCATTGGTTGCATTAACATTAATGCTATTCATCTTGATTTACCCTCCATGTATCGCAGCACTAGCAGTCATTAGACGCGAAACTGGTTCTTGGAAATGGATGTTATTCATGTTCTTCTATGAAAATGCTTTCGCATGGATTGCATGCTTTATTTTCTATAACATCGGTTTAGCATTAGGTTTCTAATTAAAGCGTAGCTAATCACTATGATTTACATTCCTTAGATACCTAGAACTAAATTGTATTGACATGATGTAATTTAATTATAGAAAAAATTTAAAATAATTCTTGCCAATTATCATTATTTATGGTTAAATGATAATGAGAAAAGGGAAATATCCAAATATATTGCTTTTAACTCATTTATCACATATCAATTTATGATAAGTTGGTGGATATTGAGAAAGAAGGAATTATAATGGATAATCTTGTTATAGGACTCATAGTGATATTAGCATTGGCTTATCTTGGTACAAAAATTTATAAACAAGTGTCTGGTAAGGGTGGCTGCGGCTGTGGTAGCGGTGGCTCCAATTCTGGCTCTAAAAAATCTTCTGGTTGCGGTGGTAGCTGTAGCTGTGATGGTTCCAATAAAGCACTAGGCATTAAACGTACCGCTAAGTAAGCTAATACGAATTCTGAATTTGAAAGAGGGGTCTCTATAATGGGCTCCTCTTTTCAAATATAGTAAGTAAATTTTTATATATTTAGTAGAAAGGAATATTATCATGTTCAACTTCAACCAAAACAATCTTAAAAACGCTAATTTATTCGCAGCAGGTCTTGCATTGGGTACTGTAGGTCTTAAAGTATTAACTTCTAAAGACGCAAAAAAAGTATACGCTGGTATCTTGGCAGCTGGCCTTCGCGCTAAAGAAACTGTATTAGAAACTGCTGAAAAAGTACAAGCATCTGCATCTGATGTATTGGCAG
Source organism: Veillonella parvula (assembly GCF_036456085.1). Classification (NCBI taxonomy): domain Bacteria; kingdom Bacillati; phylum Bacillota; class Negativicutes; order Veillonellales; family Veillonellaceae; genus Veillonella; species Veillonella parvula. The sequence continues at coordinate 842,263 of NZ_CP138632.1, read as the reverse complement.
AAGCTCAAGAAATCAACGAAGCACGCAACGAAGAAATCTTTGAAGAAAACAAATAATTGAGGATTTAACTATGTTACAATTTTCTGTTGTACGAAAACTCAGAAATCGCTTACACGTTAAGGTATCTGGGCATCGCTTTACAGAAGCAGAAGCTGCTTATGTAGAGGATACATTGCTCCTTAATGATGCAATTGTAGATGTAACCTTCTACACTCGTAGCAGTCAAATCGCCATTAAACATAATGGTGATTCTGATGCTGTGCGTGATGCAGTACTTGGTCTACGCGATTTAGATTTGTCCGAAGCACCAGCTTTGAACGAATACTCTCCACGCTTGGTAAATAAAAAATACCGTGAAATGATGATTAACCGCACAGCAGTTTACTTAGGTAAAAAAGCAGTGTTACCTGCACCAATTGCGGCTGCATGGGCATGGTTTGATGGGATTAAATTTATCGGTAAAGCGATTAAAACATTGTGGCAACGTAAGTTAACTGTAGAAGTACTTGATGGTGTAGCTATTGGTGCTGCATTACTTCAAAAAGATTATCCTACAGCAAGTGCCGTAATGTACTTACTTGGTATTGGTGATATCTTAGAAGAATGGACTCACCGTAAATCCGTATTGAATCTCGCTCAAAGCATGTCCTTGAACGTAGATAAAGTATGGGTATTGGTGGATGATATTGAGGTAAGCAAACCTGTTAACGAGGTTGTAGCTGGTGATCAAATTATCATTCGTCAAGGTGAAGTAATTCCTTTGGATGGCACTGTAATCGATGGTGTTGTTCTTGTTAATGAAAGCTCCATGACAGGGGAACCAGAAGCGGTTCGCCGTGACAAGGATACTTCTGTATATGCTGGTACTGTTGTTGAAGACGGTAAAGCTATTGTAGAAGTACGTAGTACATCTAAATCATCTCGTTACGAAAAAATCGTCAACCTTATTGAAGAGTCTGAACAAATGAAATCTGGTATGGAACAACAAGCATATCGCATGGCAGATAAATTAGTTCCAATTAGCTTCATTGGCGCTGGTTTAACATACTTGTTGACTCGCAATGTGATGAAAGCATTGTCTTTCGTAATGGTTGACTTCTCTTGTGCATTAAAATTATCTATTCCTTTAGCAGTACTTTCCGCTATGCAAGAAGCATCTAAACGCGGTATCACTGTTAAAGGTGGTAAGTTCCTAGAACAAATTGCACAAGCAGATATGATTGTATTTGATAAAACAGGCACTCTTACTAAAGCTGAACCTGAGTTTGAACAAATTATTCCATTTAACGGTCATGATGCAGATGAAATGTTGAAATTAGCTGCATGTATTGAGGAGCATTTCCCTCATTCCATGGCAAAAGCAATTGTACGTGCTGCTAAGGATCATGCATTACCTCACAAGGAAATGCACTCTGACGTAGAATACGTTGTGGCTCATGGTATTGCATCTAAGGTTGGCCGCTATCGTGTACGCATTGGTAGTGCTCATTACATCTTTGATGATGAAAAGACAAAGATTCCTGCTGATGAACAAGAAAAATTCAATAGTTTACCAAATACATCTTCACATATTTACCTCGCTATTGGTGGTACATTAGCAGCGGTTATTTGCATTAAAGACCCTGTACGTGAAGAGGCAAAACAAGTTATAGCTGATTTGCATGCATTAGGCATTAAAAAGGTTGTTATGATGACTGGTGACTCTAAGCGTAATGCACAACGTGTAGCTGATGAACTTGGTATTGATGAAGTGCATGCAGAAGTATTGCCAGAAGATAAAGCAAGTTATGTAAAACAAGCTAAAGCTGAAGGCTATACTGTTATGATGGTAGGGGACGGTATCAATGACTCCCCGGCAATTTCTGAAGCTCATGTTGGTATCGCTATGAATGAAGGCGCTCCAATCGCTCAAAAGATTGCTAATGTTACTATTTCTTCCGACCATCTACAAGCTCTTGTAGATTTGCGCCGCATTTCTATTGCATTGATGAAACGTATCAAAGCAAATTACAATGGTATCGTTGGTTTCAATGGTGCTCTTGTAGGTGGTGGCGTACTCGGTATTATGCCGCCAAGCCAAACAGCATGGTTGCATAACCTATTCACATTGGGAATAGGGCTTGAAAGCATGACCCCATTGTTGAAAAAAGATGAACCAAAGGAAACTGTTCCTACAATTGATGTAACAGCTGATTCTGTAGTAGCTTAATCAAAGAACCTCCATATAGGTATTGATTTACCTGTATGGAGGTTTTTCTTTTTTGATGACATTTATCTATGATTATTGTAAAATACAAGGAGATTACATATTGTAGGAGATTTATATGAACATTTTGATAGATATTTGTAAACGTTCCTTCTATTTGAATCTATTTATTGTGGTAATCCCCATTATTGCATATATGATTCATAATGGATCGAGTGCGACCGTAGCACTAGTATGGTATTTGTTGTTATCCTTATGTATGCCTTGGGCCTATTTATCATTTAAAAGCAGTACCTTTGATGATGGTAAATCTATAAGTCGCATTGCTTATGTAGTGAGTTGGGTTGTCGTTCATGGTATCAGCTATAAAGGTATTTTTTTAGGTGTTGATTTATCCATGTTATGGGGATGGCCAACAGTAGGTCGTGATATAGCCTTTTTATTAGCTATGTATTTAAGTGTCACATTTAGCTTGCTTATAGCTTATGGCTTAACTCGATTAGTGGGAGGCTATAATGAATAAAAGTTTTTGGCTATTTACGTTAATTTGTTCACTTTTTGTAAGTGCTATTACAACAGTACTTTCATTAAGTGGGGCACTATCATTATCCATTTTAGTGTTTCCAGTTTTGTCGCTAGTCATACCAATTATGGTGCGACGACTAAAGAATGCCAAGTTTAACGATGATTTACCGCTAAGCATGGGGTATCATGCTTATAGTTGGGCTTGGTGGACGGTATTTTCGTTTCTTCATACACCATTTAGCTTTAATGTAGATAATGGATTAGCAAAAGCGTTACTTTTGTTTGTAATATATTTTATCGTTCAAGTTCTTATTGAGTTATGTGGTTTGTTAGCCACAAAGTATTTCAATCGTACTCATCGATGGGGAATGATTGATGAAGCGTTAGATATAATTGCCTATACTATACCGATTCCGTTCTTGTATATTGCTTCAATCTTATATATAGATTTACAAGATCCGATGGTATATTTTATGTATGCATCATCCATGAATGTAAATATATTATTTGCTGAACTTGTATTATTATTAGTTTCTTTATTGGTCTTTGTATTCTATTTGTATCCAAGAGATTTAGCATATAAGGGTGTACGTTTGTTTCGTATCATTATTACTGCAGGCATATGGCTTGCTATGAACGCCCATATCTTGTATGGTGGTTATATTCCAGAATTTATTTTATCTTTAGTTCCCACCGTTTTTCCAACGTACCAAGGTAATCCACTAGTGTTTGTAACTCCAACTTTATTAGAAGCTGGTATGACCGGTGGCGCAGTGATTATAGGTGCATTGGTAGAGCGTGGTATTATTTCACGACGCCGTGAACGTATTTAATTTCTAGTTTCGACTTATATCCGTAAGGAATGAGAGCGAAGGAGGATCTATGAACAACATTGAACGTCCATTGGATGATAACTCAACTGTATCAATCCACGACAATGAAAAACTGAAGCAAGTTGAACGTAAAGAGGCCAAAAAAGAGAAGAAAAGTGGCATTACGATTCGAGAATTGACAATTATTGGTCTACTAGCAGGTATCACTATTGCATTAGGGCTTTCTGGTTATGGTATTATTCCATTAGGACCGCTAAATGTAACAACTTTACATGTACCAACTCTAATTGGTGCTATTGTAGAAGGACCAAAAGTGGGGGCCTTTGTTGGCTTTATCTTTGGTTGCTATAGTTTGTGGCAAAATATTACAGCTCCTAATATTTTATCCCCACTATTTATTAATCCAATCATTTCCGTATTACCGCGTATACTTTTCCCAGTATTAGCATATTTGGTATATCTATTATTGTGGAAAGCACCGCAAGGTCCGCGTATTATTGTTTCTGCTTTTATGGGGACTGTATTTCATACGATCATGGTTATGGGATTAATCTTCTTACTCTATGCAGATATGTTTGCTCTTAAAATGAATCTTAGTCCAGATCAAGTATTAGGCTCTATTGTATTCTTGTCTGTTACACATGGTATTCCAGAAGCAGTTTTTGCTGCTGTAATTGTAACACCAGTGGCAATGGCTTTACGAAAAGTATTGCGTAAGGATGCTCCTAAGAAAACTAAAGGTGAAGCTATGCGAGACGCAAAAGTTACAGACCATCAATTAGGAGAAACTGAAGTGGTAGAAACCAAATAAGCTGAAGTTGTAGACGAAAATATAACGAAATAGTATTTTACAGGCTTTTTATAAATATGATAAAATAAATATCATTCGATAAGTATTGAGGAGGATAATCATGGCTAAACGTATTCGTACTATCAACACTGAATCCTTACAAAAAACTGCTAAAACTGGCGGTTGTGGGGAATGTCAAACATCTTGCCAATCCGCTTGTAAAACAAGCTGCACAGTTGGTAACCAAGTTTGCAAACAAAAATAATGAAGAGGCTCGCTTAGCGGGCCTTTTTTATTTATGTTTTAAAGACATACATTGTATAGTATATCTTTATGACTCTTTTTATAACGTTTAGTGTGGAAATGTGGTACAATTATCTAGAAAGTTCTATATACTAGAGCTTTTACCATACAAATCAATTGGAGGTACCATGTTAGAATTAAAACCAATGATCCATAAGTTTCGGATGAAGGATAACTATTACTGCTTAGACGTAAATAGCGGTATTATCCATGTTATCGACGAACTCATCGATAGAGTTCTTGACATATATGATGGCACTAATCGCGATGCTGTACATGCTGCGTTAGATGCTAAAGAAGATGCAGTAGAACTAGATGAGATTATGGACGAGTTAGATGAGCTCATCAAAGCGGAGCAATTATTTGCACCGATGAGTAAAGAGTTTAAACTTGTAGTAGGTGAGAAACCTATTGTTAAGGCATTATGCTTAAATATTGCTCATGATTGTAACTTAGCATGCAAATATTGCTTTGCTAGTCAAGGTGATTACGGCGGTGTTAAACGAGAATTGATGAGCTTTGATGTAGCAAAACGAGCTGTGGACTTTCTTATTAAAATGAGTGGACCTCGCCAACATTGTGAAATTGACTTTTTCGGTGGTGAGCCATTGTTGAACTGGGATGTTGTTAAGCAAACGGTTGAATACATTGAATCCATTCAAGAAAAGCACAACAAAATCTTCAAACTTACATTGACCACGAATGGTATGCTTTTAACACAAGATAAAATTGATTATGTGAATGAGCATAAGATGAGTCTTGTATTATCTTTGGATGGTCGTGAATCCGTTCATAATGCGATGCGACCTGTAGCGGGTAGTGGTGCTGAATCCTATAAATATATTGCAAAGAATCTTGTCAATGCTGTAAAACAGCGTCACGGTCTTGAATACTATGTACGTGGTACGTATACACATAAAAACTTAGACTTTACTAAAGACGTTATGGCAATGTCTGATCTCGGCTTTGAGCATTTGTCCATGGAGCCTGTTGTCGGTGAAGAAGGGGACTATGTACTTCGTGAAGAAGATTGGCCAGCTTTAGAGAAAGAATATGAAAAACTAGCAGATATTTATTTACAACGCCAGTTAGAAGGCTGGGGTGAGAAGTTTAACTTCTTCCACTTCCGCATGGATTTATATCGTGGGCCATGTATGGCGAAACGCCTTCGAGGTTGTGGGGCAGGTCATGAATATATGGCGATTGTACCAAATGGTGATATTTATCCATGCCATCAATTTGTAGGCAAAGATGGATACGTGCTTGGTAATGTGTATGATGGTTTACAAAATACAGAGATTCCTAAAGATTTCCGTAATACACATGTATTCTCTAAGCCAATTTGTGCTGAATGTTGGGCGAAATTCTTCTGTTCCGGTGGCTGTCATGCTAACAACATTACATTGGGTGGCGATCTAGAGACACCTTATGAATTTGGTTGTCGTTTACAGAAGAAACGTATTGAATGTGCTATCATGATTCAAGCTGAATTAGAACAAGCTGGTATTGATGGCAGTATTCCTGTTGCATTAGGTTAATTACACTTGATTCTCCGAGTATAGTAGGAGTTTATATGAAACAAAATAGTAATCAAACTACAGAACGCTGGGGAATTCGCTATACCGGTATAGTTCAAGGGGTCGGATTCCGACCCCTTGTTTCTATGTTGGCCCATTCTCTAGGATTAACAGGTTTTGTATATAATGATAGTCAAGGCGTGTATGTTGAAGTTCAAGGTTTTCTAGGTGAATTGCAGTTATTTTTAGATGCTGTTCAAGAGGAGCAACCTCGTTTATGTCGTATTACTAGTCAAACTGTACAGCATCTTACACTTAATATGCATGAAAGTGATTTTGTTGTGCAGGCATCCCCTTTAGGTGAATCCATGAGTACCTTTATTAGTGCTGATACTGCGCCTTGTAATGATTGCCTTAAAGAGTTACAACAAGATAAACGTAGAAAGGAATATCCTTTCATCAATTGTACAAATTGCGGACCAAGGTATACGATAATCAAATCTTTGCCCTATGATCGAGAACGGACGACGATGAATGAGTTCCCCATGTGTGAAGATTGTAAGGCTGAATATGAAGATATAGAGGGGCGTCGTTATAGAGCTGAACCAAATGCATGTACTTATTGTGGGCCTTGGTATACTTTATACAAGCCAAATCGCACGGCTGTAGATACGGTAAATGTATGGAATACTACGCGGGAATTGATCAATGAAGGTAATATTATCGCCATAAAAGGTGTAGGAGGGTATCATCTTGTTTGCGATGCTAGAAATGACGCTGCTGTACAACGATTACGTAAGCGGAAGAATAGACCGCATAAACCATTAGCAATAATGGTGGGATCTCTAGATATGGCGATTGAGTTAGTACATATTAACGATGTAGAACTAGATGTATTAACGGGGATGGAACGTCCTATTGTGTTATTAGAAAGGAATCATAATAGTTCTGTTCGGTTAAGTCCTCACGTTGCACCTGACAATCATATGTTGGGTGTGATGTTGCCTTATTCACCAATGCATGAGGTGTTATTGCCCTCTGATGCAGCCTGGGTTATGACCAGTGGTAACAGAAGTGGTGATTCCGTATTATATAATGACGACCAAGCGTTTAATGAACTAGGTGAGGTAGCAGACTATTTCCTCGTTCATAATCGTGAAATCTATGCTCCTCTTGATGATTCTGTGGTGGTGGTCATCAATAATAAACCTCGATTTATTCGTCGCAGTCGTGGCTATGTACCTGAGCCAATTCATTGTGACTGTTTAGAACAAACTTCGATATTAGCTATGGGCAGTGATTTGAAAAATGCGTTTGCTGTGAATAAAGGTAGTGAAGCTCTTGTAGGACCCCATATTGGAGATTTAGAGAATGCATCTACTCATAAAACCTTAGAATGGACCATTGAGCGATATAAAAATTTATTTTCTATACAACCAGAAAAGATTATTATAGATAGTCATCCCCAGTTTTTCTCTTCTCGGTTAGGTGAAAGAATAGGTGAAAGTCTCCATCTTTCTGTTGTACCTGTTCAGCATCATCATGCTCATATAGCCTCTGTTATGGCAGAACACAATTTAAGGGGGCTGGTACTAGGAATTGCTATGGATGGTACTGGCTATGGACCAGATGGGACTATATGGGGGGGAGAATTCCTCCTTTGTAAAGGCAATCAATATCAGAGATTGGCACATATTCATGCGGCTCCATTGCCTGGTGGAGAAAAGGCTGTTTCTGAACCTTGGCGACAAGCCTTATGGTATATTCGTAATTATTATGGCGATGATATCCCTTTTGTATATCAAGAATGGATGAAAGAACTTCCAAAGGGATGGGAAATTTTAGATAAAGCATTACAATCTACGATGCCCATGATTCAAGCTACAAGCTGTGGGCGATTATTTGATACTGTAGGTGCTTTATTAGGTCTTGGTATGGTGCATAGTTATGATGCACAAATTGCCATTTCCTTAGAAACTCTATGTGGTGATGAAAAAGGATCACTACTTGCTTACAATTATGACGGACATATTCTTGATTTTACACCTACAATTCAATCTATTATGGATGGCGTTGTTCGTGGTGAATGTCGAGCTCATTTAGCCGCTTCATTTCATAAAACAATGGCAATCGCACTATGCGAAACGGCTGCAGACTTGATGGAGCGATATAATATTAGTGATGCAGCCATGTCTGGTGGTGTATTTCAAAATCGTAAACTATTAGAATTTATATATAAGACGTGGCATATAGGTAATTTATATATGAATGAAGCGGTTCCCTCTAATGATGGTGGACTTGCTTTAGGACAACTGTGGTTAGGAAATCAATTATAAATTGTCATATAGCTCTTATTCTTAGACAAATTTATTTAGTAATGTTTTGAATATTGTTTAATCTATGTGAGTGCCATAGCTAGTTTAAGTTCTAGTTGTTTGTGGCTACTATCACTAAATAATGAGTGTAACTGTGATACAATAATATTAATTTTATTCATATATTTCGGAGCTGTTTTATTGAAGTAAATGTATATAAAACTTGTTATAAATGATATAGATAAGGAGATAATATGTGCTTAGCTGTACCAGCGCAATTGATTGCTGTGAATGATGCTATTGGTACCGTTGAATTGACAGGTGCTACCCGTGACTGCAGCTTGCTCCTCGTACCAGATGCAAAGGTCGGGGACTGGTTGTTAGTTCATGCAGGTTTTGCTGTACAAATTGTTGATGAAGAAGAGGCTCAAAAAACATTAGAGGCCTTTAAGGAGTTAGAAGAACTTGAAGAAGCTTACTTTGCAGGAAAAGCAGCACACAGCTGATGCTTTGTTAAGGCGCATCAATGCGCTTCATAAGCCCGGTGAAACTGTGCGGCTTATGGAGGTTTGTGGTACGCATACAGTATCGATTTTCCGAGAAGGTCTTCGTCAATTATTGCCAAGTGGCATAGAACTTGTTAGTGGACCAGGATGTCCAGTATGTGTAACTGATCAAACCTATATGGATAAGGCTTTAGCCTATGCAGAACGTGAGGATGTTATTATTGCTACCTTTGGGGATATGTTAAAGGTTCCAGGTAGCTATAGTAGTCTCAATGAAGCTCAAACAAAAGGAGCTCATATCCATGTTATTTATACGCCTTTAGAGGTAATAGAACTTAGCAAAAAATATTCAGAAAAGAAAATAGTATTCTTAGCTATTGGCTTTGAAACGACTATTGCGATTATATGTGCTACTGTGAAAGCCGTTCACGCAGCAGGACTTAAGAATGTATTCTTTTTAGTATCTCATAAATTAGTGCCTCCAGCATTGCGTGCACTATTAGATAAACAAGAAGGTCATATCGATGGATTTATTTTACCTGGCCATGTGAGTGTTATTATTGGTGAAGAACCATACCGATTTTTGCCCAAAGAATACGGTATTCCATCTTGTATCGCTGGCTTTGATGGCTTAGAAATATTGTCTGCTATAGCTAATATTTTAGAGCAACGTGAGTCTGGTAATGTTGTGGTGGGCAATACGTATCATTCTGTAGTTATGCAGAAGGGAAACCCTGTAGCCCAAGCTATGATCGAGGAAGTGTATGAAGTATGCGATGATGTATGGCGTGGTATTGGTGTGATTCCTAACTCTGGTTTAGCATTAAAGGGGGAGTATGCAGCTTATGATGTAGAGCTTGCCCTTCCTATTAACTTGGATAAACCATCTCTTGATCCTAAAGGCTGTCAATGTGGACGTGTTTTGCAAGGCCTTATTAAACCGAGTGAATGTCCGTTATTTGGTAAAAGCTGTACCGCAGATCATCCGGTAGGTGCCTGTATGGTATCTGTAGAGGGTAGCTGTGCTGCATGGTATAAATATGGTTATTCTAGTGGTGGATCGACGTGGGAGGATTAATATGGAACGAGTTCGCTTAGTCCATGGTAATGGTGGACGATTTAGTCATGAGTTGACGGACCGTTTTATTTTGAAATATTTTACAAATGATTTATTGGCGCCCCTACACGATGGTGCCCAGTTTCCTGTTACAGCCGGGCGCATGGCCTTCTCTACAGATTCTTATGTGGTGCAACCTGCGTTCTTTCCTGGTGGTAATATTGGCAAGTTGGCTGTTTGTGGAACTGTGAATGATTTAGCCATGAATGGCGCGATACCTCAATATTTAAGTTGTGGTCTTATTTTAGAAGAAGGTTTGGCCTTTGAAGAGCTAGATGAAATTCTTCGCACTATGTCAGAAATGGCAAAAGCCGCAAATGTTCAAATTATTACAGGTGATACAAAGGTCGTTAAAAAGGGCGAAGTAGATAAAATCTACATTAATACTGCTGGTATTGGCATGATTCCAGATGGAATAGATATTGGTCCACATCGTGTGAAAGCAGGGCTAGATATCATTTTGTCTGGTGCTATTGGAGATCACTCCATTGCCGTTATGGGGCAACGGTTTGGGTTAGATTTATCTGACTCCTTAACAACTGACTGTGCACCACTAAATAAGATGGTTCAAGCAGTATTAGATAAAGTAGGAACTCAAGTTGCTTTGTTGAGAGATCCCACTCGTGGTGGCCTAGGTACCGTTTTAAAAGAGATCGCTGATCAGAGTCAAGTAGGCATTAAAGTTGAAGAAACGGCCATACCTATTCATGAAGAAGTGCAGTCAGTATGTAATATATTGGGGTATGACCCTTTATATTTAGCGAATGAAGGGAAAGTAGTTCTTATCGTTGAACCATCTGTTACGGACGAAGTTCTCAAGATTCTTCATAGTTTTGAAGAGGGAAGCGAAGCAGTTTTAATTGGTAAAACTTTAGATAAAAATATTGGTAAGGTTGGTCTACAAACGGCTATTGGAGGTGTTCGTTTGATTGATTTATTAGGTGAAGATCAGGTTCCACGAATTTGTTAAATTTATAATTAATAAAAGTAATTAAACTATATCATTTTGTTAATCTTTTTATTTCAATTTTTGAGCTTTCTAGATGTAGCTCGTATTAGATGTTGACACGATTTATCATTGATGATAGCATTAAATTAAGTTGCGTAAAATTCATTAAGAATTCATCGAAAATCTATATTATGTTAGTATCTTTATGTGTAAGTTCTTATACTTTCACTAGAATCTATGTATAGAATTTGTTAAAATATAAGTATCTATAGGAGGCTTATTATGAAAAAGAAGATTATTACAGCTGTTCTAGGGATTTGTTTAACTACAACTGCATTTGGTGGTATCTTGACAACTCAAGCTGGTGGACTTAGCAGCATTCTTGGTGGTGCAGCTAAAATTGGTGGTATCGGCATTGTTGTTAACAAATTTGGTCCACAAATTGACTCTTTCCTAAATAAATTATTGAAACAAAATAACTTGAGTACTGAATATACAACTAAAGTAGTTCCTATTATCAGTATTGGTACAAAAGGTTATATCGGTGCTGCTCAAGTTACTGGGCCTGCTTCTAGCATTGAAGAAGTTAAAGCTGTTGCTCAAGTAGAAGGTAGCTTTAATGGTATGGTTCGTGTAAAAGGCTTAGTTCCTGTTGATAGCACAAACCCAGTTGGTGCATCTCGTGTTCAAGGCGTAGGTGTATCTGCGATTATTGATTTGAAAATTTAATGGCCACTGAGCATATAAATTGATAGACTCAGGGAATAAGCACGGTCTTAGGCCCGTGCTTATTCTGTTGTATAACAGTTATACATTAGATACATTGTGGAGGAATTTATGAAGAAACAAGTACTTACACTTTTAATGGCATCCCTAATTTCAGGCACTGCATTTGCCGCTCCTGGTACAGTAACTGAAAAAACAAATGTTTTAGAAACTACTGTATATGGAACTGTACAAGATGGTGCTGTTGTGGACCGCATTAATCAACTTGATGAAACCGTGTATGGTACTGGTTTCAATGGTAATTCCGCAACATTGAGCAAACGTGTTGACTCCCTCTACAATTCTGTAGAAGGCAGTGGTACTAATATTTCTTTGCGCGAAGAAATGGATGCATTGGAATATACATATCAAAATAGCATTAACGCAGGATCTCTTGTAGACCGTGTAGAAAAGATGGAACGTAGCGTTAATGGTCGCATTGGTAGCGGTTCCTTACAAAAACGTATTATTTCTTTGAAGACAAAGGTATATGGTAGCAATGTGTCTCTTACTAACCAAGTAGGCACATTGTCTGGTAACCAAGTGTTCAAAGTGACTTTAAATGAAGCGGTTTCTTCTAAAACTAGTCGTGAAGGTGATACTGTATCCTTTACTGTTGCAGAAAATGTAATGGATGGCAATGTCTTATTAGTACCTGCGGGCACTGTAGGTTCCGGAACAATTACTTCTTTGAAAAAGGCTCGTTCCTTTGGTCGTAATGGTGCGTTAGATATTACATTTGATACAATCCCAGCTATTGATGGTACAGAATTTACTGCTGTACAAGGTAAAGAGGCTAAGGATAAAACTCGTAGTGAAGTTAAAGCAGCAGGTGCATCTGTGGCGGGCGCAGTTCTACTCGGTCCTGTTGGGCTTGTAGGGGGCGCTTTCATCAAAGGTAAAAATATTGAGTACCCAGCTGGTGCTACTGTATATGTACAACCTCAAGATTCCGTAACAATTCAAGGTCTTGTTATTGGTGGCGATGGTTTAGCTCATAGTGATGATGAATTAGCTGATGCTGTAACTGTACCTAATACAACAGGTGAATCTGAAGAATATGTAGAAAATAATGATACTGATGAAAATGCAGCTGTAGCTGAAGATGCTACAGCAGTTGAGGAGCCAGAAGAACCTGTAGAAAATGTTTCTCAACCTATCGTTGTTGTAAAGCGTAATCAATAATTAACAAATTCTTAAAGTAATAGGAGTTCTAGTAACCATGAGGAAACGTAAAGTACAATGGCTGGCAGCGGCATGTGTTTTTTGTTTAGCACAACCTGTATGGGCCGCTACTGAGTCAACTATTGTATATCAAGATACATTGGATAGCGTAGGTCAATCCTATGCAGGAGAAATTTCTAAAGCATCTACACCTGAATATAGTAATATCCGTGTTGTACGTCGTGGTGAAAAAGCGAAATCTGCTACTCCTGCTGAACAGTTGCCTACACGTATCGATGCTAACAAAATGTCTTATACTGGCTCTACAGGTGATGTATATGCTCAAGGCGATGTTGTGGTGTCTCAAGGTAATCAAACTTTGATGGCTCCACGTATTGAAGGTAATACTAAAACTACAGAGTATCGTACTGTTGGGGGCTATCGTTATTTGGAAGATGGCGGTAAAACAAAAGATATTACAGGTCAAAATATGACGTATCGCACTAGTGATCGTCACTTTGAGGCGGACCAAGCCATGGGATGGAGCGATCCCTATTATGTAAAGGGCAATAACGCCACTTTTGATGGTCAAATAGGCCATATGGAAAAGGGCATGGTAACTACAAAACATGCAATGGCTTTTGTTCATACTCCAGATTATCGTGTGGAGGGTCAAGATATTCAGGTATATCCTGGTGATAAAGTCGTTATTAAAAAACCATCCTTTTATATTAAAAACTTTAAAGTATTATCCTTGCCATCTTATACGACTTCATTGCGTCATGACAAAGAAGGCAAATTTAGTATTTTTTCCTTAATACCAAAACCTACGTATAGTAACGATGATGGTATTGGCTTACATGGTAGTACAGAATATCCTATCGGTAAAAACGGTGAAGCTTATATTGACTATCGTTGGTATTCTAAATCTGGTTTTAAACCTCAGGTGGGATATCGTCATTATTTACCTTGGGGGACTGCTTCTGTTGGGTATAGCAAGGAGTCTAATGAATATAATGATGAAACAGTATGGGTAGAAAAAATAGGTGAAGCTCGTTTGGATACTCATACATATCATGTAGGGAATTCTCCAATTACTGTACGTGGTGGTATTAATGCTGGTTATTGGAAAGAGGGTTCTGTAAAAGGTTCTCATAAAGAATATTATGCAGAAGTTTCTCATGATCCGATTAAGCTTGGCAAAAATGCTGATTTGCGCTTCTTAGGTGGTTACCAACGTGACTACTATGGCTATGATGGTAGTATCCGTAGCATGCCTTATTGGGGGGCTAGATTCCAATCTAAAGTTGGTAATCGTGCTAATGTATGGGTTAGCTATAATCAACGAAATATTACCTACAATAATTCACCTTATCGTTTTGATACGACAGAGCTTCCAAAAGAGCTTATTTATGGTGGTACCTATAAATTGACTCGCCTTGATGATATTTCTGTAAGTGTTAAGAATAACATGATGAGTGGGGATATTGATTCTGTCTATTATACATGGCATCGTGATTTACACTCCTTCGATATGTACTTAACATATAAAGATGGACATAAAAATAAAAATGATCAATGGAAAATTAAATTTGTAGGTAAAGACTTTTAGTTAGGAGAATACTATGCAACGCATTAGAAAAGCTGTAATTCCAGCAGCTGGTTTTGGTACACGTTTCTTACCAGCTACCAAGGCACAACCAAAAGAAATGCTTCCTATTGTCGATACACCTGCTATCCAATACATTGTAAAAGAAGCTTTAGATTCTGGGATTGAAGAAATTCTAATTATTACAGGTCGTAATAAACGTGCTATTGAGGACCATTTTGATAGTAGTGTTGAATTAGAATTGTTATTACAAAGTCAAGGTAAAAATAAACCATTGGCTATGATCAAGGATTTGGCGGACATTAAAGTTCACTTTATTCGTCAAAAAGCACCTCGTGGACTTGGTGATGCTGTATTGTGTGCAAAAGCATTTATTGGTGATGAGCCATTTGCAGTATTACTTGGTGATGATATTGTTTACAATCCAGAAAATCCATGCTTAAAACAGTTGATTGATTGCTATAATGAGCATCCTGGTATTATTTTAGGCGCTCAATTTGTACCGGAAGATAAAGTTAGTTCTTATGGTATTGTATCTGGTGAAGCATTGGCTGATAATTTATATCGCGTTGATAACTTGGTGGAAAAACCTAAGAAAGAGGATGCTCCATCTCGACTCGCTGTATTAGGTCGTTATATTTTAACACCAGATATTTTTAATATCTTAGAAGCTACTAAGCCTGGTGTAGGTAATGAAGTCCAATTAACTGATGCATTGGCAGCCTCTAAAACGGATACGTATGCATTAGCATATGAAGGTATTCGCTACGATACAGGGGATAAATTGGGCTATTTAAAAGCCACTGTTGAGTATGCATTGCGCAACGAAGAATTGGGTGAAAGCTTTAAAGCTTACCTAAAGGAATTAGATCTAAAATAGATAATCTATGAGACTTCCATGTGAGGGGCCTATGATATATGTCATAGGCTCTTTTTGTTTATAGTTTCAAACTCATTTGATATTTGTTAACATATGAACAATGCCTTTTGTTGACGAATGAAATAATGTTGATTATAATCAAGATATTGAATAAATAAAAGGACTGTGATTATATGAGAACATTATTTAAAGCATTATGTAATAATGATTTGAACCTACCGGGACATAGCGTTATTAAACATATGCATTATGATTCCTCAGGTAGTGATAGAACCCTATGTGAAATTGTATCGAAAGTAGCTAAAACCACCACAATTGGTATTATGGATACGTCTGGCTTCTTAATGGTCGATTTACGACCAGTGCCAAAACAATTTAACATTCGTTCTACTATAAACCAACAGGGAACAGATGGTGCTATATCTTTCTCTAAGGAAGAGGTCATACGATTTGTAAATGATATTAATGATACGAATCCAATCCATCGTGAGAATCCTTATGTTGTTCCTGGCTGCATGATTTTAGAAACGATGTGGGATTTTTGGAATATTAGTAAATCTGCTCTGCAAATGACGATTTATTTTCATGCACCAGTTATTGCAGATGACAAGGTAACTTTGGTGGAATATCCTGAAGATGCTCATGTAGAAGGTTACATTGGCGATACATTGGCATTTTCGGCTACGTTTTTCGGTGAAAATGAAGATTCATCATCTTTGAAACAAAGATGTATTAGTTAGAGGTAATTATGGAAACAAGACGTTTAACAAAAATGGCTTTATTAACAGCCTTATTATGTATTTCAGCATATATTTCTTTCCCATTGCCATTTAGTCCCGCTATGGTAACGGCTTTGACTTTGGTAGCCACATTAATCGGCCTATTGTTACAGCCTAAGGATGCACTTATCGTATTTATCATTTATATTTTGCTTGGTGCAGTTGGGTTACCAGTATTTGTTGGCGGTACGGCTGGTCTTGGCAAATTGTTGGGACCAACAGGTGGCTTTATTTTTTCTTGGCCAGTTGCATATACATTACTAAGTATATTTAAAGGTTCTAAAAAAAGCTTTTTCTCTTATGCCTGGCGATCTCTTGTGATTACCATTCCTGTAGTGTACCTCTTTGGTGTAGCAGGTTTTATGATTGTTACAAAAACAGAACTTTGGGCGGCCTTGCCTGTAGTCATGTTCCCATTTATTCCTGGAGATATCGTAAAATGTCTGGTTGCTTCTTGGTTAGCAACTAAAGTTAAAATTTAGAATACAATTAAAGTGGCATTCTGCGGGATGCCTCTTTTTTGCTTTTAATAGAAGGAGTATATATGTCAGTATATATTCATGGTGGGCTTAGAAGTCCCATCGGCGTTTTAAATGGACAATATAAACATATGAGACCCGAGATTTTGGGCTCTCAAGTAATTGATGAAATAATTAATCGTTATACTATTTCACATATAGATGGAATCTTCTGTGGTAATGCAGTTGGTACTGGTGGTAACCTTGGCCGTCTCATGGGTCTTATGTGTAATTTACCAAATTCTGTGCCTGCTATCACCGTTGATATGCAATGTGCCTCAGCTTTGATGAGTATTGAGATAGCATATGCACATATTGTGTCTGGTATTATGGATTCTGCTATTGCAGGCGGTATTGAAAGTTCGTCGTTACAGCCAGAGCGGGTGTATGCATCTGGGGATGACCGAGAAGGTCCCTATAAGGTAGCTCAATTTACGCCCCAAGATCAATCGCCTTTAGCCATGCTCAAAGGGGCCGAGCGGACTATTCATAAATACAATGTAACAAAGGAAGATTTATATCCGCATATTATTGGCAGTCATCAAAGAGCATCAGCAGCTTTAGATAACCCATATTTACAGTCATATATTATGCCTATTACTATAGATGGTAAAAGATGTATAGATGAATGTATTCGACCTACGATGAACGAAAAACTCTTGTCTAGGATGAAACCTTTGTTGGGAGCTGACTCTATTACAAATGCAGGCAATGCGTGTTTAACTCATGATGGAGCAGCCTTTGTATATTTATCTAATAAAAAAGGGCCTTTTAAAATTCATAGCGTCAAACCTTGGGCAGGAAATCCCCAGTTTAGTCCAGAGGGTGCCCTTGAAAGCACAGAAGCCATTTTAAAACGTACAGGTTTAACTATGGATGATATTGACGTAGTGGAATGGAATGAAGCCTTTGCCATTATTGATGTTCTTTTTGATAAGACTTATCCTAATCATATTGGGAAATATAACATGTTTGGTGGAGCGTTAGCTTATGGGCATCCCTATGGATGTTCTGGCGCCATATTAGTGCTTCACTGTATGGCTGCTTTAGAATCTTGTGGTGGTCGTTATGGTTTATGCGCTATTGCTGGTGCAGGAGGCACAGGATCGGCTTTAATTATGGAACGTATGTAATATGACAATTATTGAACGCTTACAACAGAATAAAGAGTTAGAGCCCCATAAAATTGCCCTAATCGTAGATGACATACAATATACATATGGTGAACTATATGATGCTATTCTATCGGTAGATATTAATAATACAAGTCACATTGTAAATTTTACTCAGTCTAAAGAGACATTAAAAACTAAGGTTCTTTTAATTAAGGAATTGTCGTTTGTTGAACAACTTACACAGTGGCTTGGGGCAATATATAAAGATAATATTCCTATGGTATGTCACAATGAGATGGATAAGGCTTATGTAGATGAGCTAGCTCGTATTATAGCCTATGAAGGTGTACCGCCATTAGCTGATTTTGGAGTACTTACATCGGGGACTACGGGACGACCAAAACCTTTGTGGAGACGAGAGAGGTCTTGGCGTGATTTTTTTGATATTCAAAATAATATTTTTCATATAAACAAAGATGTTAAAATCTTTTTACAAGGGAGTTTTAGTTTCACAGGTGTTAGCAATATGGTCATTGCCTCTTTATGGGCTGGAGGGACTGTTGTTACAACGAGTTCCTTGCGTCCTAGTAGATGGATGCAGCTTATAGAGGAATACAATGTAGACCATATATATGCATTACCAACGAAACTACGATTATTGGTTCGACATTGTAAAAGTAAATTATCATCCATTAAATACATCATTGCAGGATCTCAAGTTCTGGATCGACAATTAATGGAACAGTTACAACATATATGCCCTGATATGGAGTTTATCTTGTACTATGGTGCATCAGAGCTTAACTATATAACGTATTGCACTGGTAAAGAATGGTCAGCGCGAGAAGGTACGGTAGGGAGACCATTTCCAACCGTGAAAATCGCAGAGAATGATAATGTCATTTATGTGACAACAAATTATCGTATTGAAGGGATTCCCAATACGTATACTGTAAATGATTGTGGATACATTGATAGTGACGGATATCTTATGTTTAATGGGAGAGCAGGCGACGTAATTAATAAAGGGGGATATAAAATTTCTATCCCAGAGATGGAATTGTATTTACAATCCTTACAAGGAGTTTCTGAGATTGCTATTATCGATATTGCTGATGAGATACGAGGGGAAGACTACGTAGTTTATATGGTGCTAGATGGTGAGGTTAGATTGAGTGAAGTTATAGAACTTATTCATAATAAAAGACCTCCTGTAGAGTGGCCAAAAGCTATAATAGAAGTTCCTATGTTACCCCTTACGGAATGCTCAAAAGTTGATAAACGAAAGTTAAAAGAGTGGTATAATAAAGGGTAAACATTTTTTGTACTACAAGGAGGCATCATGCAGATTAATAAGGCGGCGCTAGAGATTTTTGACTTTACATCCTCGTTAGCTGTATATTCTGAACATGAATTAAAGGTTGGGGATCAAGCTATACAAGATTATATTGCAAATCATGTAGTTAAGGCTTTCAAAGATCCAGGGGCTAGAACCGGAACCTTACATGATGCGAGCCCTGTGGGCAAACAATTAGTAGACTATAAAAATGGAGCGCTTAAGTTTATTGATTTATGTAAGAATTTAGGTGAAAGCTTGTTTACATATATGAAACAAGCTACGGATTCCGTTGTTATTGATACGATTATTTGTGAAGCCGTTACGGATACGTTCTATGTTTGTATTCTTCTGTGCCAAGCTCATGATGCTTTTACCCATCAACTATTCAGTGAAGATGATGGTACATTGGCTACAGAACTTGTTTCTCATAAGGCAGTACTACCTATGCCATCACAAAAATTACGTGCCTTTGCATCTATTAATCTCTCTAATTTTAGTGTTCGTATTTTTGAACCTAAAGGTGAATTTGATGGTGAGGTATCCTATATCCTAGCAGATAAGGTCTTGCAATTAGGGACTAATCAATCCTCGCTAGATACGGTGAGAAAGGTAAAGACTATCGTAGATAAGGTGGCTCAAGCTCATGAGTCTGATGGCGTTGTTGAGTTGACAACGGCTAAATCTATGATTGCTAAAAATGCAGAAGTATCAGATACCGTTGATCCTGTTCGTATTGTAGAAGAGGTATTTAAAGCGAATCCTATTCAACAAGAGGCGGCAAAGAAAGAATTAGCTGATGCGGATATGTTGCGTCCTTTGCCAGTCAATCGTGAGTTTGCCACGAAGGTTGGAGAGCATCATAAGATTAAAACAGATACAGGTATTGAGATTTCATTTCCTGTAGAATATATGAAAAATCGTGAGTTTATTGAGATAAAAACTAATGATGATGGTACCTTGCGTATTGAATTAAAAAATATTAATAAAATCGTAAATAAATAGTAATGAAAAATTATATTTGTCTATAGAAATATATTATGTAATGATTAAATTTATTTGCTATGCTAGTATATGGAGGTTATGATGAGTAAAGAGAAACATAAAAAAACAAACGCATTACGTATTTTAGATACTCATAAGATACTTTATAGTATTAGCGAATATGAGTGGTCTGAAGAGCGTGCTGCTGGCCTTCATGTAGTAGAAGCATTAAAACTCGATGAGAAACAAGTCTTTAAAACATTAGTTGGCAAAGGTGACAAAACTGGATATGTAGTATTCTGTATTCCTGTGGCTGAAGAGTTAGATATGAAACAGGCAGCACGTGTTAGTCATAATAAGTCTGTAGAGCTTGTTCATGTTAAGGATTTGTTAGGTATTACAGGTTATTTGCGCGGTGGATGTTCTCCAGTAGGCATGAAAAAAGCATTTCCTACCTATTTTGATGCTACTATGGAACCCCAAAAGTTTGTATATGTAAGCGCAGGTTTACGCGGTATGCAAATGAAGGTAAATCCAAAGGATTTGGCATCTGTTGTAAATGCTGAATTTGTTGAACTGACAATGGACCATTAAGGGGGGGCGTATGGCAAAAAAGTTTTATGCTGTTCGTCAGGGTCGTGTACCAGGAGTTTACACTACATGGTCTGACTGTGAAAAACAAGTAAAGGGCTATGGTGGTGCTATCTACAAATCATTTTCGACAGAAGCCGAAGCACGTGCTTTTGTAGAGGATTCAGGTTTGTCTTTAAGTGATTTTATGAGCGCTAAAAAGAGTGAACTTAAATCGCCACAAGAAGTGAAGTTTAAATCTAAAAATTCTAGGCCTATAGTTTCTAGTTCTAGTATTCAAAGTAAAGTATCAGCAAATGTTGTGAAACCAGATTTTACTACTCCAAACTATATGGTTGCGTATATCGATGGTAGTTATAATAAAGAGACCAATACTGTTGGGGCAGGTGGGGTTATCTTTTTGAATGGCAAGAGGAAAACTTTTTCTTTTTCCTCTACTGATAAACGATATACATCGTTTTGGAATGTAGCTGGCGAGTTGTTGGCTGCTATGCATGTTATGAAATACGCCGTTGATAATGGGATTTCTGAATGTTCACTTTACTATGATTATATGGGCATAGAAATGTGGGCTACTAAGGGATGGAAACGTAATAATGAGCTAACCCAAGAGTACTCAGCATTTTATGATTCTATAAAAAATCGTGTGCGAGTTTACTTTCACAAGGTGGCTGCTCATACGGGCGATACATATAATGAAATGGCTGATGCACTAGCAAAACAAGGTGCAGGTATTTAAAGATGTTAGAAGGGAGGGCGCTATGAATATATGTGTTACTGGTGGGGCCGGATTTATTGGTTCCCATTTAGTTGATAGATTAATTGAATTAGGTCATGATGTACTCGTTATAGATAATTTATCTACAGGTATGCGCTCCTTTGTACATGAAGATGCTCAATTTATTGAGATGGATGTACGAGATCCAAAATTACTATCTGTATTTGAAGAGTTTAAGCCGTCTATCGTATTTCATGAAGCGGCGCAAACAATGGTTCAATCCTCCATGGAGAACCCAAGTTATGACTGTGATGTAAATCTAATAGGACTTATTAATGTTCTCGATGCTTGTCGTAAAGTGAAAGTTGAACAATTTTTAATGCCTTCATCAGCTGCTGTATATGGTGACTTGGCAGTATTGCCATTGACTGAAGACTTGAGTGGTATGCCTTCGTCTTTTTACGGCCTGACAAAGCTTACTGCAGAAGGTTATTTGCGTATTTATCATGAAGCTTTTGGATTAAATACAGTATGCTTTAGATATGCTAATGTATATGGACCACGTCAAGGTGATGGCGGTGAAGGAGGCGTTATCAGTATTTTCAACCGCTTGATTGTCGAAGGGCAACCATTAACTGTATTTGGTGATGGTGAGCAAACTAGAGATTTCATTTATGTAGATGATGTGGTAGATGCTAACATTAAGGCTATGGGGAATGGTCAATGCACAGGTATTTATAATATATCTACCAATAAGGGAACATCTGTGAATGAGTTGATTACGCGATTCCGGACTATTAGCGGGACAGATTTTATGGTTTATTATGAAGATGAGCGTATAGGAGATATTAAACATTCGCGCTTAAGTAATGTGAAAGCTGAACGTGATTTTGGCTTTACTGCTACTACAACATTAGAGGACGGCTTACAAAAGACATTAGAATACTTTAAAGCTCATCATAAGTAAGGGGTATAAGGTTTGGGGATATGAGTGATACGCAATTTTGGGTGACCGTAGGTATATGGAATTTTATCGTATTTAGCCTGTATGGATATGATAAATTATGTGCCATTAATGGATATGATCGGATTTCAGAGTTCACATTACTATTTTTAGCGTTTGCCTTTGGTGGTGTTGGTGCTTTATTAGGTATGGTCCTATGGCGTCATAAGACATTAAAAATTAAATTTAAATTAGCCATTCCTTTTGCATTACTTTGGTCTGTATATGCAGTCGGATTCGGTTATGGTTTGTGGGTAAAATGATTGTATAAACTAATATTTTATTCATTCTTTTATGGTATAATAAAAAAATATTGTACATAAAATGTCAGTGAAGGAGATATTTGATGTTGCGATTACAATCAGGTTTTGAGTTAGATTATGCTAATATATATAATGAAAGTTGCATACAAGAACGTGATGTGAATAATTTTGAACGGGCTATACAAAATGTATGGCGTCATACAAATATTTTGCGTTCTACAGGCTTCGAAGAAGGTCATGTTTCTAAAGATGGTTTACCTGAACCCGTGTTGTTTTACCAACTTCCATATATTTCAGAAGATGGTATCAATACACCAGATATGTTAGAGCGGCTTTACGAATTACGTGACTATGCACGCCATAATATTGATACAGTTGTATCCGTAGGTATTGGGGGCTCCTATTTGGGGAGCAAAGTTATTTTTGATGTGCAGTGTGGAGCATTTTGGAATAACTACAGTGCAGAGGAACGCGACGGCTATCCTAGGATGTACTTTGCAGGCTTTAATGTGGATGGTGATTACTTAGTAGGGCTAATTCGTACGTTAGAGTGTCAAGCTCAGAAAAAAGGTCCTGATTATAAGGTGATGCTCGTTATTAATTCTAAGTCTGGATCTACCATTGAACCAATGGCTAACTTCATGATTTTGGAGAAGGCTTTACAAGATCGTAATATTAACTACGAAGTGATAGCTGTTACAGATGTATCTGATGATGAACATCCTACAATTTTACGATCTATGGCGATAGAAAATAATTGGAAGACCTATAGCATTCCTTATGGTGTAGGTGGTCGTTTCTCTGTATTTACAGAAGTTGGTTTTGTAACAGCCACTCTTGTAGGATTTGATATTGAAGGATTCTTAGCTGGTGCTGCATCTATGGATGCAGCATGTCAAGAAGAAGACATTTTTAAAAATCCAGGCCTTTTAAGTGCATTATTGAAATATATTGCATCTGAACGATATGGTCGTATTATAGAGGTGTTTATGCCTTATAGTGAAGCACTCCACTCATTATCTGATTGGTATGTGCAGCTCTTATCCGAGTCTCTTGGAAAAATGAGTAATACTTGTCTACCATATGGTCGTACGCCAGTTGCTGCAGTAGGTACTATGGATATGCATGCTCAAGTTCAAGAGCATCAAGAGGGGCGCCTAAATAAGGTAGTTCAATTTATTAAGGTTAAGGATTGGAAACATAATCTCATTGTTCCAGATTCCTATAGTCAATATGAACGTTTACACTCTCTATCTGATGTAGGCATTTGTGATATTTTAAACATTGCTTTAGATGCTAATAGAGAAGCCTTGTCTAGTGACAATCGTTTTAACATGACTATAACTGTACCAACATTAAACGCATTCCATTTAGGAGAAATTATGTTTATGCATTGTTGGGCCGTTTATTTTGAGTCCATTTTTGCGGGTGTTGATGCTTTTGATCAACCAGGGGTAGAGGTTTATAAGCGTCTCATCGGACCCAAATTGGCTCGAGCAAAGGAAGTACATAATTCATGAGGGGGAACTATGAATATTTTAGTAACAGGTGGTGCTGGTTATATTGGGAGTCATACTGTACGTGCTTTACAACAAGCAGGATATACACCAATTATTGTAGATAATTTATCTCGTGGGCATGTAGAATCTATTCCTGAGGGGGTAAAGTTCTACAATATGGATATTGCTGATCCTAAACTAGTAGGTATTATGAAAGAACATAACATCCTAGGTGTAATGCATTTTGCTGCTCACTCACAAGTTGGTGAATCCATGCAAAATCCAGCTATTTATTATGAAAATAATGTAGTTGGTTCCTATCACCTTATTGAGTCTGGTCGTACCGCAGGTATAAAGCATTTTGTATTTTCTAGTACGGCTGCTGTGTATGGTGAGCCAAAGGTAGTGCCTATTCGTGAGGATGCTCAACTGCAACCAACAAATGTATATGGTCGCACTAAATTGATGATAGAAGAAATGTTGTCTGATTATAGTTCTATCTATGGTTCTACATATGTTGCGTTGCGTTATTTCAATGCGGCCGGTGCAGATCCGTCTGGTATGATTGGAGAAGACCATCATCCTGAAACTCATTTGATTCCACTTGTGTTAGATGCGGCTCGCGGTAAAAGAGAGCATATAACTGTATTTGGGACTGATTATGATACAGCTGATGGCACATGTGTACGCGACTATATTCATGTCAATGATTTAGCAGCTGCTCACGTATTGGCTATGGACTACTTGCGTAAAGGCGGAGAATCTCAAGTATTTAATCTTGGTAGTGGTAATGGATTCTCTGTAAAGGAAATCATCGAGACTGCAAAAGAGGTTACGGGTATCGATATTCCTGTTCAATATGGTGATCGTCGTGCTGGTGATCCAGGAACATTAATTGCTTCCTCTGAAAAAATCAAAAATTTACTTGGTTGGGATCCTATATTTAGTAATGTTGCTGATGTTATCAAAGATGCATGGCATTGGCATACATCTCATCCAGATGGATTTAATAGTAAATAAAGAACGAATTGTTTTGATTTGTCAATATAATGAATGACTCTATTAGTCACCTTGGTGACTGGTAGAGTCATTTTTTTGTAGGATTTTAAAAGAGCCTCCTAGAATATGTCAGCAGGAGGTGGATTATGAACTTACAAGACTATATAGAACGTATGAAAATGTGGATTGATAAGCAGCATTTTATTATGCGCCACTATAAGTTTGCACTTGGTATTTTCTTTATCATTACGGTTGCCCTTTTAGGCATTGGTATTTTTTATCCACATGAGGAGGAAAATGTTCATATTAGTTTAGATCAATCTAATGGTAGAGATGCTAAGCAAATTGAACGAGGCTCAGAAAAATTATCAAAAGAAACAACACATGATAATAGAAATGGGAAAGGAAAGAACTATTTTAAAGATGAAAGTGATATAAAAAATGTAAAGGATAGAGAGGTAAAAAGCGATGTTCATGGACGATTATTATATGATATTACCGGTGTTGAGCGAGCAAATTCTTGGCGAGAGGTTTTTAAAGATATTCCTATAGATGATTTACTTGGTCAGAATAAGATAACTAAAGATAGTAATGGCAATTTCGTTGATATAAATAATGATTTATATGAGTCCGATGATGAAATAAGTACTTTTGGAAAAACGGAAGATAAAAGTCGTAGAAATGGAAAATATCAACAAATAAGAAATAATAAAAAGCATAGTGGTAATTATATTGAATTAAAAGCTAAAGATATTAGTGCTAGACGAGTTGAATCCAGTATACAACCTTTTATAAGTAATCCTACCAAACAACATCCCATAGAGCTTATAGGTATTATTGAGGGACAACAGAATATTGCTATTTTACGAAAAGGTACAGAGGAACAAATGGTTAGTATAGGAAGTGTGTGGAAAGAAATATCAGTATCTAAGATAACTGCAAGTGGTGTAGAAATTATTGAAGGAGGTTCATCACGGTGGCTAAGAATCGAGTAAACTTTCTAGGTCTAAAATATATAGATAAGATTATAGTGATAGTTATATTGCGAATAAGCTTATGGATGGTCGTCATGCTTGTAACTCCGTTCATGGTATTTGCTAATAGTACTGATAGGATAGGTACTAATAGAAATGATAGAATAACTGCTAGTAGTTCTGAAACTATCGTAAATAGTAGTGAAGTAGATAAAAATGAAAAAAAGGTTGGGAACGAACTCATAACGATTTCTGTACGCAATGCATCCTTAAAGGAGACCGTCTTAGGCATTTGTCGTAGTTATGGTATATCCGTAATTGGTGTAGAGTCGTTAAAAGGGAGTATTACGGCCACTGTAAAGGGAGAATCACCAGAAGCAATTATTAATGAATTAGGTAAGTTATATCATTTTTCCGTATCGAAGGAGCATAATACACTTCTTATTGATTCTGATGATGAAACACTTGAAAAAAGAGAACTATATGTTATATCACCTGAACATTTACCGGCTGAGTCTTTGAAAAATGTGGTAGGCACAGTGGTAAAAAACGATAAAATGGCAGTGCTTTCAGAACAAAATGAAGTAATTATGCATTTGACGAGCGGAGAAAAGCGACGCGTAGAAACCTTAGTACGTGCTATCGACAAGGAACCAAAACAAGTGCAATTGGAAGCTACCATCATTGCTATGGAACAATCCTATGCTAAGGAACAAGGTTTTAGATGGTCTTGGCTTAGCTTGACCGGTCATGGAGAAGATAAAACACATTCCTATGGTGCCGTTACCTTTGGCAAAACACCGACTGGGGAAGCCTATAAGTTTTTTGTAAAACCAGAGCTAAGTCTTATGGAAAGCTCAGGTAAAGCCGTTCTAATTGCAAAGCCATCTATCATGGCTCTCAATGGTGAGACTGCACATATCTTGATAGGTGAAAGAATACCAGTTATAGAAGAATCGGAAGTGAATGGAGAACGAAAGCGTTCTACTCGTTATGAAGAGGTGGGCATTAAGTTGAATTATACTCCTATTATTACTGCTGATGATGGTGTAGATGCTAAAATACATGCAGAGGTGAGTACACCTATTATGGTATCTGAAATGAAAGCCTATAAAATAAGCACACGTCAAGCACATACAAGAGTACGATTACAACCAGGAGAAGTGCTGGTTATTGGTGGACTCATGGACAATCGAGATCAACATCAAATACAAAAGATACCTATTTTAGGAGATATCCCTTTGTTAGGAAAATTATTCCGTCATAGTCGAAAAACAAAAGATTCTATAGAAATGCTAATGTTAGTGAGGGCAACTGTGGTATAATGAAGAGTAAATGATTAGGAGGTTGTGAATGGAACGCATTCGAATGATAGGCCTTGGAAAATCGTTTGGAGTGCGCCAAGTATTTTCCAATGTGTCCTTTGAGTTAAAAGAAGGGGATCGACTCGCCTTGGTAGGCCCTAATGGGGCTGGAAAATCTACCTTGTTAAAGTGCATATTAGGCTATGAAGAGCTGGATGAAGGTAATGTAGTCAAGTCGCCTGTTGCTAGTATTGGCTATTTACAACAAGATGTAAATCTGGGGGATGATAGCCTTGCTACGGAAATAGAAAAGGCTTGGGCCGATGTTCATGCATTGGAAAAACAATTAAAAGAACTCACTAGTCGATTGGAATCTGAAGAGGCTAGCGAATCGGATTTACAACGCTTAGATTATTTACAGAATCGTCTAGAATGGTTAGGCGGGTATGACTACGAGCAAAAGACAAAGCGCATAGTCTATGGTCTTGGTTTTACTGACGATGACTTAGATAAGCCGGCTAATGCATTTTCAGGTGGTCAAAAAACACGTATTAACTTAGCTAAAGCATTAGTACGTAGTCCCGATTTTTTATTCTTAGACGAACCAACTAACCATTTAGATATGGATATGCTGGAGTGGTTAGAGGGGTACCTATCTGCCTATCAGGGTGGAATTCTCATTGTAAGTCATGACCGGTATTTTTTAGACCGTATTGTCACAGGTGTTGTAGAGTTAGATAATCATAAGGCTACAACCTATCGCGGTAACTATAGTCGGTATATTCAACAACGGGATGAACGCTTAAAGGCAGATATGGTGGCTTATGAAAAACAACAGGAGTACATTAAGAAAACAGAGGCTTATATAGATAAATACCGTGCTGGTATCAAGTCTAAAATGGCTCGTGGTCGTCAGTCCCAACTTAATCGATTAGAACGTCTAGAGGCACCTGTTACTTCACATCATTTACAATTTTCGTTCCCTCCTGCAGCAATGAGTGCCGATAAGGTTTTAGTACTAGATCGCTTATCTGTAGGATATGGTGAAAGTCGTATTATTAATGATATCTCTCTTGTTGTTCGACGTGGTGAATCCGTAGCACTTATCGGGCCTAATGGAGCTGGTAAGTCTACACTGGTGAAAACTATTGTAGGAGAATTATTCCCTGAAAATGGTCATGTAGATATTGGCAATCGGGTACAAGTGGGTTACTTCTCACAAGAGCACGAAGAGTTGCACGATTCTTGGCAGGTAGTAGAAGAGATTATGAATCACTTTAACTACAGTGAGGATAAGGCGCGTAATGTGCTTGGGTCGTTCTTATTTAAAGGTGATGATGTATTTAAGCTAGTAGGTGAATTATCTGGTGGTGAGCGCGCTCGTTTAGCTTTGCTTAAGTTATTTCTTCAAGGCGATAATTTCCTAATTTTAGATGAACCGACAAACCATTTAGATATTCCTACACGAGAAATCGTAGAAAGAGCATTACAACAATTTGAAGGGACTTGCTTTATTATTTCTCATGATAGATACTTCTTAGATCAAGTTTCTACAAAAACAGTAATTCTAGATGAAGGTAAAATTACAGAGTACCTCGGTAATTATTCATACTATAAGGAAAAGCTGAAAGAGAAAGAAGACTTATTAGCATTAGCTAATGAGAAAAACTCTGAGAGAAGTAAGCGTGATAGTAAAGCTACTCCTACTAATGAGTCAATGCTTTCAGCATCAGAAACTATAGAGGAAAATCAGAAGAAGCCAAATGCTTATATGGTAGAAAAACAATTAGCTGAGGTAGAAGCTGAAATTGCTCGTTTAGAGGCGACGATGAAGATGTATGAAGTGCAATTAGCGAATCCTGTAGTTCAGCAAGATTTAGATGAAATGTCTAAAATTTCCATACAAATTGAAGAGACTCAAACTGAGTTGGATTCATTATATGAGAAGTGGGAACGGCTATGTGAATAGCTTTTTAATGTATATATTATTAAGGAATTAAAATCATTTTCTTTTAATTGACAAAAGATTGAAATTTCTCATAATATAGGTATAGAATCAAAGTTTTATGTTTCAAAGGAAGGGTGTAGCATGAATAAATCCATGTTAAAAAAAGCAGCCATTTTTGGCCTTGCTGGTGTAATGGCAGTTGCTGCTGGTTGTGGCAGTAATAAAGATGCAGGTAATGCAAATAGCAATGAAGCTAAAATCGCATTGTTGACAACAACAACTGGTGGTGCAGCCGCATATGGTGAGTCCATTAAAGCTGGTGCAGAATTGGCAGTAAGCGAAATTAACGCTGATGCAAATGCTGTAAAAATTAACTTATTAGTAGAAGATACTAAAGGTGATAAAAACGAAGCAATTAATGCAATGAATAAAGTAATTTCTAAGGATAAAGTTGTAGCTGTTATCGGCCCAATGTTATCTGGTGAAATGATGGCAGCTGGTCCTGTAGCAAACAAAAGTAAAATCGTAGCTCTTGGTACATCTACAACTGCTGAAGGTATTACAGATATCGGCGATTACATTTTCCGTAATGCTGTACCTGAATCCTTGGCAGTAGATACTGCAATTAAAGAAGCACATAAAACTTTAGGCTTCAAAACTGCAGCTATTATGTACTCCAATAATAATGACCAAATGGTATCTGTAAATAATACAGCTCGTAAAGCATTGGAATCTGAAGGCGTACAAATCGTTGATACTGAAACATTTGCAGATAAAGATACTGATTTCTCTGCACAATTAACTAAGATTCAACAAGCAAAACCTGATGTTATCGTAGTTGCTTCTCTTTACCAAGAAGGCGCATTAATCATGAAAAAAATGCGTGAAATGGGTATGAATCAACCTGTAGTTGGTTCCAATGGCTTCAATAGCCCACAATTTATTAAAATTGCTGGCGATGCTGCTAATGGTGTTATTGTTGGTACGCCATGGTTCCCTAATAAAGACGATCAAAAGGTAAAAGACTTCCGTAAAGCTTATAAAGATAAATACGGTAAAGAACCAGACCAATTCGCAGCTCAAGCTTATGATGCGGTATACCTCTATGAAGCAGCTTTGAAAAAAGCCGGCTCCACAACAGATCGCGAAAAATTCCGAGAAGCATTGAAAAATATTGCTGACTTCGTTGGTGTAACTGGTCAATTCAAGTTCAACGAAAAGCGCGATCCTTCCATGGAAGTTCAAGTATTACAAATTAAAAACGGTCAATTTGACGCATTAACAAAATAAGTTGAGGTAGTATAGTGTTTTTACAACAATTAGTTAACGGGTTAACCCTCGGTAGCTTATATGCTGTACTCGCTATTGGCTTAACACTAGTGTTCGGTGTTTTGAATATTATCAACATGGCTCACGGAGGCATCTTTATGATAGGTGCCTTCGTTGGTCTTTTTATGGTAACTGTTTTTGACGTTAACATTTTTGTAGCCCTTATCGTAGCTATGGCTGTCGGTGCTATCCTTGGTTATCTTTTAGAATTTGTGGCGCTTCGTCCACTTCGTAAGAAAAAGGTGTCTCACTTGGCACCACTTATTAGTACCATTGGTGTTTCTATTTTCCTTGAAAGTTTGGCATTATTGCTTTGGGGCCCTCAAACTAGATCGTTCCCACCAGACTATATTGGTGGCCTAATCGACTTTGGAGCTTTCAAAATTTCCATGGTACAAATTATTGGCTTAGGCGTTTCTATTGTTTTAATGCTGATTCTTAATATAGTTATTAAGAAAACTAAGATTGGTAAGGCTATTCGCGCTGTATCTATGAGTACGGAAACAGCAGCTCTCTTGGGTATTAATCCAACAATGATTATATCTGTTACAGTTATGATTGCATCTGCTTTAGGTGCTGCTGCAGGCGTGTTGGTAGGCTTGTCCTTTAATGCTATTGAGCCTACGATGGGGGTTATTATAGGCTTTAAAGGCCTTGCAGTACTTATCTTAGGTGGCCTTGGTAATATTACAGGTGCCATGGTTGGCGGCTTCATTTTAGGCGTAGCAGAAATCTTCTCTGTTGCATATGGCGCATCTACATTCCGTGATGCTGTGGCCTTTGGTCTCATCATCCTATTATTATTCTGGCGCCCACAAGGCTTGTTTGGATCTAAAGATAAAGGGGGGAGACCATAATGGATTTATTGAACCCGTATTATCTACAGATCGTGATGTTTTTCATCATCAATGCCATCATGGGTATTTCAATTTATTTCACACTTGCAAGTGGTCAGCTTTCTTTAGGGGCTGCTGGCTTTATGAGCGTTGGTG
The DNA here is from genome assembly GCF_036456085.1 of Veillonella parvula. NCBI lineage: Bacteria > Bacillati > Bacillota > Negativicutes > Veillonellales > Veillonellaceae > Veillonella > Veillonella parvula. Next base: position 810,432 of record NZ_CP138632.1, on the reverse strand, counting down.
CATATGTAGGCGCTATCCTTTCTTTGAAAGCTGATTTGCCTATCGTTTTAGGCATTATCATTGGTGGCTTAGTTGCTAGCCTTGTAGCCGTTATTATCGGTTTACCAACAACACGTCTTCGCGGATTATATCTTGCCATTGCTACTCTTGGTTTTGGCGAAGTTGTGCGTGTTATTTTCTTGAACTTGGATATTACTAATGGTGCATTAGGCCTTTCTGGTATTCCATCCATTCCTCAAGAATTAACAAACTTAGCCTATGAACTTGATATCGATGGTTTAATGGGCATTGATGCTGTTGCATGGGGCAATCTAATGGCTATCATTATTTTGTTAGCTATTTTAGTATTGATTATTGCCTTTTGTGTACGAATCAATAATAGTCGTGTGGGCCGTGCCTTTGCAGCGATTAAGGCTGATGATCATGCAGCAGAATTGATGGGGATTAACGTTGTATACTATAAGATGATGGCCTTTATCATTGGTGCTTTCATCGCTGGTATTGGCGGTGGTTTGTATGCGCATATTACAAACTTTATCAATCCTACAGACTTTAGTTACCATAAGGTAGTACAAATCTTATTATTCCCTGTATTTGGTGGTTCTAATGTAGTATGGGGTTCCGTATTAGGTTCCTTTATTCTTACATTATTGCCAGAAGTATTGCGTTTCTTATCCGATTATCGGGACATCATCTATGGTGCATTACTAGTCATTTTGATGGCAGTTCGTCCAGATGGTATTCTGACAGAATCGATGGTAGACAAAATTAGTCGCAAATTAGGCTTTAAAAAGGCTCCATATATTCCTGAATCACAAGTGTTGACAGAACGTTTTGAAGCATATAAACGCAAACAACAAGAAGAAAAACAAGGATAGGAGGGAACTGAATGCTATTAGAATTAAATGACGTAAGTAAAAGCTTTGGTGGCGTTGCAGCCCTCACAGGAGTATCTTTTGGCGTTAAACAAGGTGAAGTATTTGGTGTTATTGGTCCAAATGGTGCTGGTAAGACGACACTGTTCAACTTGATTACAGGTGTATTCCCAGTAAGTTCGGGCGAAATTGTTTTTGATGGTATGTCTGCTGTAGGGATTAAGCCTCATAGAACTGTTGAAATGGGTATTGCTCGTACATTCCAAAATATTCGTCTCTTTGGCAATATGACAGCTCTTGAAACTGTATTAACCGGTATGCATTGTCGCACTGGCTCTGGATTCCTATCTAGCTTCTTGAAAACAAAACGTCAACGTATTGAAGAAGAACGTTGCCGTGGTATTGCCTATGAGTTTTTAAAGCTTGTAGGGCTTGAAGAAGATGCGGAAGAGGTTGCCACATCATTACCGTATGGTAAGCAACGTCGTCTTGAAATTGCCCGTGCCTTAGCGACACATCCTCAGTTAATCTTGCTTGATGAACCGGCAGCCGGTATGAATGATAGTGAAACTGAAGTTTTGCGTCAATTGATTGGCAAGATTCGTGATCTAGGTATTACCGTTGTGGTTATTGAACATGCCATGGAATTGATGATGAATATCTGTGATCGTTTGGTAGTACTTAACTTTGGCAAGAAAATTGCTGAAGGTACACCTCAAGAAATTCAAAATAATGAAGCTGTAATTGAAGCATACTTAGGTAAAGAAGAGGTGTAATATGTTAAAACTAGAAAATATTGTGGCTGGTTATGGACATATTACAGCCCTAAAAGATATAAGCCTAGAGGTTCCACAAGGTTCGATTGTATCTCTTATTGGTGCTAATGGTGCTGGTAAGACTACTACGATGAAGACTATTATGGGACTTGTAAAACCCACATCTGGTCGAGTGATTTTTGAAGGTCAAGATATTACGAGTCGTCAAACTCATCAAGTTGTACAGAATGGTATCTCTTTAGTTCCTGAAGGGCGTCAAATACTACAAGATATGAGTGTTTATGAGAACCTTGAAATGGGTGCTTATACACGTAAAGATAAAGAAATCGAAGCAGATATCAAAAAGGTATTTAAACGATTCCCTATTCTTGATGAACGAAGCTATCAATTGGGTGGTACTTTATCTGGTGGTCAACAGCAAATGCTAGCTATTGGCCGTGCACTTATGGCTCGTCCAAAGTTGTTATTACTAGACGAACCATCTATGGGGCTTGCGCCTTTAGTAGTAAATGAGATTTTTGAAACCATTAAAGAAATTAGTGCCGATGGAACAACAGTTCTTTTAGTAGAACAAAATGTACGTCAAGCATTGAAGATTGCTGATTATGCGTATGTTTTAGAGACTGGTAAAATGGTATTATCTGGATCTGCTGATGAAGTTCGCCATAATCCTCGTGTTATGGAAGCTTATTTAGGCGGTCGTGTTGAATAAGTAATTATATAAAGCGATCATTATTGTCAAAAACTTTGAATAAGGTGTATATACTAGATTTCTAGTATATACACCTTATTTTTTATCACTAATTCTGATAGAAATAGCAGCACTATGTGAGCTGATAATGAAGTGAGTTTATAAATTTTTTATTATTTTTAAGATAATCAATAATAAATCTAGTGAATTAAGAATGAAAAAAGCAAATAATAATTAATGAACATATATTGAAAATACTGTATTTTTAGGGAATTGTTGTTGAAGATTATATGAAGTTCGCCTGGAAGATACTAGATTTGTAGAAGTATATTTAAAAAAATGATAAAATAGCATGACTGATTTTTTAGATATAAGATACATCAATAATTAAGTGATGAATTAAATAAGTTGAATAAAAAAGAGGTAAGTATGAAGAAGAAACAGTATATGATGATGGCTACATTCTTATGTACTACAACAATGGCTATGGCTGCACCAGTTAATATAAATACTAATCAGCCTTATAATGCTAAGAATGTACAAATGGAAGGCCATGCACCATTGGAAAATAGTGCATCTGTAATTAGCTCTGATAAAGAATATCGTCTGCGTCAAGGCGATGAACTGAATATTCAAGTGGTTCAGCAGGCAGAGCTTGGTACGCGTAATGGTAATGACATTGTGTATACTGTCAGACCAGATGGATATGTATCGTTTCCTATGGTTGGTGCTGTAAAAGCAGATGGCTTAACTGTAGATGAATTTACAGCTGAATTACAGCAAGGTTTGTCTCGTTATATCATTAATCCTGATATCACAGTAAATGTATCGAAATTGGGCGGTGTTCGCGTATATGTATTTGGTGAAATTAATAAGCCTGGCGCCTATACGTTGACTAAATCTAGTACAGTTATTGATGCGATTGGGGCTGCAGGTAGTTTTAACTGGGATACAGCAAAGAAGAAAATTTACTTGATTCATCAAGATAATCCAGAGAAACCGATTCCTATCAATTTAAATCGTATTTTACAAACTGGAGATATGTCTGAAAACTACATCATGCGTGAAGGTGATATTCTTTACTTAACTAAGAATAGTCGTATCAACTTTGCTCGTGATATTGCTCCAATCTTAACAGGGGCTTATATGGTATCACGAATAGGTAAGGATTAAAGATAAGGCGATATCTATCATATAAGGGGGCGTTTTTTTGCGTTCATATTTATTACCATCCATATTGTTTATTACCGATATTGTGACGATTGTAATCGTTGCTTTTATCAGTCTTTTTATTCGATTTGATGGACACATAGAACCTCAATATATTAATCAAATGGTGGATGCACTTCCGTTATTACTTATTTCGTATATGTTGATGTTCTTGATAATGCATTTATATACACGTATTTGGCGCTATGCAGGGATGCGAGAGGTATTAGCAGTATTTGTAGCGACTACAATTGGTACGGCTTTATTCTATTCCTCTATGTTTGTATTTGGTAAGTCATTACCACGTTCCGTCTATTTTATTACATGGTTCCTCACTACAGGTGCTGTTGGTATGGGACGTATGTTGCTTCATTATGTGGCACTTCACTATAGCAGTGGGGACGATGGTGAAAGTGGCCAAGTGAATACATTGATCATAGGAGCCGGTGATGCAGGTGCAACTATAGCTCGTGAAATTGAACGATATCATAAGCGTTCTCGTCGAGTGATTGGTTATGTTGATGATGACATGTTTAAACATAATCGTCTTATGAATGGTTTTAGAATTCTCGGTAATCGTGAAGATATTCCAGCATTAGTCGCTAAATATAAGGTAGAAGAAATTATTATTGCCATGCCTTCCGTGAAGCGAGATATTATTCAAGAAATCATGGAAATCTGTTCTCCTTTAAAATGTAAAATCAATATTTTACCGGGGATGTATCAATTACTTGATGATGAAGTTCTTGTATCTCATTTACATCCTGTTTCAATCGAGGACTTGTTGGAGCGTGATGAGATTCAGCTCGACACGTCCAAGGTTGAAACATATCTTAAGGATAAAGTGGTTTTAGTTACTGGTGCAGGGGGATCTATTGGTTCTGAAATTTGTCGTCAAGTTTTACGTGTAAAGCCTAAAAAGCTATTGCTTCTAGGTCATGGTGAAAATAGTATTTATCTTATTCATCAAGAATTGCGCAATATTGCGCCCCAAGATACCTTGGTTCCAATCATTGCAGATATTCGCGATAAGAATCAATTAGAACAAATTTTCAAAAACTATAATCCTGATGTAGTATTTCATGCGGCAGCTCACAAACATGTGCCTCTTATGGAAATCCAGCCAATTGCTGCGGTATTAAATAATATTTATGGTACTCGTAATGTTGCGGATGTAGCCGGAGCTCATGGGGTAGATCGATTTGTTATGATTTCCACGGATAAAGCGGTGAATCCAACTAGCGTTATGGGCGCTACAAAACGGGTTGCTGAAAAAGTTGTACTTGGTATGAATCACATATATGATACTAAGTTTATAACAGTTCGTTTTGGTAATGTACTTGGTAGCCGTGGTTCGGTTATTCCTTTATTCCGTAAACAAATTGAAGCAGGTGGTCCTGTAACCGTTACAGATCCAGAAATGACACGTTATTTCATGACTATTCCTGAAGCCAGTCAATTAGTACTTCAAGCTGGTGCCATGGGGAATGGAGGAGAAGTGTTCCTTTTGGACATGGGTGAACCGGTTAAAATTGTCGATTTGGCTAAGAATATGATTCGCCTTTCTGGCTTTGAGCCTAATAAAGATATTCGTATTGAATTTACTGGCTTACGTCCAGGTGAAAAGTTATATGAAGAACTATTAACTGCCGGAGAAGGTACGAATACTACTACGCATAAGAAAATTTTTGAAGCAGCTCTAGAAGATGTTGATCAAGAATGGCTGAGTCGTGAAATAGAGCGCTTTGATACATGTAAAACCGATATAGATGTGATTAATGTATTGCAGGATATCATTCCTACATACGATCCAAATCATAATGTATAGGTCGTGGATGATACATTTATTACCCAATATATGTATAAGACTATTTTAATTTTGATACATTGTGCCTTTATTGAGAGGGTTTGGTACAGTTAATATTCTATAAGTAGGAGAGACCCTGTTGTTTGTATACTTTTACAGAAAGGGGTATATGGGTGGAACAAATTATTGATTTAAAAGAGGTGGGCAGAGTCCTCATTAAAAAGCGCCGTAAAATTATTAATATTACGGTAGCATGTATGGTTTTAGGTGGTGCGTATGCCTTTCTTGCACCATCTACATATCAATCTACATCGATGTTGCGCATTAAACAAGCTCAAGGTTTGAGCAATTCTGTATTATCTAGTGCTAATGCCTATTCTGATTCTATGTCTCGTCAATTGATGAACACAGATGCAGAAATTTTAAAAAGTCGTAATGTAGTAGAGCCAGTAATTACTGCTATAGAAGATCCTGAAGGTACTGGTAATGCGCCAACATATGAAGATTTTGTTAAAACTCGCATTGAAACTAAACCGTATAAAGAAACCGAGTTATTACAAGTAAGCGTAACTGGTAAGAGTCCTGAGCAAGCACAAGAAGCTAATCAATTACTTATTGATACCTTCTTAAAACGTCTTGCCGAAATTTCTCATGTTGAACAACGAACTACTCGTGAATTCTTACAAAAACGCGTTGTTACTGCGAAATCTGAATTAGAGCAAGCAGAAAATAAATTGCAACAATTCCAAGTAGATAATAAGGTGTACTCTACAGCTGATCAGATGAAAGGCTTAACTGATAAGATTACTCTAATTGATCGTGAGAAGGCTCAAAATCAACTCGATTTAGAAACGGCACAAGCTGCACTTGGCAGTATCAATGAGCAATTAGGTTCTGCAGGTAAAAGCATCGCTGATAGTGCTACGGTTCAAGCCTACAAGGGTCAGTTAGCAGATTTAGAATCTCGTAAAGCTTCTTATATTGGTAAATATACTGATGAACATCCTGCGATGAAAGAAATTAATCAACAAATTGAAGAAGCTAAAAGTGGTCTAAATGCTGAAATCAACGCTATTGCCTCTCAACAAGCACCTTCAAGCAACTCTGCACAACAAGGATTGCTAGCGGATAAGTTCAAAAATGAAGCCGCTTTAGCTGTAGCTCAAGGTAAACAATCTACATTAGCTGAGTTAGATAAAGCAAACGAAGAAGCTATAAAGGGATTACCTGAAAAAGAACGCGGTTATATCCAAGCAAAACGTGATGTAGATGTGGCACAAGATATCTATCAAATGCTATCCACTCGCTTAGAAGAAGCGAAGGTAGCAGAGGTTATGGTACCAAATGAAGTTCAAATCGTAGATGCTCCAACATTACCAGAAAAAGCAATTGCGCCGCGTAAAGTACTTATTTTATTAGGCGCTGCCATTTTAGGGGTCCTCTTTGGTTGTCTCTATACATTGGTCCAATTCTTCGGTAATCGAAAAGTCCAATCTGTACAAGAGATTAATGACATCCTTGGCATTCAAAACTTGGGCGTGATTCCAAATCATAAAGAAGTAGAATACGAAGAGCCTAGTAATCGTTTCGTAGCATTGTTGCGCAAAGTGAGAGGTTAATATGATTAGACTAATTTCTAATGAACGTGGTGATACACCACTTGTGGAAGCATACCGTACATTGCGTAGCAATCTTCAATATGTATGTAACCAATATAAGTGTAAGCTTATTTGCATTACTGCAGCCACTAGTGGTGAAGGCACTTCTGAGGTGGCTGCTAATACTGCATTAGCCTTATCTAAAAATAATAATAAAGTTCTTCTAGTAGATGGTAATCTACGTAATCCAACACAACATATAGCCTTTAATGTACAAAATAAGGGCCTTACAAATGCGGTGATGATGGATGAAGATTTGACGATTCATCGTAATGTAGTGCCTCATTTGGATGTTCTTACGGCGGGTGAAGTTGTTGAATATCCATCTGATATTGTAGATTCTAGCAAATTACCTGCGATTTTTGAGTATGTACGTGATGAATATGATGTGGTTATCATCGATACACCACCCGTATTGTCTGTTACAGATGCAGTTGTATTGGCAGAGAAATCAGATGGTGTTGTGTTAGTTGTTAAAAATGAAGTAGCTAGTCCAAAAGATTTGATTGAAGCTAAGAAACGGCTTTCACAAGTAGGTATTTCTCTTTTAGGATCTATGGTAATTGACGCTTAATATAACTGCTTTAATCAATATTCTATGTGATAAATCAAGTGTATCAATATGGTACAGAAAGTATTGAGGTGATTTATATGAGAATTAATTTTTCTCCTCCAGATATTACAGAGTTAGAAATCAATGAAGTCGTTGAAGCCTTAAAAAGTGGGTGGATTACGACAGGTCCTCGTACTAAAGAATTAGAAAAAAAGATAGCTCACCAATTAGGTACACCTAAATCCGTTTGTTTAAACTCTGCTACTGCAGCGCTTGAAATGTCTCTTCGCGTATTGGGTATTGGACCTGGAGACGAAGTCATAACTAGTGCTTATTCTTATACAGCTAGTGCGAGTCCTGTAGTTCATGTAGGTGCTACCTTAGTACTCGTTGATACACAGAAAGATGCTTATGAAATGGATTACGATGCAGTCGCTCGCGCTATTACACCAAAAACAAAAGCAATTATCCCTGTTGATGTTGCAGGTGTACCTTGCGATTATGATCGACTACGCTCCATTGTGGATGAAAAAAAATCTCTCTTTATACCTGCTAATGATATTCAAAAAGCATTAGGTCATATCCCTATTGTGGCTGATTGTGCTCATTCCTTTGGTGCATCTTATAAAGGAGTATCAACAGGTAATGTTGCAGACTTTAGTAGTTTTTCCTTCCATGCAGTAAAAAATTTTACTACTGCTGAAGGCGGCTGTGCTACATGGCGTCATATAGATGGTATTGATGATGAAACTATTTACAAGCAATTCCAATTGCTATCTTTGCATGGTCAAGATAAGGATGCTCTTGCAAAAACAAAAGCAGGTGCTTGGGAATATGATATTAAAGGTACCTATTATAAATGTAATATGACGGATATCATGGCGGCTATTGGGCTAGCTCAATTTGAAAGATACCCAAAACTTTTGGCACGTCGTAAAGAACTTATCGAAGCTTATGATACAGCATTTAAGGATTTACCTGTTACATTGTTGAACCATTATACAGATGAGCATGAGAGTAGTGGTCACTTGTATTTAGTCCGTTTAGATGGCCGTGATGCGGAATATCGCAATAAGGTTATAGAAGCTATGGCTGAGGCTGGCATTGCAACGAATGTTCACTATAAGCCAATTCCAATGCATACGGCTTACAAAAACTTAGGCTTTACAATCGATGACTATCCAAATGCTTATGACCAATTTAAGAATGAAATTACATTGCCACTTCATACGCTCCTTACAGATGAAGAAGTGCAATATATCATTGAACAGTTTAAAAGGATTATTACCGAATGCTAGTAAAGAACTTTCATGACCTACCACAAGAGCTACAGTGTGAAGCGGTTCGTCCCTATTTTGAAATATTAAATCAAAGACGTACAAGCCTTCTTTGTAAAAGCATTTTTGACCGCGTAATGGCAGCGGGACTGCTTATTACATTAAGTCCTGTATTTTTGATACTAGCCATCATGATTAAACGAGATAGTGCGGGAGAGGTTTTTTTCCGTCAAACTCGAGTGACACAGTACGGTCGTACCTTTGGCATCTACAAGTTCCGTACTATGGTAAAAAATGCAGAATCTTTAGGAGCACAAGTGACGTCGCAAAATGATATGCGTGTCACTAAGGTCGGAAATATGCTTCGCAGCTGTCGCCTCGATGAATTGCCTCAGCTTATCAATATCCTTTTAGGGGATATGAGTTTTGTTGGTACAAGACCTGAGGTTCCACGTTACGTGTCTGCTTATACAGATGAAATGAAAGCTACCTTATTATTACCAGCTGGGGTTACCAGTATTGCCAGTATTACTTATAAGGATGAAGATCAACTTTTACAAAATGCTCAAAATGTTGATGAAGTCTATATAAATGAGGTTTTACCGGGCAAGATGGCTTGGAATTTAAAGAGTATTAAGGAGTTTTCTTTTTTACAAGATATAAAAACGATGATTGATACAGTATTAGCTGTATTACGTTGAAAGAGGTCCCTATGAGTACATCTATGACAAAGGAAATACAAGAAAAAGAGCTGAATATGTTGCTGTACTTTAAAGAGTTCTGCAATAAACATAATTTGCGCTTTTATCTTTGCGGCGGTGGTCTCATTGGGGCTATACGGCATAATGGATTTATCCCTTGGGATGATGATTTAGATCTATTTATGCCTCGTCCAGATTATGAAAAGTTAGCTAAATTATGGCCCAAATATGCTGACACTGAACGATTTACGTATTGTCGTACTGATCGAGATCACATCTATCATGATGCAGGTGCATCTATAAGAGATAATAATACGACCTTTATTAATCGTCATAGTATGCATGAAGATGTTTGTCATGGTTTAGCACTTGAAATTATGCCTATTGATGGCTGTGCACCCGGCAAAATTAGTCGTGTATTGCAATTGATGTGGGCCATGACGTTTGCACTCTTTAATGCGCAGCGTTTACCAGATAATAAAGGGCCTACATATCGCGCTTTAGCTGGTTATATTTATAAAATCTTTTCCAGTCAGTCTATACGCTATCATATTTGGCGATTTGCAGAAAAGAGAATGACTCAATACGACTTTGATACCAGTGATGAATGTACGGAGTTAATTGGCAGTTTAAAAGGTATGAAGCTACGTCATCCTAGAGAGGACTTTGCTTCTGTTGTATATAAAGACTTTGAAGGTCATCAAATACCTGTTATGAAAGGGTATGAGAGATATTTGCGTCTTATTTGGGGCGACTATATGCAATTACCACCTATAGAACAACGTGTGGCAAAACATGATGCAGTATTTGCTGATCTACATACACCTTACAAGGAGTATAAAGGCATATATTATGCCAAAAAAGAAGCTCAACCATAAGGAGGGCCTATGAAACGAATAGCAGTAATCTTTGCGGGTGGCGTAGGTGCTCGTATGAAAAATAGCAAGACGCCAAAACAATTTTTAGAATGGAACGGTAGACCAATTTTGATTCAAACCTTAGATGTGTTTGAACAAACGGAGACAATTGATGGGATTGTTCTTGCCTGCAAAGCAGAATGGATTGATCATACAAAACAGCTCATCAAAAAGGCGGGGCTACAAAAGGTATTATCCATTGTGCCTGGTGGTGAAAGCGCTCTAGAATCCCAATATAATGGACTCGTAGAGGCTAAGCGTTTATTTCCTGATGATGCGGTGACTGTATTGATTCATGATGGGGTTCGTCCACTTGTAGATAATTCTACTATAGAGAGAAACATAGAATCTGTTGAATCAAAGGGGTCTGCCATTACTGTTACTCCAGCTATAGAAACGGTTATGGTTACCCAAAATGGTTCTATTAACCGCATTTTAAATCGTAATGAATGTCTCATGGCTAAAGCGCCCCAGAGTTTTAGATTAGATGATATTATATCAGTTCATAATCGTGCAAAAGATGAGGGCATTCATGACTTTATTGATTCCGCATCGATGATGATGCACTATGGATATACTCTATATCCTGTATTAGGGGAAACTGAAAATATAAAGATTACAACTCCATCTGATTATTATATGTTCACAGGGATTATTAAAAATCGTGAGCTAGGAGGATTAAAAGATGAGTAATTCCGTTATTCAACGTGAGTTAACGGCTTTAGTACATGAAAAAAATTACTTTCATTTCCTCCGTCATCAACGCATTCTTATAACAGGTGCAACGGGGCTTATTGGATCGATGTTTATAAAATTACTTATACTTGCCAATGAGACTCATGACCTGGATTTAAAAGTGATTGGTCATGTGCGAAGCCATGAAAAGGCAAAAACCATTCTCGGTGAGTATTTAGACAATAAGTCGTTAACCCTAGTAGATGGCTCATTAGAATCTATTGATGTGCCATGTGATTATATTTTGCATGGAGCCGCACCAACACAATCTAAGTTTTTTGTAGAACATCCAGTAGAAACTATCCGTACCTCTATTTATGGCACGGAGGCCATGCTCGAGTTAGGCCGTCGAAAAAAGGTAAAGAAAGTAGTTTATTTATCTAGTATGGAACAATATGGTGTACCTTATGAGTCTGGTCAAGTTATGACTGAAGACCGATTAGGGTATCTTGATCACCTAAATGTTCGTAGTTCTTATTCTGAAAGTAAGAGACTATGTGAATGTTATTGCAAGTCCTATGCTGTGGAATATGGCGTGCCTGCTGTAATAGCTAGACTAGCTCAAACCTTTGGACCTGGTGTTCCGGTATCAGATAACCGTGTATTCATGCAGTTTACCAAGAGTGCTCTTAAACATGAAAATATTGTTCTTCACACAAAAGGCGATTCTATGTCGAACTATTGCTACATTACCGATGCATTAACTGGTATTTTAGCCCTTATGAAGGCGGGCAAAGCTGGCGAGGCCTATAATGTATGTCATGATGAAGAGACTCGTTCTATTGCAAGCATTGCTCAATTAGTGGCAACCCATGTGAGCAATAATAAGAGTAAAGTTGTTTTTGATATTCCAGAAGATGTACAAGGGTTCGGCTATGCACCGACAGTACACATGTTCTTAAGTTCTAAGAAGTTAAAGTCTTTAGGTTGGAAACCTAAGGTATCAATGGCACAAGCCTATGTAAGACTGGCAGAATATATCCAAGAGGAAGGCTTATGAAAAAGGAAATAATAATTGTCACCATCTCCCTTGGTAACGATGGGGCTGAACGAATCTTAACAGAGTTGGCTCGTCAGTGGGTACATGATGGTCATCATATTACAGTTATCCAAACAAGCCCTAATCGATATGGTAATGAATATGCGTTAGAGGAAGGTATTGAACAAATCGAAATTCATACTACAAGCTCTAATAAAGTCATTCGCTTTATGCAAGAAATAAAAGAACTAATCAAAATCTTAAAGACTAGGCCAAATGCGACATGCTTATCTTTTTTGTCTGCATCGAGTTTTATCTTAGCGATTAGCTCTTGGTTTATAAAAAATCGCATTGTTTTTTCTGAACGCAATAATCCACGCAAAGTTCCTATTGGTTGGCATCAACAAGCGTTACGCGACTTTGCCTTTAGATTTGCAGATGCACTAGTATTCCAAACGGAAGATGCTCGTTCTTATTTCCCAAAATCTGTGCAAAATCGCGGTGTTATTATCCCCAATCCTATTAATGGTAAATTGCCACCACCAATAGAGGGGGAACGAGAAAAGACAATTGTTACAGCTTGTCGTTTGCATCCGCAAAAGAATTTGCCTATGATGATTAATGCCTTCAGTATGTTGGCAGACGAGTTTCCAGCGTATAAACTCGTCATTTATGGACAAGGTGTATTAGAGGATGAACTACGAGCTCAAATTAAGTCTCTTAATTTAGAGAATCGCATTTTATTGCCTGGCTTTGCTAGTAATATTTTAGAAAAGGTAGCCCCTTGTTCTATGTTTGTATCATCCTCTGATTTTGAAGGTATTTCAAATTCCATGCTAGAAGCATTGGGTATGGGCTTACCTGTAGTAGTCACAGATTGTCCTGTAGGCGGTGCTCGCATGGTAATTAAAAGTGGAGAGAATGGCATTCTCGTACCTGTAGGTGATACGCAGGCTATGTATGAAGCCATGCGCAGTGTATTAAAGGACCCTGCACTAGCGGCTAAACTTTCACAGAATGCCATCAAAGTACGCGATGAATTTCCATTATGGAAAATCGCAAAACGTTGGTTAGAAGTTTTATGAGTTGTAAGGAGGAGAACCATTGAAGTTAAATATTACGGCTCTTGCTGATCGCATGATATGGTTCATAACTCTAATCTTTTTAGTGTTGTCGTTGACCATTTCCTTTGCCCTTGGCGAAGCGAACTATGGTGCGTATGTATTATTTGCATGCTTATTTGGTCTCATCATTTTTTATCTTATACGAGAACAGGGTGTTATAAAACTGCGGTTTAATTGGATGTATGCTTATATGTTGATTTTTATTGGTGCTTGTTATCTAAGTGCGATTAATGCCACAGATGTTTCCGTAGCTATGAGCCGAAGTTTTGATATGGTCAAGATATTCTTTATGCTCATCATTTTATACATGTGTTATCAAGATAAGAAATCGGTGGATACATTATTAAAGATTGGCATGTGGACAGGCTATATAGTTTGTTTCTATACTGTTTATTTCTACGGTTTAGATTATTTTATTACTGTTTTATCATCCTCAGCACGTATTGCTAATGATGCATTGAATGCGAATACGGTAGGGCTATTGGGTGCCAATGCTATTGTTATGACCTTGTATTATATGCTATACAATCGTCCTCGTTGGTGGCATATTATTGCATTACCAACACTTGGTATTTTAGCGGCTACAGGTAGTCGTAAGGCCTTAGTTTTTGTCGGTGTTGGTACAGTATTACTCTTTATTTTTAAAAGTTTTCGTAGTGCTAATGCGGTCAATTCTATTGTAAAAGTTATTGGTTCCTTATTAGGTCTTACCATTATAGGTATTGCGGTATTGCAATTGCCGATGTTCTCTGAAGTATTAGACCGAATGTCTAACATGGTAGAAGCCTTTACAGGCACAGGGGGGGACTCATCCACTATTATTCGGTTAGCTTTGGTAGATATTGGATGGGACTTATTTTATCAATCTCCCATAACTGGTGTAGGTATCAATAATCCATCTGTATATACTTTTTTCGTGTATGGCAAAGATAATTACTACTTGCATAACAATTATATTGAGTTATTAGCTGGCACGGGTGTCATTGGTTTACTAGCCTATTATTCAATGTATCTCTATGTGGCTTATAATTTAATTCGCTATCGTGATATCCATAGTAATGAATATATAATGGTACTCATTCTATTCCTTTCACAGATTGTTATGGATATGGGTATGGTTTCTTATGAAAGTAAGAGCACTTATTTTTATATGATGTTGTTTTATTTAGAAGTGCAACTGCTTCGGAAAGGACGAAAACATGAAGTTCAGAAAATTGTGTAATGTTGGCATGTCCTTTCTAACAAAACCTTACTATCGTACGAGGATATTAATTAAATCGGGTTATTATGACTCTTTGTCTGATGAAGACTTTTTGAAGAAGGTATTTCCTAAGTATATGGGATACCCTTTAGATCTAGAAAATCCAAAAACTTTCAGCGAAAAGTTACAATGGCTTAAGGTTAATTTTAGAGACCCAATACAAACAGTGATGGTTGATAAACATGAAGCTAAACATTTTATTGCTCAACGTGTAGGAAATCAGTATATAATACCTACGATTTCCGTATGGAACTCTGTAGATGATATTGATCTTGATAGATTGCCTAATCAATTCGTTTTGAAATGTACACATGATAGTGGAGGCATCGTTATTTGTAAAGATAAATCAACACTTGATTGGGAAGCAGCAAAAGCTAAATTAAGAACATTCTTAAAACGGGATTATTCACGTATTGCTAGAGAGTGGCCTTATAAGAATGTTCCTCGACGTATTATCGGAGAGGAATATTTGTCGGAGTTAGGTAGCAATGACATATTAGATTATAAGATGTATTGCTTTCATGGTGAACCAAAGTTAACAGTAGTATGTTCTAATCGTTTTTCTAAAACAGGAACGCGTATGAACTTCTATGATATCGATTGGAATCCTATGGGAATTCATTTTGGACATTATCCACCGTTACCTACAGAGTTTCCAAAGCCAGATACATATGGTGAAATGCAACAGGTTGCGATGGAGCTTAGCAAAGGGTGTCCATTTTTGCGTGTTGATTTTTATGAAATTAAAGGGCATCTATTTATTGGAGAATTAACATTTTTCCCTGGTGCTGGATTTGAAAGATTTCGTCCTATGTCAAAGGATTATGAATTAGGAGAGTGGTTACATCTTGAGAATGTACATCGGGGCTGATTTAGTTCCTACGGATATTAATAAAACATTATTTGAAAACGGTAATGGAGAAGCTTTTGTAGGAAAAGAGCTTTATGAAATTTTGAAGCAATCGGATTTAAATGTTTTCAATTTAGAGGTTCCTCTTACTGATATAGAGACACCCATCGTAAAATTTGGTAATAATTTAATTGCGCCTACAAAAACAATTAATGGATATAAGGCATTAGAGCCGTTATTTTTAACACTGGCTAATAACCACTCCTTAGATCAAGGGGGGGAAGGGTTGACGACAACATTAAATTTGTTGAAGCAGCATAAGATTGCTCATGCTGGAGCTGGAGCTAATTTGAAAGAGGCTAAGAAGCCATTTATCTTTGAAAAAGATAATGTACGTATTGGATTCTATCTTTGTACAGAGAACGAGTTTACTATAGCTACTTGTCATACAATGGGGGCTAATCCTTTTGATGTGCTAGAAAGCTTTGACGAAGTGAAAGTTTTAAAGGCACAATGCGACTACGTCATCGTTCTATATCACGGCGGCAAGGAATTCTATCGCTATCCATCTCCTATGCTACAGAAATATTGCCATAAATTTGTCGATAGTGGAGCGAATCTCGTTATCTGTCAACATAATCATTGTGTAGGGTCTCGCGAAGATTACCAGGGGGGCACTATCATTTATGGACAGGGAAACTTTATTTTTAACTCTGACTTTTATGTAAATCATCAGGAATTTGTGAAAGATGCAATACTAGTTACTATAGACGTAACTAAGGATGATTTTGTGGTGTCTGAATTGCCTATTCGTAGAACCGATAATGGTACACGACTAGCCACAGAAGTTGAAGCTACAGAAACATTAGAGGCTTATAGAAAACGTAGTGAAGAAATTAAAGACCCTCACTTTGTGACTCAAGCTTATAAGGCCTTTGCTGATACACATGTAAAACGTTATTTGCGTGAGTTTTTAGGTAGATCATTTATTGTACGCGCTATTAATGCTTTATTGGGCCGAAAATTGGTAGAACTTATTTTGGGCAAAACGAGTTATTTAGCAATACAAAATTATTTGGAATGTGAAGCTCATCATGAACTATTCTTGAGAGGCATTAAGAATATCAATAAGAAATAATGGATACTAAAATCGTAGCTGCTGCTAAATGGTCTGTTATTACAGAGGTTTTGGCAAAGCTTATCACACCACTGACAAATATAATATTGGCTCATATGTTAGCACCGACTGCATTCGGCATATTGGCGACGATTATGATGGTTATATCTTTTGCGGAAATGCTTGCTGATGCGGGTTTTCAAAAATTTCTTGTTCAGCATGAGTTTGAAAGTACCCAAGATAAGCAAGAGGCCACAGATGTGGCCTTTATTGCCAACCTAGTGTTTTCTCTAGTTTTATGGGGCGCTATCATAATCGGTCGTGATGAATTGGCCGTATTAGTAGGTAATGATGGCTTAGGTATACCTTTAGCCGTGATGGGCGCTATGATTCCTTTATCTGCTTTTAGTAGTGTCCAAATGGCATTGTATCGAAGAGATTTTAATTTCAAGTTTCTTTTAAATATTAGGCTCATAACAATTCTTACACCTATATTGATATCTATACCAATGGCGCTTATGGGGTACGATTATTGGTCTTTAATTGCTGGTATATTAGGGGCTCAGCTATTTACGGCGTTGGCCTTATTAAAGAGTCGAAGGAATCAAATTCATTTATTCTTTAGTGGTCGCGTCTTTATGAAAATGTTTAGTTATAGTGCATGGTCATTAGCAGAAGCATTTTCTATATGGCTTACAGCCTGGGTAGACACATTTATCATTAGCCGATGTCTTGATGCTTATTATTTGGGTATATATAAGATGCCAATGGCTATTGTTACTACCGTCATGGCTATGGCAACAGCATCATTGGCACCAGTATTATTCGCGGCCTTAAGCCGAGTACAGAATGATCAACAGGCCTTTTCGAATACATTCTTTACATTCCAACGCTATATGGCTTTATTTCTAGTGCCTATAGGGGTAGGATTATTTGTATTCCAAGACTTTGTAGTGCATATATTACTAGGTCCTCAATGGAAGTTAGCGGGTATTGTATTAGGTTCTTGGGCATTGAGTTCGGCTATTATGACTGTAACAGCTAACTTGATTTCCGAAATATTCCGTGCAAAAGGAATGCCAAATCTATCGTTTTGGGCTCAAATATTGCATTTGATTGTTTTAGCACCAGTCATTTATATTTTTGTTCAATATGATTTCAGTATATTTGTATATGCTCGATCGTTAGTAAGAATGGAAATGTTAGCAGCTGCTATGTTGCTATTGTCTTTATTTGTCAATATGAGTGCATTTCGCATAATATCTAATATCAGTGTATATCTCATTACAGCATCTATAGTTGGGTTAATTGCCTATAGTATTTTACATCTCTATGATGCAGTATGGTGGACCGTCGTCTGTATGCTTTTATGTGTTGTATTATATGTGGCTATTTTATACGTCATTCCATCTGAGCGCATAATTATTGCTTCTGGCTATAAAAAAGTCTTAAGTAAAGTAAAACGACATAATTAACAGAACTATGAAAGGAGTACATATGCTTTCAAAAAATGTAGATTTAAACAACACGGTAATCCTTGTAACGGGTGCTGCTGGATTTGTAGGGGCTAACTTAGTTATGTCTCTCTTATCTGAAGCAGAAGGAACTCAAATAATCGGCATAGATTCTGTTAATGATTACTACGATGTAGCATTGAAAGAGTATCGTTTGCAACAAATTGACGAGATTAGCAAAGACAATAAAAATACATGGATTTTTAAAAAAGGGAATATTGCAGATAAGGCTTTTATTGATGAAATCTTTGATGTATATAAACCACGAGTTGTAGTAAATCTAGCAGCTCAAGCAGGGGTTCGTTATTCCATTACTAACCCTGATGCTTATATAGAGGCTAATATTATTGGGTTCTATAATATTTTAGAGGCTTGTCGTCACTCTTATGACGATGGTGAAAGAGGTGTAGAACATTTAGTGTATGCATCATCTTCTTCTGTATATGGTGCAAATAAACAAATCCCATACTCTACAGATGATAAAGTAGATAATCCTGTATCTCTTTATGCAGCTACAAAAAAATCAAATGAGTTATTGGCTTATTCGTATGCTAAATTATATAACATCCCTAGCACAGGGCTTCGTTTCTTCACTGTATACGGTCCTGCAGGGCGTCCAGATATGGCATACTTTGGTTTTACAAATACATTACGTAATGGTGGGACAATTAAAATTTTTAACTATGGCAATTGTAAGCGTGATTTCACCTATATCGATGATATTGTAGAAGGCGTTTCTAAGGTTATGTCTACTGCACCAGAGCGTCGCAATGGTGCGGATGGCTTGCCGGTTCCACCGTACGCTATTTATAATATCGGCAATAGCAACCCAGAAAATTTACTTGATTTTGTGCGCATTCTTTCAGAGGAATTGGTTTCTGCTGGCGTATTGTCAGAAGATTATAATTTTGAGGAGCATAAAGAATTAGTACCTATGCAACCAGGGGATGTGCCTGTTACATATGCTGATACAAGTGCGTTAGAAGCAGATTTTGGCTTTAAACCTAATACAACCTTACGAGAAGGGTTAAAGCGTTTTGCCATATGGTATAAAGATTTCTATATGATGGAGGGCAAATAAATGAAAATTGCAATTGCTGGTACAGGCTATGTAGGCCTTTCCAATGGTGTGTTGTTAGCTCAGCATAATGAAGTAGTAGCCCTCGATATCATCCCAGAAAAAGTAGATATGTTAAATCGCAAAGAGACACCTATTGTAGATGCTGAATTGCAAGAGTATTTAGCTACTAAGGAGTTAAACTTCAAAGCTACACTTGACCCAGTAGAAGCTTTTAAAGGTGCAGATTATGTTATCATTTCGACACCTACAAATTATGATCCTCAAAAAAACTTTTTCGATACATCTTCTGTTGAACAAGTTATTAAAACTGTGCTAGAGATTAATCCTGATGCAGTAATGATTATTAAATCAACTGTACCGGTAGGCTATACGGTACAAATGCGCAAAGAATTTAATACGGAGAATTTAATTTTCTCGCCAGAATTCTTGCGTGAAGGTAAAGCCTTATACGATAATTTACATCCATCCCGTATTGTTGTGGGCGAGGATTCTGACAGAGCACGTCGTTTTGGCCAATTACTAGCGGAAGGTGCTATTAAAGAAAATATTCCACAATTATATACTGATTCTACGGAAGCGGAAGCAATTAAATTGTTTGCTAATACGTATTTAGCATTACGTGTAGCGTATTTCAATGAGTTAGACTCCTATGCTGAAGTACGTGGCCTTAGCACAAGTCAAATCATCAAGGGGGTTTGTTTAGATCCTCGTATTGGAGATTTTTATAATAATCCTTCCTTTGGTTATGGTGGTTATTGCTTGCCAAAAGATACAAAGCAATTATTAGCTAACTATAATGATGTACCACAAAACTTAATTTCTGCCATTGTCGATGCGAATAGAACACGTAAAGATCATGTGGCAGATACTATTATTGCTAAAAATCCGAAAATTGTTGGTATCTATCGCTTGACCATGAAGATGAACTCTGATAATTTTAGAGCATCAGCCATTCAAGGTGTTATGAAGCGTATTAAGGCGAAAGGGATTGCTGTGGTAGTATATGAACCTACACTAGATGCAGAAGATTTCTTTAATTCGCCAGTTATACGTAATTTTGAAGATTTTAAGCGTGTTAGTGATGTCATTGTAGCTAATCGCTGGGATAGTAGCTTAGAAGGTGTAAAAGATAAAGTTTATACAAGAGATATTTTTGATAGAGATTAATACAGCTATATGTATTGTGGCGTTTAGGAGAGTAGTATGAAACGTTGGATACTATATATTGTGTTATGTCTAATTGTGTTTTTTATATGGGATAATTCCTTGCAAAATGGAGGAACCTCTGATGGGTTTAGTCTTATTTTTGCAAAGTGGATTGCCCCTATAGCTAATAAATTAGGCTTTTACGGAAATATATGGGCCTTAAATAGGATTATTCGAAAATTAGCCCACCTTACAGAGTTCACAATCCTTGGTGGTGTTTTATATGTAGTTCTACGCCGCTATATTGAATATGGCACAGTAGTAAAAACAATAGGAGTGGGTATAGTAATAGCTAGTCTAGATGAATTTATACAATTATTTTCTCTAGGACGCAGCTCTCAACTGTCTGATGTACTGATTGATACAGTTGGTATAATCATCGGTATATCGGTAGTGAAATTAACTTATTATATTAGTCATGATAAAAGATAAAAGTACATTTAAAAATTAAATAATTATTAATATAATAATGTGTAAAATATGACTCATAATTGTAGAGATTATGGGTCATATTTTATGAAGAATAAATGAATATATAAAAAATGTATTAAATGAACATATAATAATTTATTTATTTTTATAGAAAAACCACTATACAAGCGACTGGTCCCTTGTTATAATCGTGAATATAAAATGAATTATAAACTTAAATGAGAAGAACATGAACTTTATAAAAGAGGTCGGTTTTGAAAAGAAAATCGAAAGTAGAAGGGAAAGATTATGAGTCGCGTGGTTGATTTACATGGTTGCATTTTGCCAGCTGTGTTAGGTCCACAAGGGCCTCAAACAATGGCAGAATCAGTAAAAATGATTAAGTCCTTGTCTGAACAAGGTATTACAGATATTTTTAGTACGCCTGATGTAACAGTATCTATGGATCTGAACACATGGAATGCTATGAACTCTTTAGTTAATGAAGTAAAAGTTATGGTTAAGGAGCAACAAGTAGATATAACTATTCACAGTGGAGCTCGCGTAATGCTTTGTGATGAAATGGTTGCATATATAGCTTCTCATCGCAATCAATATACGTTGGGAGATAGCCATTTTATATTAGTTGCTCTTCCACAAAATAGCAAAGTGCATCATATTAATGCGTGGTTATTAAGTCTACTAGATATGGGGCTTGTACCTATTATTAGTGAAGTAGAAACTTATGGACAATTATTTACTAAACCTGAACAATTACTAGCATGGGTTGATAGAGGTATTTTGATTCAATGTAATATGGCATCTTTTGATCATGGTAACGCTAACTATGATAGGGCCATTGAATTATATCGAAATGGTTTAATTCATTTCTTTGGTACTGGTTACAGCGATGGCTGTGATGTTGAGGCGTACCAAGGTTATGTGGAAGCAATTTCTGAATTAGACAATACGTATAAAAAAGATTTGTTGCCAAATATCCATCTTAATGAACGCGACCTCTTAGCTAATCGCACATTTTATCCTTCTGTCCCATCTAGTTGGGTGGGGAAAAAGGGTAATTTCTTAACTCGTCTATTTGGCTTTGCATTATAATTTATATAGGTTCTTTTATCCATGTCATATTGGCATAGATAGAGGAACCTATTTTTACTTTATATTGTATTTAGGGTTGAAAACAACCACCATATATAGTATACTGAGAGGGCAGTAAAAATAGAGGGGTTTTCTAATAATTCTTTACATTTTTACATATAAATTTATAAAAAGTGTGATTAGACATACTTTTTATACTTCTTAACATATATTTTGGCAGTAATAAGATGGGGAGGTTGCCAATATGTTGCAGGTCATTAAGCGTGATGGCACGAAGGTACCATTCGACAAAAACAAGATTGCTTTGGCTATTGAAAAAGCTGAACATAGTAGTACTGGGTTGTACGAAGAGGGCTTGGCACAGCGTATTGCAAATGAA
Source organism: Veillonella parvula (assembly GCF_036456085.1). Classification (NCBI taxonomy): domain Bacteria; kingdom Bacillati; phylum Bacillota; class Negativicutes; order Veillonellales; family Veillonellaceae; genus Veillonella; species Veillonella parvula. The sequence continues at coordinate 788,198 of NZ_CP138632.1, read as the reverse complement.
ATTGAGGAATATGCTACTAAGCTTCAAAAAGACATGACAATTTATGCTATTGAAGATCAAGTGTATTATAAGTTGATTGAGTATCATAATCCTGCAACGGCACGTGCCTATGAAGGTTACAAAGCTGTTCAAGCTTTTAAACGCCGTCAAAATACAACTGATGATGATGTAATTGGTTTATTAGATCGTAGTAATATCAGTGTTCTTGATGAAAATTCTAATAAGGATGCTGCTATTGTATCTACCCAACGGGATTTAATTGCTGGTGAAGTATCTAAGGATATTGCTCGTCGTAAATTGATTCCTACCGATATTTTGGAAGCCCATGATAGTGGAGCTATCCACTTCCATGATATGGATTATATTATTCAACCTATGTTTAACTGTTGCTTGATTAATTTGGAAGACATGCTTACAAATGGCACAGTAATCAATGGTAAGAAAATCGATACACCTAAGTCTTTCCAAGTTGCTTGTACTGTAACAACACAAATCATTGCACAAGTAGCATCTGGTCAATATGGTGGTCAAAGTATTAATGGTATTGACCGTATTTTGGCACCATTTGTACGTAAATCTTATGAAAAAATCCTCAATAATGTTATTGAAGAGCAAGTTGAGATTTACGGCATGGAGCCTAATATGGAAAAGGCTCGTGAAATAGCGTGGAAACGTACGCGTAAAGAGGTTAAAGATGGTATCCAAACTATTCAATACCAAATCAATACATTGATGACCACAAATGGTCAATCTCCATTTGTTACATTATTTATGTATTTCCAACCAGACTATGAATACGCGAAGGAAGCGGCTCTTATTACAGAAGAAATTTTGCGCCAACGTATTAAAGGTGTAAAAAACGAAGCCGATGTATATATTACACCAGCCTTTCCTAAGTTGATTTATGTTCTTGATGAGCATAATGTAACACCAGATAGTCCATACTATTACTTAACTGAATTGGCAGCACAATGTACGGCTAAGCGCATGTACCCTGACTATATTTCTGCAAAAAAAATGAAGGAAAACTACTCAGGTAATGTCTTTAGTCCTATGGGCTGTCGATCCTTCTTATCTCCTTGGAAGGATGAAAATGGTGAATACAAGTTTGATGGACGTTTTAACATTGGTGTAGTAAGTTTAAACTTACCTCAAATTGGCATTCTAGCCCGCGGTAGTGAAGAACGATATTTTGAAATTTTAGATAAACGACTTGAGTTGGCAGAAAAAGCACTAATGCTTCGTTATGAATTACTTAAGGACGTAGTGAGTGATGTGTCACCAATCCATTGGCAACACGGTGCTATTGCAAGACTTAAAAAAGGCGAGAAAATTGCCAAATTCTTGACTGGCGGTTATGCGACTATTTCCTTGGGATATATTGGTATTTATGAAGCAACTCGTTTAATTACCGGTGAATCGAATACAGGCGAGAAAGGTCGCGTTTTTGCGATGAAGATTATGGATCGCTTAAATGCAGCTGTTGATGAATGGCGAGTTAAACATAACATGGGCTTTGCATTATATGGTACACCTGCTGAAAGTTTAACCCATCGATTCTCTTCTTTGGATCGCGCTCGTTTTGGTATTATTGAGGACATTACGGATAAGGGTTATTATACTAATAGTTATCATGTAAGCGTACGAGAAGAGATTAATGTATTTGACAAGTTCTCCTTTGAATCTGAGTTCCAAAAGAAATCTACAGGTGGCTGTATTTCCTATGCAGAAATTCCTAATATGACTAATAATATTCCAGCTGTTTTGACTATGATTCAATATATTTATGATCATATTTCTTATGCTGAATTTAATACCAAGTCTGACTATTGTCACGAATGTGGCTTTGATGGAGAAATTAAGGTAAATGAACATAACGAGTGGGAATGCCCTCGTTGCCACAATACAAATCGCGATAAATTAACTGTTATCCGTCGTACTTGTGGATACCTTGGTGAAAACTTCTGGAATGAAGGGCGCACAAAGGAAATTAAAGATCGTGTAATGCACATTTAAGATTATTAGAGATATAGTTTTAATAATTATCCTGTATATTAAGCATATTAAGATAAACTGTTATATAGATTAATATAATTATCATAGACATCTAATGATGTGGGTATGTTAATAGATACGATTTTAGAGTTCTAAATACGATAATTTTAAGTGGTAAAAGCTGTGCCTAAGGCACAGCTTTTACTGTATATATGAGAAATTGAAATATATCTATATAGTGTTGATCAAAGTTGATAGGCACTACTATGGAGGTTATGATGAGATATGGGCAAATAAGACAATACGATATTGCCAATGGAGAAGGGATTCGTACATCTATATTTGTAACAGGTTGTACACATTGTTGTTATAATTGTTTTAACGAAGAATACCAAGATTTTAATGCTGGTAAGGTATGGACGCAAGCTGAGACAGATTTAGTGGTTTCCTATGTGAAGAATCCTACATGTTCAGGTTTAACATTATTAGGTGGGGAGCCATTTCAAAATGTACAAGGCTTATTACCGGTGGTGAGAGCTGTTCGAGCAGCGGCGCCAGAAAAGAAGATTTGGGCTTATTCCGGCTATGAAATAGATGATATCTTAGAAGATGAGTTGCGAAGTGCTTTATTACAAGAAATCGACATTCTCGTAGATGGCCGCTTTGTAGATGAACTTAAGGACCCTGCTTTGCGCTTCAGAGGTTCCTCAAATCAGCGTATCATTGATGTTAAAAAGACATTAGCGGCTGGGGAAATTGTATTAGCGATGGAGTAAATATGATATATGATAAACGATTTATAGGACTCATTATTATAGTTGGCTTTATAGCGGGGCTAGTAGGGGCTTCCTATACGCATTTATTACATGGAATCCAACATTTCGTATATAATTACTCTTCTGCTGATCATCTGAGTTTTGGTGCAGCTGTGGCCCGAGTATCACCGATAGAACGATTAATACCCTTAATCGTCTGTGGCGTGATAGGTGGCGTAGGTTGGGTTTTGATTCACAGATATGGTAAAGGCGTTGTAGATATAAAAACAGCAGTTTCTGGTAAAATGGATATGAATCCAATTACTACTGTTTTACATGCAACACTGCAAATAATTACGGTAGGTATTGGTTCTCCATTAGGTCGAGAAGTTGCACCACGTGAGGCTAGCGCAGGTATTACTACCTTTTTAGTTAAACATTTTGATATAAAACAAGAAGATCGTCAATTATTAATTGCATGTGCTGCAGGCGCTGGTTTAGCTGCAGTTTATAATTCACCATTATCTGCGGCAATTTTTACATTAGAAACTTTGCTTCTTACTTGGAATATACGGGCTATGAGTGCAGCCCTCTTATGTTGTGGTTTGGCTACATTTGTGACGCGACAAGCTGGTGTAGGAGATGTTATACAATATACAATGGCACAACCCAGTTTGGGGAGTCATTATGTAGAGTTTTCTATCGTTTTAGGCGCTATTATTGCAATTGGTGTTGTTTTATTTAATATTACACAAAGTAAGCTACCCGCCATTCATCGTAGTAGTCCTGTAATGATTCCCATTTCTATCGTAGCATTTACACTAATTGGTGTTTTAGCTATGTATTTTCCTGAAATTCTTGGAAATGGTAAAGCAGGCAATGAGTTGACTTTTACGAACGATATCACATGGACATATGCATTGGGTTTATTTGGATCCAAATGGGTAGCTGTTTTACTTGCTTTGGCCGCTGGTGCATATGGTGGTCGTATTACACCATCTATGATGTTAGGTAGTACTTTGGGGATCGTATTTGGTACCGTATGGGCTATTGCTATAGCGCCAGTATCTTTGGGAATGTCTGCTTTTGTAGGGGCCGTAGTATTCTTAGGCCTTGCACAAAAAATGCCTATGACATCTTGTGTATTTATGCTTGAATTATCTCGTTTCTCTGTAGAGATGTTGTTTCCTATAGCTTTAACAATGGGGACAGCTCTTATGGTAGAGCAAATCATTCAATCAAAATTAAATAGCGCTAAGTAGCAATAAATAATAGTTAATAAAAGTAAATATAATATATAGAAAAGAAGCGGATAGTTGAATTAATCAACTATCCGCTTTTAATGTATATGTAATTATACGATTTTTGCGTTCTTATCGTATTCCTCGCCACCCGCATCAGGAAGCATGCCATATTCTACAGTCCACAAGTGTTTATATTTTAGTGCTTGATTGTGAATACGTTCGATTTGCGTTTCATCTGTACGAGCTATGCGAGCTGGGATTCCAACAACTAAAGAATTAGGTGGGATTACAGTGTTCTCCTTTATGACTGCACCAGCAGCAATAATAGAGCCAGAGCCAATATGACAACCGCTTAATACAATAGCGCCCATTCCAACTAATACATTATCTTCGATAGTACTAGCGTGTACTATTGCACCATGGCCAATTGTTACATAATCTCCAAGAATGCAAGCCCTGTCGTCATCAACGTGTAATACAGAGTTATCCTGTACATTAGAATAGCGACCTACTACAATTTTATTTACATCACCGCGAAGTGCACAGTTTTGCCAAATGGAAGCATATTCTTTTAGTTCAACATCACCTGCAAGTTCTGCACCAGGCATAACACAACTTTTGGGATCTAATTTGGGGTATTTTCCGTGAAATGGTAACATAAGGAACTCCTAATTTATTAACTATACGATTTCAATAAGACGTTGTGCTTTACGAATAGACATGATAGCTTCATTCATTACTGTTTGTACTATAGTGTGAGCAGGTTCAATAGTAGTAAGTCGGTTTAAACCTTGTCCAACTTGTACAGCACCATTTACAACATCACCATCGATAGCAGCACGTTTGTTAGTGCCTTGGGACATTTTGGTGCGTTCTTCAGGGGTAGTAACACCATCTGTTTCGGCAGCTAAGTAACGTGTAGTGAATTCGTTTTTCAAGCTACGTACTCCACCGTGACCAGAGAGGAGACCCGTTACAACAGAGTCTGTATCTGTGGCTTTGATAATTGCTTCTTTCATATTTATGTGGGCTTGGCATTCTTCAGCTAACAAAAAACGGGAACCCATTTGTACACCCTCAGCACCCATCAACAATGCTGCTGCAATACCACGACCATCTACGATAGCGCCTGCTACAACAACAGGAATGGAAATCTCAGGTAAAATATTTTCCATCAAGGACATGGTTGTTTGGCTACCAATATGTCCACCAGCTTCCATACCCTCAATAATAATTGCATCAGCACCAGCTTCTTCAATGCGTTTAGCAAGTTTTAGAGATGGGACAACAGGGATAACTTTAATGCCTGCATCTTGCAATGGTTTAATATATGGTACAGGATTGCCTGCTCCAAGTGTTACAAATGCAGGCTTTTCTTCAATGATAATATCCACTAATTCGTCTTTATTGGGAGCCATTAACATGAGATTGACTCCGAAAGGCTTATCCGTTAAGTCTTTACAGGCACGAATCTCGTTGCGCGTCCATTCTGCATCACGACCACCAAGAGCAATTACACCTGTAGCACCTGCATTAGCTACGGCAGCAACTAGTTTGTGTTCAGATACCCAAGCCATAGCACCTTGGATGATAGGGTATTCGATTTGTAAAAGTTGTGTTAACGCTGTTCTCATAAAGCCTCCTATGATAACAATTAAATTTACTGAAACTTTATTATACCTTTATGCGAGAATTTTATATAAGAATGATTTTATTTTCTTATAGAAAATTAGAGTATTAATAAAGTCAAGAATATTCATCAGTATATACTTATATACTAAAGAGATTAAGCGTAATATTATTTGGAGATTATATGTAGTCACATAATCTCTTCTCTATATAATAGTATAATATAGTAATTATGTACACCTTAGATAAGGTTATTATAGTTATTTATTTAAACAATATGCTTTCAAAATTAATTTCCAATTATTAGATTAAAATAAAATATTCAGTAGTAGTCTAAAGATAAAAAAACTAAATGATAATATATTTCAAATGAGTTAAGTAGTAGAAAACCGCATAGTATCTATGATTATTAAATATTATAAAAAATGAGAAAATAAGAAAATGAGTATTGAAAAGTTTCGATGTCTTTGATATACTACATTACAGATAGAGTATCTGAATTAATTAAAGATAAACATTAAACAATAATTTTCAAGTGAAGGAGGAAATACACATGGAAAAATATGTATGCGTAGTATGTGGTTGGGTTTATGACGAAGCTGTTGAAGGCGTAAAATTCGAAGATCAACCAGCTGATTATGTTTGCCCAATTTGCGGTGTTGGTAAAGACCAATTCGAAAAAATGTAATTGACTTACCAAAAGGCTATCTTGAGTCCACTTGAGATAGTCTTTTTTATTTGACAAAGCACCATGTCATGTTTATAATATTATGAGTCGAGGTAAGATTATGAAACTGCAAGTAGAGCAAGCAAAAGAACATATAGGAAAGAAATTTCCTTATAGCTATACGATATCAGCCTCTGAGCTTGGTGACGTAACTGCTTTTCCTTGGAGCCGTCATGATATAACCATTAGTGGTGAGTTTTGGTTTGATGGTCAAAATTACATCGTTCAAGGTTCGATTCAGTCTAAAGGCGATTATGATTGTTCCCGTTGTTTAAATACAACAGAACATTATCGAAAAGATTTCTTTGAGGAAATCTTTAGTGATTGTCGAGATGCTGCAGATGATGTGAATTCTTTTGATGGAGAAGAAATTGACTTAACTGAACTAATTAGGGATACATTAATCATCAATGAGCCCTCTCAAGTGTTATGTCAGGATGATTGCAAAGGATTGTGCGTTCATTGCGGAGCAAATTTAAATGTTTCACCTTGTTCTTGTGAATCCTTTGTGGTGGATCCTCGATTTGCAGAGTTACGTGCTTTGCTTGATGAGAAAGATGATAGATTATCCTAATGATTGTACTAAGGAGGTGCAGATAATGGCAGTACCTAAACGTAGATTGTCTAAATGCCGTCGCGATCGTCGTCGTGCTAATTGGAAATTAGAAGCTCCTGGTTATGTAGCATGTCCACAATGCCACGAGCCTAAGATGCCTCATCGTGTTTGCCCTACATGTGGTCACTATAAAGGTGAACAAGTAGTAGCTAATGCTTAATATGTGAGCAGAGAGAGACGCCTACTTTGTAGGCGTCTTTTTTATATGCTTTCAAAATATACACTCATATTTTTATATGTTTTGTTATGAATAGCAAGTGTCATTATTTTATAGTAAGATTATTCTATAAGATAGTGACACATTTTTATTTTTTATAAACAAAAATACTAAAATATAAAAAAACAACTATATTTTGTATATGCTATGAAAATTTCTTACTATATGTATGAAAAGTCTTGCCAATAAGGGAATTATTGTATATACTTAGGATGTAATATTAATACTAGGTCATAAAAGGTGGTCCCATGAGTCGGTTAAAGAAGCAAGAGCGCCAGAAGCAGTTACAAGAAAAACTGAATATTACGCCATTTCTTACTGATGAAGAATTGGCAACACACTTTGGTGTAAGTGTGCCAACAATTCGTCTCGATCGACTAGAATTGGGTATTCCTGAATTGCGTGAACGCATTCGTGTTATGGCTACAGGTCAATCACATGAAATGGCAGAACATGTATCATATGAAGTGGTTGGCGAATTGATTGATGTCACCGAGGGGCACCAAGCATTATCTATGTTGCGTACTACGGCTGATATGGAAGATCAATTCGGATATGTAGAACCGCAGTATTTATATGCTCAAGCAAATTCCCTTGCAAAAGTGGTTATGGGGACGACTGTTTGCTCTGCGGAAGTTGGAAATATAAAATATAAGAACCCGGTAGGATCTGGTACTAATTTGGTAGCGAAAGCAGAAATTGTTCGTCGCCGAGGTAATAAGTTCTTTATTTGGGTTATAATAAGAGATAAAATAAAAGAAGTGTTTCGCGCAAAATTTATTATGGAATCCGTAGAGAATAGGGTGTAAATTATGAAAATTGCAATAGACGCCATGGGTGGCGACTTTGCTCCAATGGAGACTGTACTTGGATCCATTGAAGCCGTACGAGCAAATCAACACATTGAAGTGGTGCTCGTCGGCGATGAGCAGCAAATTTTTGATATATTAGAAGCTAATAATGAAGCTAAGAATCCACGTATTTCTGTACATCATGCTAGCCAGGTAATCGGCATGGATGAACATCCAGGTCAAGCATTGCGCAAGAAAAAAGATGCATCTGTTGTGGTCGCTACTTCGTTGGTTCGTGATAATCGTTGTGATGCTGTAATTGCTCCAGGTAGTACGGGAGCTGCTGTTGCAGCGGCTTTGTTTGGGCTCGGTCGCATTAAAGGCATTGATCGCCCTGTCATTGCAACTCCAATGCCAACGGTAAGTGGTATAACAGTTATGTTAGACTCTGGTGCAAATTCTAATAGTAAACCTAAACATCTTGTACAAGGTGCTTTAATGGGGTCTGAATACGCTAAGCTTTTATTAGGAAAAGAAAATCCTACTGTGGGATTGTTAAATATTGGTGAAGAGGCCACAAAGGGGAACGATGTCGTATTGGCGACGTATCCGATTTTGGAGGGTATGAAGACTATCAATTTTAAAGGAAATATTGAAGGTCGCGATATTCCTAAAGGTGCCGTTGATGTTGTCGTATGTGATGGCTTCGTAGGCAATGTGGTACTTAAATTTGCGGAAGGGTTAGTAACAGGTCTTACGCAATTAGTAAAGGATAGCATTATGGCAGGAAGTATTTTTGCCAAGATAGGAGCTATGCTTGTAAAGCCAGCCTTGAAAAAGATGGCAAAACGTTTGGATCACACAGAAAATGGTGGTGCTCCACTTTTAGGAGTTAATGGGGTATTCATGATTGCTCATGGTAGTTCTAAAGCAAAAGAAATAAAAACTGCTATTGAAATTGCTAGTGATTTAGTAGAGCGTAAAATTATTCAACACATAAGAGAAACGATGGATATTGAAGGAGCCTTAAAGTATGACTATGATGAATAAACCTGTAGGAATCATTGGTACTGGGAGCTTCCTTCCTGACAATGTAGTAACAAACTTTGATCTTGAAAAAATGGTTGATACCAATGATCAATGGATTAGAGAGCGTACGGGTATAGAAGAACGACGCATTGCACCGGAAGGTATGAATACATCCTATATGGCGACAGAGGCAGCAAAAAAAGCTATGCAAATGGCTAATGTCACTGCAGAGGAAATCGACATGATTATCTTTGCTACCTTAACACCAGATATGATTATTCCTTCGGCAGCTTGTGTATTGCAAGCGAACTTAGGCGCCAAAAACGCTGCAGCCTATGATTTACAAGCGGCATGCTCTGGGTTTGTATATGGATTGATTACTGCCGCTAGTTATATTAGTTCTGGTATTTATAAAAAAGTACTCGTCGTGGGGGCGGAAATTCTTTCCCGTCGAGTAAACTGGAATGATCGTGGTACATGTATCCTCTTTGGTGATGGTGCTGGGGCTGCAGTAGTATCTGAAGTACCTGAAGGCTATGGAATTAAAGGTATTGACATGGGCGCCGATGGCACTGGCGGACCAGCGCTTTGCATTCCTGCAGGTGGCACTGCTGTGGTGGCAAATGATCAACGCGTAGAAGAGGGCTTAACATTTATTCATATGGATGGCCCTGAAGTATATAAATTTGCCGTTAAAACGATGGGGCGTACGGTTTTAAAATCCTTAGAACGCGCTGGTATGGAGTTAAACGAATTAGATTACTTCATTCCTCATCAAGCGAATATTCGTATTATTGATTCGGCAGCCAAACGTTTACATCTGCCAATGGAAAAAGTTTTTGTTAATTTACATAAGTATGGTAATACATCTGCCGCGTCTGTAGCGATTGCACTTGATGAAGCTAATCGCGAGGGACGTTTCAAACGCGGTGATAATGTTGCGTTTGCAGGATTTGGTGCAGGCCTAACATGGGCAAGCCTGGTCTTGAAATGGTATTAAGGAGGACACATCAAGATGATTAAGACTGACATTTGTGATTTATTGCAGATTGAGTATCCAATCTTTCAAGGTGGTATGGCTTGGCTCGGTACTGCAGAATTAGCGGCAGCCGTTTCTGAAGCTGGTGGCCTTGGGATTATTGGTGCTGGTCATATGCCTCCTGATATTTTCCGTAATGAAATCCATAAATTAAAAGAGCGCACTAGCAAGCCTTTTGGCTGTAATATTATGCTCATGTCTCCATTTGTAAAAGAGGTTATGGAAGTAGTTGTGGAAGAACGTGTTCCTGTTATTACTACAGGTGCAGGTAATCCTGGTGTTTATGTTCCCGCTTTGAAAGAAATTGGTACAAAAGTTATTCCTGTAGTTGCATCAGTATTACTTGCAAAGCGCTTATTACGTGGCGGTATTGATGCAATTATTGCTGAAGGTACAGAGTCTGGTGGTCACGTAGGTGATATTACAACTATGGCATTAATTCCTCAAGTAGTTGATGCTGTAGATGTACCAGTTATTGCTGCTGGTGGTATTGCAGATGGTCGTGGTATGGCTGCGGCATTTGCATTAGGTGCTAAAGCGGTACAAATGGGGACACGATTCGTATTATCCGAAGAATGTATTGCCCATGAAAATTATAAAAATGCTGTATTGAAAGCAAAAGATCGTGCTACAGTTATGACTGGCTTAACAACAGGTCATCCTGTACGTATTATAGATAATGCGTTAGCTCATAAATATAAATCCCTTGAATTTAGTGGTGGTTCTAAAGAGGAATTGGAAGCATTAGGCGCTGGCACACTTCGTTTAGCTGCTATTGATGGTAATATAAAAGAAGGTTCTGTAATGATCGGTCAAATTTCTGGTATGTTAACAGATGTTAAACCATGTGAAACTATCATTAAAGATATCATGACTGAAGCTGAAACAGTGATTAAGAATCTTCAAGGTCTTAGTAAATAAGGAGGCCCCTAATGAAAACGGCATTTGTTTTTCCTGGTCAAGGTTCTCAAAAAGTAGGCATGTTACAAGATTTGTATAATGCGTATCCTATTGTAAAACAACGTTTTGAAGAGGCTGACGAAGCACTTGGTTATTCCATCAGTAAATTATGCTTCGAAGGTCCTGATACAGAGCTCGTTAAAACAGCAAATACACAACCAGCTATTTTGACTGCATCCGTAGCTTGTTATGAAATTCTAAAAGAACAAGGCTTTACGCCTGATATCGTAGGCGGGCATAGTCTTGGTGAGTATAGTGCTCTAGTAGCAGCCGGTGTATTGAACTTTAAAGACGCAGTATATGTAGTTCATAAACGCGGTGAATATATGCAAGAAGCTGTGCCATTGGGTAAAGGCGCTATGGCGGCAATTTTGGCATTACCTCGTGAGCAAGTTGTAGAAATTTGTGAAGAAGTAAATGCTTCTGTAGGTTCTGTACAAGCAGTTAACTTCAATTGCCCTGGACAAATCGTTATTGCCGGTGAAACTGCAGCGGTGGAAACAGCAGCTGAAAAAATGAAAGAAGCAGGAGCGAAACGTGCAGTAATGCTTCCGGTGAGTGCTCCATTCCACAGCCGTTTGATGGAACCAGCAGCTCTTCGGTTAAAGGAAGAATTGGATAAGATCCAAGTGAGTGATGCACAAATTCCTGTAGTTGCAAATGTTACTGGTAAGATTTTGACTAATGCCAATGACATTAAAGAGTCCTTAGTTACTCAAGCCGCTAACCCTGTTTTATGGGAAGATTGTGTAGCTGAAATGGTAAACTTTGGTGTTACTCGCTTTGTTGAAGTGGGGCCTGGGAAAGTACTTACAGGTTTTACTAAAAAGATTAACAAAGATATGGAATTAGCCAATGTTGAAGACATTGCATCCTTAGAGAAAACGCTTGAATTTTTGAAGGGGGTTCGATAAAATGCATTTAGAGGGTAAAGTAGCCATTGTAACTGGCGCATCCCGTGGCATTGGTCGCGCTGTAGCTATCAATCTAGCACAATCTGGTGCTGATGTTGTTGTAAACTATAGCGGTAGCGAAGGTGCAGCGCAAGAAACTGTTGAAGCTGTACAAGCGTTAGGCCGCAAAGCCATTAAAATTAAAGCTAATGTAGCCAATGCTGATGAAGTTGCTTCCATGGTGGAAGAAGCTCATAAAGAATTTGGTCACATTGATATTCTCGTGAATAATGCGGGGATTACGCGTGACGGTTTGTTAATGCGAATGAAAGACGAAGATTTTGATGCTGTTATCGATATCAACTTAAAAGGTGTTTACTTGGTAACTAAAGCAGTATCTAAAATCATGATGAAACAACGTTCTGGTCATATTATTAACATGACATCTGTTGTTGGTGTTATAGGTAATGCTGGTCAAACTAACTATGCTGCTTCTAAAGCGGGCGTAATTGGTTTTACTAAATCCTGTGCTAAAGAATTGGCTAGCCGTGGTATTACAGTTAATGCTATTGCACCAGGCTTTATCAATACAGATATGACTGATGTATTACCAGAAAAAGTTAAAGAAGCTATGGTTACTCAAATTCCGTTGGGCCGTATGGCTGATGCCGAAGAAGTAGCAACAGTAGCAACATTCCTTGCTAGCGATTTTGCTAATTATATTACGGGTCAAGTCATCAATGTTGATGGTGGCATGGTAATGTAGTTGTAAAATTAGACTATATATAAATACACTTTGAAAGGAGGTGAACCACTAATGAACACTTTCGATAAAGTTAAAGCAATCGTTGTGGAACAATTAGGCGTTGATGAAGCTGAAGTTACCATTGATTCTACATTCATCGACGACTTAGGCGCTGACTCCTTAGATATCGTTGAATTGATCATGGCATTTGAAGAAGAATTCAATGTTGAAATCCCTGACGACGTTGCAGAAAAAATTAAAACCGTTAAGGATACAGTAGAATATATTGATTCTGCTAAATAAGCTGTAAAGCTAACAATTCAACCGAACGGGAGGCCGAGTGGCCTCCCAACCGGTTTTATTTACAGGAGGATTTGATAGTGAAGCTCCCTGAACTTCGCATTGGGAATCTAGTGGCCAAAGTACCTATTATTCAAGGTGGTATGGCGATTAGATTGTCTACAGCTCGCTTGGCAGCAGCCGTTGCAAATGAAGGTGGTATCGGCCTTATTGCGGCATCGGGCTTGCCTTTCGATGAATTACGATACGAAATACAATTAGCTAGAAAATTATCACCTACGGGTATTATTGGTATAAATGCGATGGTAGCAGCAACTCAATTTGCTGGCTTAGTAAAGACTGCCATCGAAGAAGGCATTGATCTTGTAGTAGCAGGTGCTGGTTTTTCAAGAGATATGTTCGCAATGGGCAAAGAGTCTGGTACTCCTATTGTACCAATTGTTTCGTCCGCAAAATTAGCTCGCATTTCTGAAGGTTTAGGTGCTGCAGCTGTAATCGTAGAAGGCTGTGAAGCTGGTGGACACTTGGGGACGGATCGTTCCGCTCGAGAAATCGTTCCCGAAGTTGTAGCAGCGGTAAAAAACATTCCAGTAATTGCTGCTGGTGGTGTTCTAGATGGCCATGATATCGTTGAAATGTTAAAAATCGGCGCTAGTGGTGTTCAAATGGGTAGCCGTTTTGCTGCTTCTGATGAATGTAATGCATCTGATGAATTGAAAAAAATGTATGTACGAGCTACAAACCCTGAGGATATAGTATTGATTCAAAGTCCTGTTGGTTTGCCTGGTCAAGCAATAAAAAACAAATTTGCTGAATCTGTTTTAGATGGTACTGTAGCGCCTCCAACGGTGTGTGATAACTGTTTAAAACATTGTTCCCATAAATTCTGCATTATCCGTGCTCTTTCTCGCGCACAACAAGGTGATGTGGAAACGGGGTTGGTGTTCTCTGGCAATAATATGAGAAAAGTCGATAGGATTATGCCAGTTAAAGATATCTTTGCTCAATTAAAACAGCAAGTAGCAGAGATTGATTAATTTAAAGGGCTGTATAGCTATAAGAGGTGGAATAATTGGAAAAACGTGTAGTAATTACTGGCTTAGGGGCAGTGACTCCTGTAGGTATCGGTAAAGAGAACTTCTACAATGCGTTATTGGCAGGTCAATCTGGTATTGGGCCGATTACACGCTTTGACGCATCTGACTATGCAACACGCATTGCGGGTGAAGTAAAAGACTTTGATATTACAAACTATGGGGTAGACAAGAAAGAAGCTCGTCGTATGGACCGTTCTGTAGAATTTGCTATCGGTGCAGCTGTTCTTGCTTGTGAAGATGCTGATCTTGATTTAGATAAAGCAGATTTAGATCACTGTGGTACTGTAGTTGGTACAGGTATAGGCGGCATTGACTCTATCCATGAGGTGTATGAAACATTATTCGAAAAAGGTCCTGGCCGTGTAAGTCCATTTGCAGTACCTATGATGATTGCAAATATGACATCTGCACGCGTATCTATTCGCCTTGGTCTTAAAGGTCCAGTTATTACAGACGTAACTGCTTGTACTTCTGGTACAAATGCGATTGGCGATGCATTCCGTATCATCCAACGTGGAGATGCTGATGTGATGTTTGCTGGTGGTACTGAGGCTGCGGTATCTCCGGCTGCTGTAGCTGGTTTTGCGGCTATGAAAGCTATGTCTACACGCAATGATGAGCCAACAAAGGCGTCCCGTCCATTTGACCGTGACCGTGATGGTTTCGTAATGGGTGAAGGTGCTGGTATCGTAGTTCTTGAAGAATTAGAACACGCAAAAGCACGCGGTGCGCATATCTATGCTGAAGTTGTGGGCTATGGTAGCAATGGTGATGCTTACCATATCACTGCACCAGCTCCAGGTGGTGTTCAAGCTCGTAAATGTATGGAATTAGCAATTAAAGATGCAGGTATTGATCCTAAAGACGTTAACTACATCAATGCTCATGGTACATCTACTGGCCTTAATGACCAAAATGAAACATTGGCTATTAAAGAATTGTTCGGCGATCACGCTAAAAATATCGCTGTTAACTCTACTAAATCCATGACAGGTCACTTATTGGGGGCTGCTGGTGCTATTGAAACTATCGTAATGGCAATGGCGATTGAAACTGGTAAAGTTCACCCTACAATTAACTGTGACAATCCTGATGAAGGTTTGGATCTGGACTATGTTCGTGAAGGCGCACGTGAACTTCAAGTAAAATGTGCACTTTCTAACTCTTTCGGTTTTGGTGGTCATAACGGTACACTTTGCATTCGCCGTTATGAAGCTTAATGGTTACTATCGAAACGCATAAGAGTAAGATAACACAAGCTCGTGAAGAATCTCTTCATGAGCTTGTTGCTCGTTTAGACATACCTGTGTCAGATATATCCATTATAGATTGTGCTTTTACACATACTTCTTATGCGAATGAACATAAATCAAAGCATATTCATCACAATCAGCGATTAGAGTTTTTAGGCGATGCTGTTTTGGATCTTATTATTGGGGAATACCTATTTAAGACATATCCAGATATGGCTGAAGGTAATTTAACGAAAATTAAGGCCGCTACAGTGTGTGAGGATTCTTTAGCATCTGTGAGTCGTTCTTTGCAACTAGGACAATATTTATTGCTCGGTCATGGAGAACGCGCTTCCGGTGGTAACGATAGAAACTCTATATTAGCGGATACCTTTGAGTCTCTCATCGGTGCCATTTATATTTCTACAGATTATCAAACGGCTATGGCCTTTGTTTTAAAGCATTTAACTACCTATATCATGCAAGCCTTAGAAGGTAAGCGGGGCAAAGATTATAAGACATTATTACAAGAATATGTGCAACGTGATGGGGATAAACATATTGTCTATCATTTGCTCAGTGAAAGTGGTCCCGATCATGCTAAAACCTTCCATATGGAGGTTGAAATTAATGGTGTTACTTACGAGGCCGGCTCTGGTAAAAGTAAAAAAATTGCAGAACAACATGCGGCTCAATTGACTTTAGAAAAGTTGATGGCTGATAAATAGAAAAGCGCCGAATGGCGCTTTTTTTGTATAATAGTATGTGAGTAATATATAGTATGTGAGTAATAATCTATATAATGGTAGATGAATAATGATCTATATAATGATAGATGAACAATAATCTATATAATAATAGATGAATAATAATTTTTACATAAGAAGAGGAGGTGTCTATGAAACCATTTGGTATGATTCCCTTTTTTATACCTCACGTAGGTTGTCCCTATGTGTGTACATTTTGTAATCAATCTCGTATTACAGGCCAATCTGGTATTAGTCACCTAACTCCAGAATATATACAACAAACAATCAAAGACTATGTAGGAACAAAGCGGAATGAAAAGTTTTGGGAGGTTGCCTTTTATGGTGGATCATTTACGGCTATTATTAAAGATTTACAACATAAATTATTAATGCCTGCCTATGAAATGCTTCAACAGGGCCTCATTGATGGCATACGCTGTTCTACAAGGCCCGATGCTGTAGGAGATGAAGCGATTACATTATTACAGTCTTATGGAGTAAAAACTGTGGAACTTGGTGTGCAGTCTATGAATGATGGTATTTTAGTCGATGCTAAGAGGGGGCACACGGCACAAGAGGTAGTAGAGGCTGTTACACGATTAAAACATCGTGATATGACCGTTGGGGTTCAACTTTTACCGGGACTAAAAGGAGAGACTTGGCAAACCATAATAGAAACGGCCATTGCAGTAGCCGCATTACGACCTGATTTTGTACGTATCTATCCCGTACTAGTTATAGAAAATACAGAGCTAGCCGAACAGTATAGAGCTGGAGAATATAAACCACTAAGTACTGAGCTAGCTATACAGTATTGTTCATTTTTAAAAGATTGGTTTGAACAGCATGGCATTGAAGTCATTCGCACGGGTTTACAAAGTACAGAAGAATTAGATTCTAGGAATAGCTTAGTAGCGGGGCCATATGAGCCCGCTATGGGGGAGCTGGTTGTGAACGAACAGTATAAGCAGCGAATTGAACGTTGTATTGATGAGCATGCATCTCAGTATACGTACGCACTAAGTAACGATTGTTTTAATCTAACTGACTACGCTACTTATGAAAATCTAGGATTTAGTGGAGTTAGTGCTTATAATGCTGATAATAGTGGATATATAGATAACACTAATAATGATAGAACAAATTATATTAGGAATAATGGTATTGCAGTACAGCATAATATTGTTATTTCTTATCCGAGATGCTTAACATCTAAGGTGCGAGGCCTTAATAATCGAAACGTTAAATACTTTCAGATTCAGTATCCGCAGTATGCATTTGAATGGTGTGAAGAACGCACGAGAAATACCGTTCGTTGCTGTATTGATGGCCTGCAATATGTGTTATAATAAAAGATATGATTATTTAGGGTTGTTGGTAGAAAGGAGGCAGTCATGCAATTACTTCGGTTGGAATTAAAGGGCTTTAAATCGTTTGCGGATAAAACGATTGTAAAATTCTCACCAGGAATGACTGCCGTTATTGGTCCTAACGGAAGTGGTAAAAGTAATATTACGGATGCTATGAAATGGGTATTGGGAGAATCCAATGTCCGTAATTTGCGCGGTCAAAAAGCAGAGGATATTATTTTCTCTGGTACGGAAAAGCGCAAACCTATGAGCGCTGCTGAGGTTACACTTGTGTTTGACAATAGTGACCAACAATTAGATATAGATATGGCTGAGGTAGCCATTACACGCCGTATATACCGCACTGGTGAAAGTGAGTTCCTCATTAATAAGCGATCTTGTCGTTTAAAGGACATACATCTTTTACTAGCAGATACCGGTCTTGGTAGAGACTCCATGGCTATCATTGGGCAGAACCGAATTGATGCTATTTTAAATTCTAAACCTGAAGAACGGCGCCTTATCTTTGAAGATGTAGCAGGTATTTCTCGCTTTAAGATCAATAAAGAAGATGCATTGCGTCGTATTGCCAGTACAGATCGTAATATGGAGCGTGTACGAGACGTAATGGCTACCATTGAAGAGCAATTAGGACCTTTGTCTGAAAAAGCGGAAAAGACTAAAAAATATATGACCTTAAGCCGCGCAAAGCGCGATTATGATGGGGCATTAGGCTTCCACAATTATAAAACCTCTGATCGTCTTTTAACGCGTTTTGAAAATGATAATATTGCCTTTAAAGATGAAGAAATTGAGCTTCAAACTGAATTGTCTAAATTAGAGGCTCGTCGTCACGAATTGCAATCGTCTTCGTCAAAAGAGCAGGAACAGCTTAAGTTGTGGGAGGCTCAGTATACTGAAAAGCAACGTGATGAAGAACGCTTATCTGGTCACTTACGTCTCTTAGAAGAGCAACTAAAAACAGCGCGCCGTGAATTAGATGAAACGTCTATGCGCATTAGCGAGCTAGAGGCTACGCAAAAAGGCGAGGAGCAACAATTGCGCATCTTAAATCAATTGATTCAAGATGAAAGTGCTCAATTAGTAGAGAAAGAGTCTAATTTAGAAGAATTAGAAGCGACCTACAAAAAGGCTGTTGAAGATGTAAGGTCAGAACAAGCTAAGTTTCAATCCTTGCAATCCAATCGAGAGGCTTTTGAGCAACGTCAATTAGAAGTTGTGAGTGCTATTGAAACGGCTAAGGCTAGTATTCGAAGCTTAGAAGCTCGCAAGGTAGAAAGCAAAAATCAATGTGCTATTCTAGAATCTGAGATAGCACAGGTAGATAGTGAACTTCAAGTCGCTCGTTCTGAATTTGAAGCGCTAGGCCAAAAGTTTAATGCTATTTCTGCACAACGACAAGCCCTCGTTGATGGTGGTAAAGAAGCAGCTATACAAGCTCGTGAGGAACGTAAAGAATTACAAAAATTACGTACCCAAGAGCAACGTGTTAAAGGTCGTATCGAACTATTAGCCCAATGGGAAGAACAACATGAAGGTTATTTAGAAGGTACAAAGAATATCTTAAATGGTAAAGGTTCTTGGCGCGAACAAATCACAGGCGCTGTTGGTGATCTCTTTACGGTAGAGGACAAATATACTACGGCTATTGAAACGGCATTAGGCGGCAGTGTTAACCACGTTGTAACTACTACGGCTCGTGCAGCGGCTGAGGGTGTAAATTACTTGAAATCTATCCAAGGTGGTCGCGTAACCTTCTTGCCTATGGATTCTGTAAAAGGAAAACCTTATGATACACCGGCTCTAAATGAAAGCTGTGTATTAGGCACTGCTGTTGATTGTATCTCCTTTGATAATAAGTACGCTCATATTTTCCAGTATTTATTGGGCCGTACCTTAGTAGTATCCTCCATGGATGATGCTATTGGATTACAGAAAAAATACAATCAGCAATTGCGCATCGTAACTCTTACAGGGGAACAATTTCAACCTGGTGGTTCTCTAACCGGTGGTGCCACAAAACGTAAGCGTGCTTCTGTATTGAGCCGCAAGGAAGAGGCTGCTAGTCTTGAACAAGAACTGGT
This sequence comes from Veillonella parvula, assembly GCF_036456085.1. Classification (NCBI taxonomy): domain Bacteria; kingdom Bacillati; phylum Bacillota; class Negativicutes; order Veillonellales; family Veillonellaceae; genus Veillonella; species Veillonella parvula. The sequence goes on along the minus strand of NZ_CP138632.1, from coordinate 768,726 downwards.
ACAAATTGAAGAACAAATTCGCTCCTTAATAGCTAACTTAGAAAGCCTTGAAAAACGGGTTGAAGAGACTGAAAAGGATCAAGCGACTCTTGATGAAAGCTATCAACATACGAACTTACTCTATGTGGCTAGTGAAACAAAGGTACAAAATATACAAAATCAGCTGGATCGTAAGAAACGTGTTCTCCATGAAGAAGAGCAACGTTTAGTACAAATTGATATTGATTTGGCTACTACAACAGCTAACTTGAAAGATCAAGAAACAGCATTAGCTTCCTTGCAAGAGGATCATGGTATGGATGGTAATCAAGGGGCGTTGATGGGTCGATTAACCGTGTTGCAAAAGGTGCAACAAGAGGCGTATGAAGCTTTTACAGAAGCTCGCCTTACTTGTGATACCTTGCGACATACCATTCAGGAACGGGAATCACAACGTGAACAGCGTAATCAGTCTATTTCTAGTATTATTGAGCGCTTAACACCACTTCGTAATTTGTTAGTTAGTACTACACAACGCTATGAAGAGGATATCCCTCTGGCTCAGGAAGTTGCAGAACAAGAGTTGACCTCTGCTACGGCTGAGGTTGAACGATTACGTGCCCTTCGCGATGAAGCTTATGATAAAACATCTACGGGGCGCGAGGAAATGGAATCTATCCTCAGTGAGCAAGACCGATTGAATCAACGCTACAAAGTGGTGCAAGGTCGCCTTGTTGATATGGAAGGTAAAATTACACGTCATCGCATGGACTGTGAGCGCTTTGTAGAAGAATTACAAGAGCTAGGCTTTACTTTGGAAGATGCTCAAGTCCTTCGCATTGAAGGCTCCGTTAGCGATTGGAAGGATGAGCAAGCTCGTTTGATAGCCGAAATTGCCGAATTGGGTCCAGTCAATCCAAATGCCGTTGAGGAATACGAAGAGACTAAAGAACGCTATGATTTCTTAACCACACAATTAGCTGATTTAGATACGGCAAAGGCGCAATTACAGGCGGTTATTGCCGAAATGGATAAGGCGATGAGTACACAGCTATATGATGTATTGGATGTGGTAGGCCGTAGATTCCAAGAAGTATTCAGCCAATTGTTTGGCGGTGGTACTGCGCAAATTGTACTTACTGATCCAGATAATATCTTGACGGGTGGTATCGACTTCTACATTCAACCACCAGGGAAAAAGCGTCAACAATTGACACTTTTATCGGGTGGTGAGCGTGCTCTTACGGTTATCGCTTTATTGTTCTCATTCCTTGACTATCGTCCAGCTCCGTTCTGTGTGCTTGACGAAGTTGACGCGGCGCTTGACGAAGCTAATGTTGAACGATTTAGCTCTTACTTAAATCGAATAAATAAAGAAACACAATTTATCGTTGTATCTCACCGTAAAAAGACGATGGAAGCTGCCGAAGTACTTCAAGGGGTAACCATGGTGGAACGCGGTGTATCGCGATTATTAACAGTAGCATTTGAAGATGTGAAGGAGGATCTAGCATAATGGCATTTGGATTCTTTGATAGAATTAAAGACGGTTTAGAGAAAACTCGTAAGTCTTTTGTAAAAAATGTAGAAAGCATCGTTATTGGTTATGCGCAAATCGATGATGATTTTTTAGATGATTTAGAAGCAGTTATGCTTACTAGTGATCTAGGCCCTAAGACGACAGAATACTTGATGAAAGAAATTCGTCGTGGTGTAACAGAAGGTATCATCAATCATACAGGCGATGTAATGCCGTTTATGGAAGACCGCATCACGGAAATGCTCATCGATCAAGAAGATGAAATTACTTTGCACCATCCTGAGGTTATCCTCGTAGTTGGTGTAAATGGTGTTGGTAAAACAACGACAATCGCTAAATTGGCTAACTATTATACTAAAGAAGGTAAAAAGGTTATCATTGCTGCAGGTGATACATTCCGTGCCGCTGCAGCTGACCAATTATCCATTTGGGCTGATCGCGTTGGTGTGCCGATTGTTAAACATAAAGAAGGCGCAGACCCTGCTGCCGTTGTATATGATGCAATGGAAGCTGCGAAAGCTCGTAATGCAGACCTTGTTATCGTAGATACGGCTGGTCGTCTACATACTAAGGTTAACCTTATGGAAGAGCTTAAAAAGATGGGGCGCGTAGCGAATAACCACGTAGAAGGTGCGCCGCATCAAACATTGCTCGTTTTAGATGGTACTACGGGTCAAAATGCAGTAAGCCAAGCTAAATTATTTGGTCAAGCTGTACCAGTAAATGGTATTGTAGTAACTAAACTAGATGGTACAGCAAAAGGCGGCGTAGTTATCTCTATTAAAGAGGAACTGGGCGTACCCGTACGCTGGATTGGCGTTGGCGAAGGTATGGATGACTTGCGTCCATTTAATGCAAAAGAATTTGCTAATGCACTATTTAATAAAGGAATGATTCAAGGTGACAAATAAATATAACCGGGAATTCTTACTTGAATATGTAGAATCTGAAAATAAAAAAAATGAATGTAATGTTAGCCTAGAAAATATGAATAAGATAGTTAGCTTAATCGAGTACTTCGGTATTGAACTATATCGCCCCATTACGAGATTGCTACTTTCAAACTGGGAAGAAATTACAGAACGTATTAATAACTATACTGAATCAGATTGGATGATGGCTGATGAAATCCAGAAGACCACACCTACACTAGATCGCTTTTCTATTGCTATGCTCATCGAAGTCTTAGAAGGTGAGGATACGTTGAATCAAGCGGAAAATGTAGGTCGTCGTTTGACGGATGAAGAAATGAAAGCCATCCGTAAACATCAGGATGAACAGTAATGAAGCATAGTACATATAATTACGAGGGGGGCCAACCATTTAAAGTGGAGGCGCCCTTTACGCCTACAGGTGACCAACCTACCGCGATTCAATCTTTAACAGAAGGTATTGAACGTGGTGAATGGGCGCAAGTTTTGCTCGGTGCCACTGGTACTGGTAAGACTTTTACAATGGCTAAGGTTATTGAAGCAGTTCAAAAGCCGACCTTGATCATTGCTCATAATAAAACCTTGGCGGCTCAATTATGTAGTGAATTTAAAAGTTTCTTTCCAAATAATGCGGTAGAATACTTTGTATCTTACTACGATTTTTATCAACCGGAGGCCTATATTCCTTCTAGTGATACATATATCGAGAAGGATGCGTCTATTAATGATGAAATCGATAAACTGCGACATAGTGCTACGATGAGCCTTTTTGAGCGCCGCGATGTCATTATCGTTGCCTCTGTTAGCTGTATTTATGGCTTAGGTGACCCTGAGGACTATTCTGATCTTGTATTGTCCTTGCGCTTAGGTCAAACTAAATCGCGCGATGAAATCTTATCTAAACTCGTAGATATTCAATATACGAGAAATGATATGAACTTTATCCGCGGTACCTTCCGTGTACAAGGGGATACAATTGATATTTTCCCTGCCGCTTATAGTGAAAGAGCCATTCGTGTGGAGCTCTTTGGTGATGAAATCGACCGCCTCGTAGAGGTAGATTCCTTGACGGGTGAAGTTATTGCGGAAAGAAAACACGTTGCTGTCTATCCAGCATCTCACTATGTAACGACGAAAGAGAAGATGAATATTGCTGTAGAGCGTATTGAAGCCGAATTAGATGAGCAGTTGGCGAAGTTAAAAGCTGCTGACCGTCTATTGGAGGCTCAGCGCTTAGAACAGCGTACCCGTTACGATATAGAAATGATGCAAGAAATGGGCTATTGCTCGGGCATCGAAAACTATTCCCGTCATATGTCTGAACGTAAGGCTGGGGAAGCACCGTTTACATTGATTGATTATTTCCCAGATGATTTCCTCATCATGGTGGACGAATCGCATGTGACGATGCCTCAAATTCGTGCTATGTATAATGGTGACCGTGCCCGTAAAGAATCTCTTATCGAATACGGTTTCCGTCTTCCTTCTGCATTAGATAATAGACCTCTTCAATTCGATGAATTTGTAGAGCGTATCAATCAAATTGTATACGTATCGGCTACACCTGGCCCATACGAAATGGAAGTAGAAACGAATATTGCAGAGCAAATCATTCGTCCTACGGGCCTATTAGATCCATCTATAGAAATTCGTCCTATTAAGGGGCAAATGGATGACTTGCTTGGAGAAATTCACAAACGAGCTGCCAAGAATGAACGGGTTCTTGTTACGACATTGACGAAGAAGATGGCTGAGGACTTAACGGAATTTTTGAAGGAAATGGGCGTACGAGTTCGTTACCTTCATTCCGATATTGTTACTATTGAGCGGGCTGAAATCATTCGTGATTTGCGGGCTGGCGTATTCGATGTATTAGTTGGTATTAACTTGCTTCGTGAAGGTCTCGATATGCCAGAGGTTTCCTTGGTTGCTATCTTAGATGCGGATAAGGAAGGTTTCTTGCGTTCCGATACGGCCATGATTCAAACTATAGGTCGTGCGGCTCGTAATGTGAATGGTCATGTTATCATGTACGCAGATCGTGTAACAGGTTCCATGCAACGAGCTATCGATGAAACCGATCGTCGTCGTGCCGTGCAAGAGGCTTATAATATTGAACATAATATCACGCCTAAATCTGTATCTAAAGATGTAAAAGAGCTTATCGAATTAACGAAAATCGAAGAAGATATGGTTACCGAGGGAAAGGGACTTTCACCGAAAAAAGGAAAACAAAAAAAATCCTCAGAGGGCATGGACCATGGACACGAATCATATGTTCAAGATACATCAGCACCTAAGGTGGCAGATATAACACCGGAAGAATTGTACAATAAGATTGAAGAGCTAGATCGTCAAATGAAGGCCGCCGCCAAGCAGCTTGAATTTGAATCCGCTGCTAAATTACGTGATCAATTGGGCGTATTACGTCAACAATGGTCCGATATGCATAGTGCAGGAGATAGCAAGTTGAAGAAGCCTGCTTCTACCAAATCTAGAAAGCGGACGAGTCCAAAAAGTAAATCTTAGGAGCAATTTTAAAAGATTGTAAGAAAACACATAGATTATATAGACTATATGTGCGATAATATACATATATTATTTCATGTTAGTAATCGGAGAGATGATGCCGTTTGGTATCATCTCTTTAAATAGGAAAGATAATGAAAGATCAATTGATTGTAAAAGGTGCGCGTCAGCATAACCTAAAAAATATTGATATATCCTTGCCACGTGATCAGTTTATCGTCTTAACTGGCCTCAGTGGTTCTGGTAAATCATCCCTAGCATTTGATACGATTTACGCAGAAGGGCAACGACGTTATGTTGAGTCCCTGTCTGCGTATGCACGTCAATTTTTGGGACAAATGGATAAACCCGATGTCGATTATATTGAAGGTTTGTCTCCAGCCATTTCTATCGACCAAAAGACGACGAGTCGCAACCCTCGTTCTACGGTTGGTACCGTAACGGAGATTTACGACTATTTACGTCTCTTATTTGCACGCGTAGGTCATGCACACTGTCCAGAGTGTGGTAAGCCTATTACCCAGCAAACAATACAACAAATGACCGACGATGTAATGAGCTTTGCCGAAGGTACAAAGGTTTTAGTGCTGGCCCCTATGATTCAAGGTAAAAAAGGGGAACATAAATCGGTGTTTGAACAACTTCGCAAAGAAGGCTTTGTTCGTGCTCGAGTAGACGGTGTAGTGCGTACCTTGGACGAAGAAATTGTATTAGAGAAAAATAAGAAGCATTCCATCGATATCGTTGTGGACCGTCTCGTTGTAAAAGAAGGCATTGAATCTCGGTTGGCTGACTCTATGGAGACCGCTTCAAAATGGGCAGAAGGCATCGTTGTGATTCAAGAGGTAGACGGACCTGAACACATGTATAGCCAACATTTTGCGTGCCCAGATTGTCATATTTCATTACCTAAAATTGAACCGCGTATGTTCTCTTTTAATAGTCCGTTTGGTGCGTGCCCATCTTGTTTAGGGATTGGTTCTACTATGGAGGTTGATGAGGAGCGCGTTATTCCAGATGGATCTATTAGCTTTGCCGATGGTTGCGTGCAAGCCTTGAGCTCCAATCCTAATGCTTGGTTTATGCGTCAAGTAGAAGGTCTATTAAAAGCTAATGGATATTCCTTAGACTCCACCTATGATGAATTGCCGAAAGCATTACAGAAAAAGGTGATGTACGGTACGACGGATAAGGTAAATTTCACCTATGAAAATATGAGAGGTGAGATAAAGGAATTCTTTACTGAGTACGAAGGTATTTTACCGATGGTTAAGCGCCGTCATAGTGAAGCCTCTACAGACTCTATGCGTGAAGAATTTGAAAAGTTTATGTCTATTAAGCCGTGTACTACATGTCATGGGGCTCGTCTTAAACCTGAAGTATTAGCTATTACTGTAGGGGATAAGAATATCAACGAAGTAACGCAGTTAACTATTAAAGAAGCACTCGATTTCTTTGGTAATCTACAGTTAACTGAACGTGAACAAGTGATTGGTGCTCAAATTTTAAAGGAAATCAATGCTCGTCTAGGTTTCCTTAATAATGTAGGTCTCGATTACCTAACAATGAACCGTAGTGCAGGCACATTATCTGGTGGTGAAGCACAGCGTATTCGTCTAGCTACGCAAATCGGCTCTGGTTTGGTAGGTGTATTGTACATCCTAGACGAACCGTCCATAGGTCTACATCAACGAGATAATGATCGACTCATCGATACCTTAAAAGGATTGCGGGACTTAGGTAATACCTTGCTCGTTGTAGAACACGACGAAGATACGATGCGTGCGGCTGACTATCTCGTGGACATTGGTCCAGGTGCAGGTGAGCATGGCGGTCAAATTATTGCCGCTGGTTCTGTTGACGAAGTTATGAAGGTAAAAGACTCTATTACGGGTCAGTATTTGAGTGGTCGTAAATTTATCGCTCTTCCGGAAGAACGCCGTAAACCAGGTAAGAACTGCATTGAAATTCGCGGTGCTAAGGAAAACAATTTACAAAATGTAAATGTAAAATTCCCTATTGGCTTGTTTAATGTTGTTACTGGTGTCAGCGGTTCTGGTAAGTCTACCTTGATTAATGAAATTCTCTACAAAGGTTTAGCTAATCAATTATATCGCTCTAACCACAAAGTAGGGGCTCATAAAGAAATCCGTGGTCTTGAACATATCGATAAAATCATCAATATTGATCAAAGCCCTATCGGACGTACACCTCGTTCCAATCCAGCTACATATACAGGTGTATTTGATGCCATACGCGAACTATATAGTCAAACACCGGAAGCAAAGATGCGCGGTTACAAACAAGGGCGCTTTAGCTTTAACGTAAAAGGTGGCCGTTGTGAAGCTTGTCGTGGTGACGGTATCATTAAAATTGAAATGCACTTCTTACCAGATGTGTATGTACCTTGTGAGGTTTGTAAGGGAGCCCGTTATAACCGAGAAACCTTAGAGGTTAAATACAAAGGTAAATCTATTGCAGATGTACTAGATATGACGGTAGATGATGCGGTTGAGTTCTTCAGCGCTATTCCGAAGATCAATCGTAAAATGGTTACCTTGCAAGAGGTAGGTCTTGGCTATATTCGTTTAGGTCAGGCGGCTACAACATTATCTGGTGGTGAAGCACAACGCGTTAAATTAGCTACTGAATTAGCTCGTCGCAGCACAGGTAAAACGCTATACATCCTAGATGAACCTACTACAGGTCTTCACGCCGAGGATATTCGCAAGTTATTACACGTATTGCAACAACTCGTAGAGGGTGGCGATACAGTTGTGGTTATCGAACATAACTTAGATGTTATTAAAATGGCGGACTACATCATCGATCTTGGTCCTGAAGGTGGTAATCGTGGTGGCACTATTGTGGCTACTGGCACGCCTGAGGAAATTGCTAAGGTGAAAGAAAGCTATACCGGTAAATTCTTAGGTCCTGTATTAGAACAGACTAAGAAATTTATGAAAGCAGCGAAGCATAAGAAATAAAATAGTACATATATTTAAGTTTCTATAAAAGAAAAATCATAAAGAGAATAGACTACATCCTTTAACTCATAAAGAGCATTATTTAAAGAAGTGTGTAAGCTATTCTCTTGTAATCTACAAGGAAAGGAGGAAACATGCCGTCTGAAGAATTATTGGAAAAGGTCAGTCATCTGCCAACGACGCCAGGTGTCTATTTATGGCGCAATCAATATAACCGCATCATCTATGTAGGTAAGGCTATTAATCTGCGCAACCGTGTGCGTTCCTATGTGCGTAACGATGCAAACCGTGCGCCAAAGGTTACGGCCATGATGAAACGAGCCGTCGATGTGGAAGTCATTCAAACAAAGACGGAGATGGAAGCGCTCATCTTGGAGAATACTCTTATCAAGGAGCATGAACCTAAATATAATATTAGGCTCCGCGATGATAAGACGTACCCCTATGTCAAAATCTCAGTGCAAGAAGACTATCCTCGTGTATATATGACGCGCCGTCTTGAACGAGATGGGGCTAAGTATTTTGGCCCTTTTACAGACGTTACATCCGTCCATGTGGTACTGAAATTAATACGCCAGTACTATCCATTGCGTACCTGTAAGTCTATGAAGGTAGAACGCCCGTGCTTGCAGTATCATATGCATTACTGCGAGGCACCGTGTTTTAACAAAATATCTGTACCGGATTATCGGAAGTATATTGACGAAATTATAGAACTTTTTGAAGGTAAACCTATACCATTGCTAAAGGAAATTAAATCAAAGATGGAAGCTGCTGCAGAAGATTTGCGCTTTGAAGATGCTGCACGTTATCGTGATCAATTGTCTAGCATTGAAAAGATACAAGAAAAGCAACGCATGGTTACTCAACGTGGCGACTTAGACGTCTTAGGATTGGCTGTAGATACATCGATGGCCTGTGTACAGTTGCTATTCATCCGCGGTGGTCGTCTGTTAGGCCGTGAGAATTACTTTGTGCAACATGATGGAGATAGTTCAGAAACCATTATGACAGACTTTATCAAGCAATACTATGGAGATACAAACTTTATCCCTAAAGAGTTACTACTACCTATGGAGAGTACAGATAGAGACTTATTAAGTGAATGGTTTACACAGCTAAAAGGTCAACACGTAGATGTATCTGTGCCACAGCGTGGCTATAAGATGGACATGATTAAGATGGCTCATGAAAATGCGGAAACTTTCCTTGAAGAACGTCGTCGTCAGTGGCAGCACCAAATCGATAAGACTGGCGGAGCGGTTAAGAAGCTAGCCGAGATTCTTGACTTACCACGTTTACCTGAACGTATGGAGTGTTTTGATATATCTCATACTCAAGGGGCTGAAACGGTGGCTTCCATGGTTGTTTTTGAAGGTGGCAAGCCTGCGAAGAAGGAATATCGTCGCTTTAAATTGAAAACCACACAGGGTAAGCCAGATGATTTTAAATCGATGGCAGAAATTATGGAACGACGCTACGGTAATGAAACAGACTGGCCTATGCCAGATCTTATTATCATCGATGGTGGTAAAGGTCAGCTCAATGCGGCCTTGCCATTAATCCGTGCCGTTGGTGTTACAGATGTGCCTGTTATTTCCTTGGCTAAACGTATTGAAGAGGTCTTTGTAGAGGGGCAATCTGAAAGTATCATCTTGAGTCATCACACGCCGGAACTTCAATTACTCCAACAAATTCGTGATGAAGCCCATCGTTTTGCCATTACTTATCACCGTAAGTTGCGGGGCAAGCGAAATCTTGAATCTATTCTAGATCATATTGAAGGCATCGGTCCTAAACGCCGTAAGGCCTTATGGGCTCACTTTAATAGTTTAGAGGCCATGAAAGAGGCATCTATTGATGAACTAGCAAATGTAGAATCTATGAATTATAAGACGGCAGAAACACTATATAATTTCTTCCGTATGTCCAAAGTAGAAAAACAAGATATACTGAAATAAAAAAGAGCATCTTACATAAGATGCTCTTTTACTGTATTAACTGTTATTTAGTTTTGTTTACGTTGAATGTACCATGTACGCCATGTGAATAATATACCTGCTACTAGTACGCTAGAGAGTAAGCCAATCCATACGCCAAATGGTCCATAATTAGGATTTTTAGCAAGGGTATAAGCTGTTGGAAAACATACACCCCAATAGGAAATGAGTGAGATGTAAAGAACTACTTTAACATCCTTGTAGGCTCTTAGAATACCTTGTAATGGTGTACCTATGGCATCGATGGCTGCAAAGAATACGCCATATCCGAGGAAGTGATAAATAAGCTCATATACTTCATCATCATTTGTAAATAAATCAGCTATATTATCCATATGGGTGAATGTAAAGGCGCATATGAGAATGGCTATAATGATAGCTAATGCACGAGAAATATAAGAGTATTGAATGGCTTCCTTTTTTCGCCCTGCACCGAGTTCATAAGCAACGGCAATGGTAGAAGACATGGCAATGCTTAATGGCAAGCAGTAGAAAACATTAGTAAAGGAAATAACCGATTGGTGAGCTGCTACTACAGCAGATCCAAAATGAACCATTAAAAGCCCAGCAATGCTAAAGATACTAGCTTCAAAGAAGATGGAAAAACCAATGGGTATACCAACTTGTAATTGTTCACGGATATAGTGGAAATTAGGGCTATGGAAATCTTTATAGATGTGATAGCCTTTTAACTTAGGATGCAATAGAATGACTAAGCTAAATAGAATAAAGTTGGTCCAACAGGCACCGGCAATACCATAGCCAGCACCAACACCACCAATTTCAGGAAGACCATAATGACCAAAGATGAGTGCATAATTTAAGAATACGTTAATCACAAAGCTTGTAAAGACAATGGCCATGGAATAATGTGTTAATCCGTGAGAATCTACCGTGTTACGCAAGGTATTTACCCAGAGTAATGGGAATAAACCAAGTGCAAAGGCTTTCAGATAACTAATACATACCTCGGTGGCAGCGGGTTCAAGATTTAAATATGTCAATAAAGGGCGTAAGCCGAATATACCAATTAATAAAATTAAAAATGCTAGTCCTGTACCGATGAAAAGGCCTTGATGAAAGATTATTGGAATATCATCTGTTTTCTTAGCTCCTAATAGTTGAGAAATGATTGGCGTGATACCCATTAATGTACCTTGTGCAAAGATATAGAAGAGGAGCCACAAATTATATCCCGTAGCGACACCAGCTAAATCAGTCGTACTATATTGCCCCGTTAAAAAGATGGCGATGAAGGTAGCCCCAATCAGGGAAAATTGAGTGATGCACATTGGAGTAAATAGTTTTATGAACAACCATAATTTTTGCAGTATAGAATATGTTTGATACATACTAACCTCCCTTAGTAATGATATATAATACGATACCATAAAGTAGTCTAATATAATAGATAAACTCCCTAAAATTTAGGAATTAAATATGGAGTAAAATATAGAGTGAAATAAAGAACCATATATGTTAATTATTACTCTATAAATAAAGAGTTTATGTGTCGTAGAGATTTTATTTGTAGTCTTATATTTCTCTCATTAATATGAATAAAGTAATAGGAATAGAGTATGCTAAATATGAATATATATTTTACAAATTGAATTTTACACCACTTAACTATATTGATTATAATATATATACTATAGTTATATTATAAGGAGGATACATTGGACATCTTAACTGTACAAGGCTTATTAGCAATGTTACAAATCATTGTTATCGATATCTTACTCGCTGGTGATAATGCCATTGTTATTGGTATGGCGGCTCGCAACTTACCCGCACATTTACAGAAGAAGGCGATTTTTTGGGGCACAGCTGGCGCCATTATTTTACGTCTTGTTATGGCATTCCTATTTGTAGAGGCACTGAACAATATTCCTGCTCTTCGTTTAGTAGGTGGTATCCTTCTTTTATGGATCGGTTACAAACTTGTTGCTGATGATGAAAGCGAGCATAATATTGAAGCGAAGGATAGTTTGCGTGCTGCTATTACTACTATTGTAATTGCAGATGGTATTATGGGCATCGATAATGTTATTGGTGTAGTTGGTGCCGCTGGTGGTGATATGACATTAGTTGCTATTGGTATGCTTATTACAGTACCTATTATCATTTATGGTAGTACTTTATTTGTAAAAGTTATCGAACGCTTTCCAATCATCCTTTACGTTGGTGGCGGTATCCTTGCCTGGGTGGGTGCAGCAATGAGTGTGGAAGATAAATTAATTTCACATACCGTAGAACCGTATGCATTACTCATCAAAGTCGGAGCTGTTATCCTCGTAGTAGGGGCATCTTTGTTAGTAAAGAAACTTAAAAAATAATGTAATAAATCTCTTCTTCTAGTCATAGGAGGAGAGATATTTTTTCGTAAAAGTATTGTCATTATAAAGAACCTTATAGGCTAATCTTAAGAATAATAGTGGTAGTCTAAGAGCTTTCTTTTAGATGAGAAAATAGAGAATTTGTGGTATAGTTAAGGGATAGTTATTGAATTAGCAGAGTGAATTGAGGTAAGTACAGAATGGAATTTTTGGAAGCCGCTACGTGGATAACCATTAGTAAGATTATTTTAATAGATATTTTGTTAGCAGGAGATAACGCTGTTGTTATCGGTATGGCGGCTGGTAAATTAGCTCCAGAATTACAAAAGAAGGCTGTTATCTGGGGTACGGTAGGGGCTATTCTAATGCGCCTTATCTTTGCCACACTTCTTGTAGAAGCTTTAACGTTGGTACCTCTTATCCATTTAGGTGGTGGACTTGTGCTTGTATGGATTGCCATTCAATTACTCAAGGGTGGAGATGAAGATGCACATATCGAAGCTAAGAATTCTTTAATGGGTGCCATTTGGACAATTATTGTAGCCGATGCGATGATGAGTATTGATAATGTCATCGGTGTAGTAGGTGCCGCTAAAGGTCATTTAGAGCTTGTTATCGCTGGTATGTTAATTACTGTTCCAATTATCGTATTTTGCTCTACGTTATTTGCTCGTATTATCAATAAATTCCCTGCCATTCTTTGGGCTGGTGGTGCACTACTTGGCTGGGTTGCAGGCGAAATGATTGTGGAAGATCCACTTCTTATGCCATATATTCAAGGTGAAGAATTACTCGTGAAATTTGGCACTGTATTTTTTGTACTTATCGTAACTGGCATGATTAAAATTTGGAAGAAAAGAGATTCGTAATGAACGGTACAAGTCGTACATCTCGTAAGAAAAAATCTAAACAACAACGTAGAAACGGTAATCGTGCGAATACAGGTCAATCAGTTACTAGCACATTATCTAAGAAGCAACAGGCCATACTCAATGCTCCAGTTAAGTTAGGGGATGAAGTATTAGTTACTATTCATGGTATCGGTAGTAGTGGTGAAGGGGTAGGTCGTGTAGAGGATTTTACAGTCTTTGTTCCCTTTGCCTTGCCTGGAGAAACCGTGAAAGTATCCATCAATATGGTTAAAAAGACTTATGCTACAGGTAAACTCCTAGACATTGTTACTATGGCACCTAATCGTATCGATCCTAATTGTGACCTTTATGGATTCTGTGGAGGCTGCCAACTACAACACATTACCTATGAAGGACAGCTTTCACTAAAAACACAAAAGGTGAAGGACGTTATCGAACGCATTGGTCATCAAAATCCAGAACTTGTAAAACCAGCATTGGGACCTAAAGAACCATGGGCGTATCGGAATAAAATGCAAATGCCTGTAGGCGGGACTAAAGGTGCTATTCAAATGGGCTTTTATGCGATGGGATCTCACGATATCGTGCAAGGTACGAATTGTCCAATACAAGCAGAAGGTAATAATAGTATTGCTCAAGCTTGCTACCAAATCGCCAAAGAGTTTGATATTGAACCTTATGATGAACATACTGGTAAGGGTGTACTACGTCATGTCATCGGTCGTATCGGACAATCTGGATGGATGATTATCCTTGTAACTGCTACTGACCATTTACCACATCAAGAAAAGTGGGTAGAGAAATTAACAGAACGCATCCCTCAAGTAGAAACAATCGTTCATAACGTAAATAGTAAGCGTACCAATGTTATATTAGGACCTAAGAATCATATCCTCTACGGTGATGGAACAATTACAGATTATATAAAGGACTTACAATTTACCTTATCCCCACATTCCTTCTTCCAAGTTAATCCAGAACAAACTACAGTACTGTATGACCAAGCGCTAGCTTATGCGGATCTAAAAGGAAATGAAACAGTTATTGATGCGTACTGTGGTACAGGCACTATTTCACTATTCTTGGCACATAAGGCAAAACATGTTATCGGTATTGAAATCGTAGAACCTGCTATTATCAATGCTCGTGAAAACGCCCAACGCAATGGCTATGATAATACAGAGTTTATCGTTGCCGATGCGGCCGTAGAAATGCCAAAACTTTACAAAGCAGGCGTACGACCTGACGTTATCGTATTCGATCCAATCCGGGCGGGCTGTAAAGAAGAAGTACTAACCTCTGCGGCGGGTATGGAACCAAAACGTATTGTCTACGTATCCTGTAATCCTGCAACCATGGCACGAGACATTGAAATACTAACACACTACGGCTATGAACTACAAGAAGTACAACCTGTAGACATGTTCCCTATGACAGCGCATGTCGAAGCTGTTGCTTTGCTTACTAGGAGCGAAGCGACGCAGTGAGCATTAGCACTGCCCATACGATAGGCGTCCAAGAACACGAGGGAAAGACGAAGTGTGATTGGAAACGCCGAACCGCTGAGGCAGTGGCTTTGCTTACCAAGAGTGAAAGGACGCCCATATAATCAAATTTAAAATAGAAAAACCTAGAATTCATTTAAATTACAATTTTAGATTTAATCTTGTGAGGGATAATATGGATTTTATACATGATAGACATAGTAATATCCTTTTCAGTCTTTATGGTAGTAAAGTAAATAGAATTAAAATTCATAATAAAACATTAACGTTAACAGTTGACGAAATGTATCAATTGGTAGATGGTGAAGAAAAAGCATTCTCAGGAGAAATATGTTTTAACAACTGTGATTTAGATTTGGGGAATGTACTGATATTTAACAAAACCTTGGGTGAAGGTCGCTTTTTGATCTGCACCCATTTTCTTGGACAGATATAATTAAGCTATTCTTTGGGAATGAGTTCGGTATTCTACCGGGCTCATTCCTTTTAATTTGAGCTTAATACGTTTTGTATTGTAATAATCAATATAATCTTTTAATTTGTTGATAAAATCTTCATAGGAAGTAGATTCCTCTAAATATAACAACTCTGATTTTAGTAAGCCAAAGAAGTTTTCCATCACGCTATTATCCAAACAGTTTCCTTTTCGAGACATACTTTGGATGATAGCGTGATTTATTAATGTTTCTTGATAACTGCTATGCTGGTACTGCCATCCTTGATCTGAATGTAAGATGCAACCTTTGCTATGTGGCCTGTTCTTAAAGGCTTTATCCAGCATAGATAACACCTGTGTTAATACAGGTCGTTCTGATATTTCATAGGATACAATTTCTCCATTATACATATCTAAGATTGGTGATAAATAAACCTTACGCCCAAACAAGTGGAATTCGGTAATATCTGTGGTCCATTTTTGATCTGGCTTTGTTGCAGTAAAGTTTCGCTTAATAATATTAGGAGCAATTTTTCCTTCTGTACCTCTATATAAACGATACTTCTTTAGACGAACTTTGCATGTTAAGTTTTCTTCCTTCATAATACGCATCACAACTTTATGATTTATATTGAAGCCTAATTTATGTAATGCTATTGTGATTCGTCGATATCCGTAACGACCCTTGTTCATCGATACAAGGGTACGAATAGCGTCTCGTTCCTCTATATATTTGTCCCCTTTATTTATGCTGGCTAGGCGCGCATAATACGTACTTCGACTAATACCAAAGTATTTGAGCATAAACTGAAGCGGATATATTTTTCTTAATCTTTCAATGGCAATTGCTTGTGCTTTTTTTTACGGCTCGATTAGGTTTAGCAATTTCACGCATTTCTTTCATAAAGTCGTCATAAAAAGATATTTCATACTTTAATCGAGCATTTTCAGCTTCCAGTTCTTTAATACGTTCCTTATCTGATTTTTGGCTTGAATCTACTTGTATCTTAATTTCTTTCTTAGTCTTCATAGGTGGTCTACCTTTAGGCTTGGGTTGCAACCCCAAAATCCCTTCTTCTAAATACCGCTTTTGCCATGTAGCAATTAGACTAGGGTTATCTAAATTAAATAATTCTGCTGTTTCTTTAAAGGATAACTTATTCTTCCACCTAGCTTCAAGAACTTTACGTTTAAAATCTGCTGAAAATACTTGTGTACCAATTTTATGGGTCAAATTATGATTAAGGTTAAACTTGTGTAGCCAATTTTTTATAGTACTTTCTGGCACCTCAAGCTCTTTAGCAATTCTAAATCGACCCCATCCTTTTTCAGAAAGATAAATTGCCTTTTCTTTTACTTCTTTTGAGTATTTTGACATAAAAAACTGCACCTCCCAAAATTGTGTCCAATTTTTGGGGTGCAGTTCACTAATATAACCTTTGACATAAAAAGCAAAAGTTTGAATATTTGTCCCATAAGTATAGAATTATGTCCCAATATATGATATAATAAAAAAGAAAATAGGAGGTATAGCAATATGAAAAAACAAAATGTTTTGAATTTAATAAAATACCATGTGGAAAGGAACGAAAATTCCTTTAGAAATGAAGCGATAGCAATAGCAAGATATTTTGATAGCATAGGAGATTATCAGTTATCCGAATATATTATGGGGTTAATATCTGAATCAAATTTATATTCACCACAAAGTAGTGATTTTGAAAGTGAGTTTTTAAAGCAAGTTGAAATAAGAAATTTAGAGGCTTTAAATTTACCGCTTGAAATAACAGAGGATATAAAAGGCATTATTAATGCTGTAAATCATAATGTTGGTATTAATAAATTTTTATTTGAAGGATTACCGGGAAGTGGAAAAACAGAAGCAGCAAAAAATGTTGCAAGATTGCTGGATCGCTCTCTTTTTAGAGTGGACTTTGAAAATCTGATAGATAGCAAGTTGGGGCAGACTAATAAAAACATTGTAAAAGTCTTTAGAGAAATAAATATGCTTCCAAATGCAAATAAGGTTGTGGTTTTATTTGATGAAATTGATGTTATTGCTTTGGATAGAATTAATTCTAATGATATTAGAGAGATGGGAAGAGTAACATCTACGATTTTAAGAGAATTAGACAGATTAACAGATCTTAATAAAGAAATAGTGCTTATTGCAACTACTAACCTATATTCCAATTTTGATAAGGCATTAGTCAGAAGGTTTGATGCAGTTATTAATTTCAACAGATATAGTGATGATGATTTAATAGAAGTAGCGGAATATTATTTTTCTTCGTTTATCAAGAATTTTAAAGGAATATCCAAAGATACAAGATTATTTAAAAAAATATTGAAGACAGCAAAAAAAATACCTTATCCTGGAGAATTAAAAAACATTATAAAAACATCACTTGCATTTAGCGATGTTAGTTCTGAGTATGATTATTTGAAAAGATTATACAATAGCTTGATAGGAAGTTTAGATCAAAAGGATATAAACCAGCTTCATGAGGAAGGATTCACTGTAAGAGAAATAGAAAAATTAAAAGGGGAGTCTAAAAGTGCTGTCTCAAGAAAGTTAAAGAAGGAGGAAGTAGATAGTGAATAATGTCTTGGAATTAAAAGGGAAACGCTTTTTGCAAACCAGTAAAAATGGTATGCGTGGTGGTATAGCCATGAACGGGAAAGTGGAAGTCAGTACAGAGCATTTGTTAAGATTAAAATCTCAGCTAATTCAGATTAAAGAATTTTGGGATAAAGAAACAAAACCATTTGAAGGGATTTTAGTTAGCGTTTATTACAATAAAATTGTTGCAAAAAGTAATCGAATCGCCGGACTTTTTAAAGGTGCGGATTCTAATGAAGCAATTGTTGGAGCAAAATTTAATAGAGATAAGAGCAAACACATCATAACATATTTTCTTGATGAGTATGATTTGATAAAAAGTATAGAATTGATTTCAAATACTTTAAATATATTGTCCCAAAAATTTGCAGGCAAGATCAGCAAGAATATATTTGAAGATAAAAATATTGTCAATCCACGAGTTTTTAAAGATCTTTCTGTGAGTATGTCAATATTTAAACAGGTGATTGCAGATGTATCATACATTGATTCTTTTGAAGTAGAGTTACCTACGATAGATGTAAAGCAGAGCATTATAACTTTGTATGACGTAAGAAAAGATACCAAACTATTATTTGAAAGATTAGGGATAGATATTTTAAGTAGCAGAATTTTAGATAATCAAACTGTTTACTTAGACGAAAAGCAGGTAGGACTACTTTTCGAAAAAGCACCTTATCTTGTTTCAATGGCAACCGTTGATTTATCAAATTTATCACCTGATGATTTTATCAATGAGTATCAAACAAAAATGGTAACTATACCATCCCCATCTATTGAACCAACAATTGGGGTGATAGATACCTTATTTGATGAAAGTGTTTATTTTAGTGATTGGGTTGAATATCATGATATGGTCTCAGAAGATATACCAAAAAATCCAAAAGATTATAATCATGGGACAGCAGTGTCTTCCATTATTGTTGATGGAGCAAGATTAAATCCTTGGCTGGATGATGGTTGTGGAAGGTTTAAGGTTAGGCATTTTGGAGTAGCGGTAGGTGCTGAATTTTCTTCATTTTCAATAATAAAGAAAATAAAGAGTATTGTAGTAAATAATTCAGATATAAAAGTCTGGAATATTTCACTTGGTAGTAATCAGGAAATTAATGACAACTTTATTTCTGCTGAAGCTGCAACATTAGATAAAATTCAGTTTGAAAACAATGTAATATTTGTTGTTGCAGGAACAAATAAACCAAGTGCAGATATAGTAAAAATAGGATCTCCGGCAGATTCTGTTAATAGTATAGTTGTAAATTCAGTTAGTAAGAATGGTATGTCTACTAAATATGCTCGTAAAGGATTAGTATTATCTTTCTTTGCAAAGCCAGACGTAAGTTATTATGGCGGTAGTGAAGAAGAATACATTAGGATTTGTGAACCTTTAGGGGCGGCAAGTGTTGCCGGTACTTCCTATGCTGCACCTTGGATTGCAAGAAAATTATCCTATTTAATTGATGTATTAGGGCTTAACAGGGAAGTCGCAAAAGCTATGATTATTGATGCAGCGAGAGGTTGGGATGAAAAACCAACTCCTGAAGAAGTTGCCTTATATGGGCATGGAATTGTACCCATTCATATAAATGAAATTATTCAAACAAAAGATGATGAAATAAAATTTGTGGTATCAGATATTAGTGAAAAATGGAATACTTATAATTATGATTTTCCTGTTCCTCTAAAGGATAATAAGTACCCCTATATTGCAAAGGCTACAATGTGCTATTTTCCACTGTGTGATAGATTGCAGGGGGTGGACTATACAAATACGGAATTGAATTTGCACTTTGGTCGAATAGGAGATGATAAAAAAATTAAGGATATTAAAGGTGATAAACAGAATACAGAAGACACATTAGATGGAGAAAGAAATTATCTTGTGGAAGGTGAAGCAAGAAAGCAGTTTAGAAAATGGGATAATGTAAAGTATATTGCAGAGAGTGCTACAAAAAGAATGATACCAAAAGATTCTTATAGAAATAAGAATTGGGGCATGGAAATAAAAACAAATAACCGATTAGCTCCTCAAGATGGCGTAGGAGTTAGGTTTGGTGTTGTTGTAACACTCAAAGAAATGAATGGAGTTAATAGAATTGATGAATTTATCAGAAGTTGTACATTGAATGGTTGGCTAGTAAATGTAATTGATATTGTTAATAGAGTAGATATTCACCAAAAAGTGAATGAAGAAATTGAGTGGGAGTAATAATGAAAGTGTGGGGATATAAGTGTTAGAAAATATAGGAACTAATTTGATTAGCAGTGGAATTTGGTTTTTGATTGGTATATTTGCAGCTAATTATAGAAGAATAGGGTTGTTTGTAAAATCGTTGATACATTGGAGCGAAGATATTAGGTTTAGTATTGCGTATTTATATAAAATAAAAATAGATGATAAATATCTTTTAATTAAGGGAAGTAAAATAGAACAACTGCAACCTGTTGGTGGAGTATATAAGGTTTGTAGTTCGTTTAGTACTATTGAAAGGAAATTGAATATTATTTTTGAAAATGAACGAGGTTTTTATGAAAAAGAAGATTTAAGATTTTGTATAAAAGGAAAAAATATTAGCAAAGTTCTAAATTGGTTTGATAGTAGAAAAAATAGGGAAGTGGCGGTATATAGAGAGTTTTATGAAGAAATTATAAAAAATAACATATTGCCTATAGAAGTCTTAAGTAGCATGAGAATAGAGTTTTTAAAGCAAATAAAACCTAAAATGGCTTATTCTAAGCATTTTAAAAAGAATGAGATATTATTATTTGATATTTACGAGATTCATTTACCAGATGAATATACTGATATGATACGTAAATATGTAAAAGAAGAGAATGATTTAATTAAGCTTGTAGATAGAGAAGACATTGAAAAGGAATGTGTTGATATAAGAGGAAAATCATTTAAAATAGGAGCTCATTCGCAATATATTATTTAATAAGAGAGGGGGAATAAAATGAAAAAATTTGAAATGT
This sequence comes from Veillonella parvula, assembly GCF_036456085.1. Classification (NCBI taxonomy): domain Bacteria; kingdom Bacillati; phylum Bacillota; class Negativicutes; order Veillonellales; family Veillonellaceae; genus Veillonella; species Veillonella parvula. Next base: position 748,008 of record NZ_CP138632.1, on the reverse strand, counting down.
CGAAGGAGATAAAAGAGCTTATTAATGAAATTGATGTTTCTGAATCAAATTACGAAAAAGCATCAAACAGGTATAAGGCAATTGCAAACTATATAAAAGAATCTGACCTAGCAGAATATAGTCCGGATATTTACTTACAAGGTTCTATTAAATTAGGAACAGCAATTAAACCTCTTACTGAAGACGGGGCGTATGATATAGATATTGTTTGTAATATGACGAAAAAAAGAAGAAATCACCAGACTCAAAGAGAATTAAAAGACGAACTTGGAAAAGTAGTTAAAAATTACTCGTTAAAGCATAGTATGGAAAATTTTCCAAAAGAAAGCAATAGGTGTTGGACATTAAATTATGTAGATGAATCAAATTTTCATATAGATATTTTACCTGCTGTTCCTTGGAATGATACGGATGATGGAAATATTGCAATTTCAGATAAAAGAAGTGATAACTATGATGATATAACATTTGACTGGGAAGTTAGTAGTCCTAAAGTATATTCCGATTGGTTCAAAAAACAAAGCGATTTTCAAATTATAAAAGAATCCTATGCTAAACGATTTTATGCAAATATAGAAGAAATTCCAGATTATAAAATAAAAACTCCATTACAAAGAATTGTGCAATTATTAAAGAGACATGCAGAAGTTATGTTTGAAGATGATATGGAACAAAAACCGTCTTCCATTATAATTACTACTTTGGTTGCAAAAATTTATCCTGAAAGTATGATTATTAGTGATGATTTTAAAACATTATTATTGAATGTAGTCAAAAATCTTTTGAGTGGAGTTGAATATGAAAATGAAAATCCTTGTATTTATAATCCGGTTAATAGAAAAGAAAAATTATCTTTGAAATGGGATAAGGATGGAAAATACTTTGAAAATTTTTTGAAGTGGTATGATCAACTTAAAGTTGACTTTAGCATAGATAATAAAGCAATGTCTTTAAATGAGAGTTTGTTTTATATGCAGAGAAGTTTGCGTAAAAATACTAATGAAATTGGAATCTCGTTAAATTCTTTAAGTTATCATCAAAAACCTAAATGGAAATTATCAAGTATTGCTAAGACTAACGTAGAGATAAAAGCATATTACAGTTGGCGTGGTTTCAGATTTAAGCAAATAAAAAGTGGTGAAGCTTTGAATAAAAAAGGAAAACTTAGATTTGAAGTCAATGCACTTACACTTAATATAAAAGACTATGATATATACTGGCAAATAACCAATACTGGTTACGAAGCAATAAATGCGAATTGCTTAAGAGGAGACTTTTATAATTCTAAGCTTGAACAAGGAAAAAGAATAAGAACAGAAGAAACTTGCTATGTAGGTAGACATTATGTTGAGGCGTATTTGGTAAAAAATGGTATTTGTTATGGGAAAAGTAAACCTTTTGAAGTTAATATAATTGATGGTATTACTTTTGAGTGGTTTAATACCAAAAAACTCGGAGGGTAGTGTATGTCTGATACAATTATATATTGGTTATGGTAAAAACAATACCTGAAGATATTATTAAGGGACTAATAGCATCATTTGTAATTTTACTTATAATAAAACTTGTTAACAAAGTTAAATTTTTAAATTTTAAATTGCAATATGAAATTGAACAGTATCCAAATCTACAATTCTATTAACTTCTTCAAGAAAGACATCCAAGGGGGTTCTATAATTTAGAAGCTTGCGTGGCAAATTATTACACCATTGAAGTGTTCGTTGAATTGTTTCCTCTGAAACGGCTTTTATTGGCATTCCTTTCGGTATACATCTACGAAGTAAACCATTATGCCTTTCGTTTGATCCACGTTCCCAAGCAGAATAAGGTCTAGCAAAATAAATAGACAAGGTTTCATTTTCTAAATTAGATATCTCTGAAAACTCTAAACCGTTATCTGCAGTTATTGTTTTACATAAGCAAGCTAGATTAACATCTTTAAACGTATTTAACCATGCATGCAGTGTTTCTTTTACATCAGTAGCACGCGCTGAGGGACATCGTAAAGCCACATACAATCTGCTTTTACGCTCAAGTAAAGAGATTAAAATATGGTCTGTCTTATCTTTTGTTCCACGGACGGTATCTAATTCCCAATGTCCGAATTCCTCGCGCGTTTCAATAGTAGGATCGCGAAGTTCTATGGATTTACCAAGTTCTCGCTTATGTTTTCTAGAAATAGATTTTCGTTGGGAACGCCGTACTACCAATGGTAAATCAATTGCTTTTATACCTAATACACCTTTGTGAAGATAGTTATATAAAGTTTTAGTACAAACCATTTCATTACGCACAAACAACCCCTTATGTTTAGCATATCCAACAGCAGCATCAAATGACCAACGATCAGCTAGAGTCTTGCTTTCAATCTAATTTATAAAAGATTCTATAGCACCAATTCTCATGGTATTAAAGGAGCCAACACGTTGTCATTCATATGTTGCTTGTCCAGAATCAGCTAAATATACAAGTTGAGATTTACCATGTCGAATTTGAATTACAGTACCACGTTTTAATTCTGTATAAATAGTTGTTCTAGAACGGCCCAGTGCACGTGAAATTGCAGCAATACTATCTCCTAGAACGATTCTCTTTTCTAAATAAAATCGTTCTTCGAAGTTTAAGTGTTTGTTTGTGTGTAATGTCGTGTTATGATTATTGTAGTCCATAGTGATTACCTCGGTTATATTTTGATTAGTCACCTAAATCATAACACAAGGTTCACTATGGATTTTTTATGTGTTCAATTTCATTCTACAATTAAGCAAAAAAATAAATATCTGATATTATCCAAAAAAGTGGTTGAAGTTTTTAATATCCATAAAGAGCAACAGGAGCATATTGAAAAAGCCATTTTTTCAGTTTTAAGAAACTATAGTGAGGAGGACCTTCAAATGGTTATGAAACTGACGGATGATGTTGAACAGGTATGGCGAGAATTACCGTGGTAAAAATCACGGTAATTTTAAAAACACATTGTTAATAGCATTAACAAAAAGAGGAAGATATGACTATACAAATTGAACTTATCTCAGAGTCTGAGTTAGCAGACGAATCTTTCAATATTGTCATCAATGGCTTAAAACCAAGAGAAACATATCGAGTCGAGATGTACCTAACTGATTATTATTGTATCAATGCTCCCATGCTTTTAGCTCATGATGTTTTATGGAGATCAACAGGGACTTTTGTATCAGATAAGAATGGCATTATTGATATTTCACAAACTCCATCTTGTTCTGGCTCTTATGAAGGCATTTCAACAATGGGACTATTTTTTAATGCTAAGCCCTTGACCAATAAGAAAAAGAAACTCCCAAGTTCTCTTTCTAAAATTCCTTTACTGGATCAATTTTTTGTGAAAATCAAAATTATGCAAGGAAATACTGTTATTGCAGAGAGAACCTTCTCAAGACGTTACATGAGTTCGCAAATTAGTCATCAAGATATTTACGGGGAACATTTTCAAGGGAGACTATTTTATGATAAAAAGTCACTAAAAGCACCGGCATTGATTATTGTGAGCGGTAGTGAAGGAAGAATTGAAAAGGCACAGAATATGGCTCAGCTTCTATCTTCCAGAGGTTATATTTGCTTAGCAGTTGCCTACTTTGGTTTAGAGGGGTTACCAAAACATTTGGAACGTATTCCTTTAGAGTGCCTTGTGGGAGCAAAGGATTATCTACGTCAGCATCCTCAAGTAGATAGTGAAAGCATTGGAATCTATGGACGGTCTAAGGGAGCAGAATTCGTTTTAGCTGAGGAGAGCCTTTTTAATGACGTTCAATGCTTGGTACTAAATTCCCCCTCTGATGTGGTGTATGAAGGAATAAAAGGAAAATGGAACTCTCATACTTCCTCTTGGACGCATTTGCAAAAAGAACTTTCCTATCAAAAGTTTCGACTTAGAGATTATCTGTTCAGTAAACTTTTTAGAAAAACCTTCCCTAAAGATTGCTCTGCTAGAATAGATGTTGGTCAAATTCATTCACCAATCTTATTGCTCGGAAGTACTGTTGATGAAATATGGGATGCTTCGTCAGCAATTGATGATATTGTCTCCCATTATAAAGGACACTACATTATATTTAAAAAATATCATGAAACAGGTCACATGTTGACGGTGGCCTATCAACCAAATCATCGTTATCGAAAAGATTGGCGTTTACTGATGAAAGAGAGCAAGGATTCTTGGTTGGCTACGATTCATTTTTTTGATAGGCATTTGAAGAAGCAATAAAAATAGATTATAAATATGCTATAATAGTCCTAACTAAGATAAAAACACAGTTCTGGTTGGTAGTCCAGACGTAGGCAAGCCTATCAGTAACCTTCCTCCTTGGTTGTCCATTCTTAGGGATAGATTTAAGGAGGTGCTGTCGTGGAAACAATTTCAATTAGATTGACAGTTTATTTTGAAGATGGATTTTGGCATGGATTGTTTGAACAAGCGTATCAGGAAACTTATCAAGTTTGTCGTGTGACATTTGGTCAGGAACCGAAAGATGATGAAATTCTTGAGATTTTACAAACTCAGTTTGCTCGCTTATCTTTTAGTTCAGAGTCAACAGTCAAACAGTATGTGAAGATTAAGAATCCGAAACGCCTACAACGTGTTGTAAAGAAGCAGGTAAAGCAGAAAGTTTCTTCTAAGTCGAAAGAACTATTGCAGTTGCAGTATGAGGAAAGGAAAAAGATTTCAAAACATCAATCTAGTGTCCAAAAGCAATTCCTCAAACAAGAGAAATTTGAACGCAAGCAGCAAAAACGTAGAGAGAAGCACAAAGGTCACTAGTGACTTTCTCTTTCATAAAATAGAACAGCTCTTTTCGTATAAAAAGAGCTGTTTTTACTTGTACGCCGAATAGGCATAACTAAATCCCCAGTTAAACTGGGGTCAGTAAAAATTCTTAGAGAAAAGGAAAGAACCTCCTAGTGCTAGAATGGAGTTGGTCTGGCAACCACAACATTTCAACATAGGAGGTTCACTGTCAATGAATGACGTAAAAAGCTTATCACATAGTAAATGGAGATGTAAATATCATATTGTTTTTGCTCCAAAATATAGAAGATAAATAATTTATGGTCGGATAAAAGCTGATGTAGGTAAAATTCTAAGAGATTTATGTAAGAGAAAAAATGTAGAAATTATCGAGGCAGAATGCTGTCCAGATCATATCCATATGCTAGTAACGATTCCACCACATTTAAGTATATCGAGTTTTATGGGATATTTAAAAAGCAAAAGTAGCCTCATGATATTCGATAGACACGCAAATTTAAAATATACGTATGGAAATAGACATTTCTGGTGTAGAGGATATTATGTGGATACGGTGGGACGATATGAAGGAGCGATAAAAAGTATGTTCGCAATCAACTACAAGAGGATATAGCACAAGATACATTAAACTTTAAAGAATATACCGACCCGTTTACGGGTGAGCCAGTAAAATAGGCAAAATAAAAGCCCCCGAGTAGGGGGTAGCCAGTGGTAATAGAGTGGTTGTCAGATCATTCTATGCCCTCTTTAGAGGGCCACCATTAGAGAAAGACCCTTATAGGGTCAGAGCAAACCACCCGTTCTACGGGTGGTTATGATTGTGTTGGAAATTCCTTTTGTATATGATGAATTGCAATAAGTAATGCGACAAAATTAAATCAATTTTTTAATCTCATGTTTAAACATGTCAAATGGTGTTTTAAACCTAAGGCATTTTCTAGGTCGATTATTAATCAGCACTAGTGCTTCTGTTAGTTTATCTAGTGTTACTTTAGCTAAATCGGTTTTCTTAGGAAAAAGCTCTCGAAGTAAACCATTACTATTTTCATTAGAGCCACGTTGCCATGCTGCATAGGCATCAGCAAAATACATTGGTATCCCAAACTCGTTTTCAACCTGTTCAAAGCACGCAAATTCTTTACCACGGTCCACTGTAAAGGTTTTAAGTAATTTACTTGTTAATGTGTTGTATAGGGAACTAATAGCTAAAAACATAGAATCCTTAGTTCGGTCATCCATTTTTATTGCTACATAAAATCGAGTTTTACGTTCAACAAATGTAGCTAAACAACCTTTACTTTGACCTCTAGAAGACACCATTGTATCTAGTTCCCAATGACCAAAAGTCTTACGGTTTTCAACTTCTTGAGGTCGGTCCTTAATGGTCTTTTTCACATTGAACCGTCCACGTTTTTCTTGTGTACCAGGCTTTTTGCCTTTCCGGCGAAGTACTGTTTCTGTTACAGCAAGAAAACCACGATGGATCCAAGAATAAATTGTTTTAAAGCTTAGAACTCCAACTAATTCAGCACCAACTATTTCTTCTGGAGACCAAGTTTGTTGTAACCTGGATTCAATTAAAGCCGCTAATTGAGGTGTTAACTTTGTTGGTCTGCCTTTATTAGCAGACTCACTAATTGCTAATTGTTGTGCTTTAATCGCAGAATATTCACCTTCAACGCGATTTAATTCTCTTGCTACAGTAGAATGGTGAACCCCGATTAAGCTAGCAATCCTACGAACAGAGTATCCTTCTCTTCGTAAAACTTCTATTTGACTTCGTTTTTCTATGGTAAGATGTATATAGCTCATATTAGAGACCTCCGTGTCATGTAGTTGTGGTTATTTACATTTTACACGAGATCTCCAATATGAGTCTTTTTATTTGTCGCAATATATTTTACAATTCATCAAATAAATAAAAATACACTATTTTAAGTATAGCATTGGAATATGTATCTGAATATTATCATGTTATGAATGCTACTTATATTAATATGAATTTTACTAATGGGTATGGAGTGATATGTAAGTAGGTTAAAGAGTTTAATTCATCTTTTATTGATTATGTGTTTTTCTAATATATTTGAGGTGATTACTATGGCAGTGTCTAATATGAGAGCTACATTACTATATCCAATAGAAGTAGTGTGGGATACAGTGACGAATCTAAAGGATTTTTCCTGGAGAAGTGATTTAAAAGATGTAAGAATTATAGATGAGAATAACTTTATAGAGATTACCAAGAATGGAGTTGAAACTTATTTTAGAATTACAGAATGTATTAAATACCAGTCATGGATATTTGAGATAGAAAATAAAAATATTAAGGGGGCTTGGGTCGGAAAGTTCTATGTGGAGGATGATAAAACGATTCTAGATTTTACAGAAACTGTTGTCTCTAAAAAACTAATATTTAAGCCATTTATAAGTTTGTATTTGAAACGACAACAAAAAATATATTTTAGAGATTTAAAAGCAAAACTGAATTGTGAAGAGTTTGAAGCTGTTAGATAATATTTATAAGATTAGTTTTATCAAAATAGAAGGTGGTGCGTTTTGTGGCTGAGATTAGATTTGAAAATCTTCGAAAGCTATTAAAGAGCATGATAGAAAAGTGATAAAGAGACTATCTGTCTATTTTCTAAGCGTCATGGTAAATAGACTATCTGTGGAATGCAATTTTTAAATGTGCATGGATTAAAATTTATTAATGTTCTTGTTATTTCGTTATGAAAAAGATAAATTGAGATTTTAGAATTGTATTTGGTATATGATAGCCTTTCGCTTATACGAGGGGCTTTTACTATACACTCATACTTATAAATATAATATAATGTAATTAGTGATAATCATTTAAAAAATATAGTTCATGGGAGAGATATATGATACAGTTAAAAGATTTAGGTACGTTTGAATCTGTGCCTAAAATAGTGACGGATATTATTGAGGGTAATCTACCTGCACTTGTGTCGGCGTTAGCGGCTGGTTGGGATATTCATGAAGTCATAGAAATTGATGAATATAGTGAGCATACACCTTTAGAATTAGCTCTTGTCATGTGTTGCTTGCCAAGTATTCAATGGTTAGTAGAACATGGTGCTAATCTTAATGATGAAGAAAATCCAAGTTTCTTATTAGCGGTACAGTATGGTAATAAAGAGAGTATAGACTATGTTGTGGCTCATGGTGCTAATATTCACGCTTTGAACCGTGTGAAAGTAGATGCTTTTCAAGCTGCTTTATATGGCAAGAAATATGAGAACCTACAAATTATTCATGACTTAGGTCATACGGTACAGAAGTATGGCGGTAAAGCTTTCAGAAATATCATTACAGATAGAAATTATGAGGTTCTAGATTTCTTTATTCATAATGGTGTAGATATTAATTACAATAAGCCTGATTCTGTATATCCCTTTAAGCCAACCCCATTGTGCGTTGCGGCTCGTTATGTGGATTTACAGATGTGCAAATACTTGGTAGAACATAATGCTGACGTTACCATCACAGAAAAGGATGGTATGCGTCCCTATAGCATTGCCGTTGAAAAAGGCGATATGGAAATGGCAGAGTATTTTAAATCCTTAGAGCCTACGGAGTTCCATGATATACAGAATAAAATAGATCAGTTAAAGCCATTTAAATTACCAAAAGCATTAGTGAATTTTTTAGAAGGTGAACATCTTTACTTTGAATTACCAGACTCCGATTTTATATCTATAGAGTTCTTCCCACTTATTGATACAATTCCATTTAAATTAGGTCGCCGTAATCTATTGCGTTTATCTAAAGAACTAGGCGAGTATAACGATTGGCAAATTGTATGGGACACTAAAACTAAGAAGATAAGTTGCTATGATATAGAACATCAAGAGTTACGAGAACTTTGTAAATTTGATGAATTTATGGCGGATATGTCAGGTCAATTAGAAACCTTATTTTAGTCTATATTGTAAAGGAGAGGCGATACATATGACGACAGATTCATTTGAGAAAACATATACAAATTGGTCAATTGATATAGGTACCTATAAATATGAAGGTATTACACTGAATGAAGTTGAGCAAAATCTATATGCTATTCAGGATCAAGAGCAAGATTTTGTGATTGTATCCCCATCAAATAAAATCTCAATAGATAATAAACAGTATAACTTTGTACAAGTTTGCTGTGATGAAGATACTGATTTATTACATATAGAACTTAGTGTAACTAATGATGGCGAGCAGGGCGCTATCATATATGGTAAAAATGAATTGGGCCATCAAGAGGTATTACAGATAATAGAAGATTTTATTGCACATCATAAGGTTCCAGCATTAGATAGCTGGGAAATCGTGTTAGATTTAAGACATAATACGGAAAGCTAGTAAAGGATATTGAAAATGACTAATCCAAGATTTGTATTATTTTGCCGTAGATGGCTGATATATTCTTAATGTTTTCCCCATTATGACGTATATGTGGAGCATATCATGTTATACAGACCGAATAACCTCTTATATAAGTATATTCGCTATCGATTTAGACGGATTCAGATTCAATACAATATGGTATATGATGTAACACCAGAGGAAGAAGATGCGATTTGCCGTGAGCTATTAAAAAAGAGAGCGAAGATATTGATTCCAGTTGGTATATTATATTGTCTGATCTTTGCTGTAAGTTTTGTTTGGCTATTAGGAACTAGTGAAGAATTAAACTCCTTAATGCAATGGGAGATAAAAGTCTTTGACTATGTCACACCAATTTTAAATACCATTGATTTTAAATGGTATGCATATTCCCTTGACTTATTGAGAGTAGCACTTATTTTAGCCCCTATAGCGATTATAAATGTATCTCCTTATATCATTTTTTCCTATATGGTTGATACCATTTTGATACGACGCAGGGTAAAAGCTTTAATTAAAGAATATTACAGTGATGAGAAACCATTTGGTTAAAATAATCTATTAACTAGGAGCGAGTATTATGAGTAATCTAAAAGACTTTGATTGGACCGGATTTTGGAACGATGTTGATTATGCATTTGAATCCTATATAGGTAAACCTGTTACCGATAAGGATATTAAAGATGCTGAAACTGAGCTAGGCTATACATTACCTGCAGCATATATTGAATTACTTAACAATCATAATGGCGGTGTATTGAATAAGAACTGCTTTATTAATAATGATGGTGAGTGTGTATATGTGACAGGCATATATGGCATTGATAGAGATAAAAAGAAATCTATTTTTGGAGAATTTGGCAACGAATTTTGGATGTCTAAATGGGAATATCCTCCTATTGGTGTCGTGGTGGCGGATACGATTTCTGGCGGTCACGATATGATTTTTCTCGATTATCGTGAGTGTGGTCCTACAGATGAGCCTAAGGTAGTCCGAGTAGACCAAGAAGGGGATTACTCTATCACTCTTTTAGCAGATAGTTTTGGGGATTTTATTAAGCAATTATATATAAGCATAGAAGACATTACGGATGAAGAGTTTCAAGCGTTAAGTGATGAGGATAAGGTAAAACTTATTAATGAACAAGAGGACCTAGATATTGATCGTGCTATGGAACTTTTAACTAATATAGGCATCGATAATTTATCTCCTATATTGTTAAGTACCTTAGGACGTATCTACAACAATAATGACCGTGCAGCAGAGGCTGTTGAGTTATTTGAACGTATTGATGAGTCTTACCGTGATTGGTCTTGGTATTATCGTAAGGGTTATGCGCATGCCTCTTTAGCACATGGTGAAAGTTATCATTCTGAACATGTGCAGCAAGCTTTACAGTTAATTGAAACTGCTATGAAAAAGACAAAAGAAGCACACTTAGAAAAACAATTGAGCTGGTGCTGTGAAGTGGTAGAATATATTTTATCTTTTATAAAGCCAAGTGAGTATGAAAAGGATTATCCTATGATTTTTGAAACGATTAAAACGTTCGTTAATAAGAGCCAAAATGCTGAAATTAATAAACTTGACGCAGAGCAACTTGAAATATCAGAGGATAACTATCCTTCTTACAGTGCAGTGCATTGGGTATTCAATAAAAAATCATATACTAAAGAGAATTTTTCTAAAGAGTTTAATCAAATATTAGAGGAGTATGCTGAGTATGGCGCTAAGGAAAGTGCATTAGCGCTATTAGAAGAGCCTGAAATTTTAGTGACTTATGAAGCATGGATAGAAAGTGAAAATCAGCTTCATAATAATGAACGTTTAAACGGTGAAGAGTTACTAGAAGAAGAAAAAGAAGATAACATGTGGCAAGTAGAAATCATGGCCCATATTACTGCTGATAATGGTAAATATTTTACGGGAGAAGAACTTACCTTTAAGTTACAAAATTTAATGGCCAATAAAGAATTAGGCGATCATATATTCTATGAAGGCATAGAATACGAGGGACATGAGTGCGAGGGACATGGCCTCATCGATAATGAAGATGGTATCCCTGTCTTTTATGTATGTTGTGGCAGCTAAGTAAATAACCCATCTTATAAATCAATCACCATTAAGTAAAGTTTATTGTTTTGTGTGTTGGTTAATATTACTACTTTAGAATGATTTCATATACATATTAATTGGGATGAAGGGATGCGTATTGTATGTCGTTAAGTGTTGAACGTTTTTTATCTTTTTCTGAAGAGGCGCAATTACAAACTATTAAAGATCTTAATGATATAGGACAAGAGGAGCTGATTATTGAGACATTAACTGGTGTGGGCATCGAGAATCTACCTGTACCTTTATTAGGTGAGCTTGGTAGAGCGTATAACAATAATGATAAACCGGAAGAAGCTATCAAGGTATTAAACTCTATAGATGAAGAGTATAGAGATGCTGTGTGGTATTATCGCTGTGCTTACTCCTATGGCGCTATTGTTTCTAATAATCATGAGGTTTATACATCCAATAATATGCAACATATGCTAGCACTTGTAGATAATGGTATACGCCTAGCTGTTAGTGAGAATCGAAATAATATAACAGGATATTTTTTTGAGATTATTGATATGTGTTATATGCAGATAGATTTTGAAAGGTGTGAGTCTGATTACCCAGAATTGTGTTCTGCTTATAGTAAATACGTAGCCGAAAAACAGAAGAATAGGAGAGGTGTATCTCAGCATCGGACTATAACTGTTGAAGAAATTAAAGAAACTGATGATATGTGGACTATTAATGAACCTGCATATTGGACCATAAATATTTATGGCTCTTATGATGATTATATAGAAACATCTAAAGAGTTTACATTAGAGCAACGATATCTTAATGCAATATGTTGGTATTTTGCTGAGGTCAATAATGGTGGTCATCACCAGTTTTTCTATAACTCTACAGGTATCGTATGGGAAGATACTTTAGTGGGGTTGCGTCTATTCAATATGAAAGAGTTGGCAGATAATTTCCAATCAGTACTAGATTTCTTTGGTGGTACTGTACCATTTGATAGAGCGGAACGATGGTACTTATTACAACAATCTGAGAATAATCCAGAATTCTTTGATTTTCTCGATGAAAAAGATGATGCAGTATATACATATGATGGTATCTTTGAAGATGTATTTGTACATGAGAACCCTCATTTATTTGTATTTGATGGAACCTATACGATTCCAAACTAATTTTGGAGATATATTTAGCTAGATATAATAGATACTTTCATTATGCTAGTTACTTTCACAAAGAATAACCGATGTATTAGAGGTATTACATGTTAGATAAACAAGGCGTATATGATTGTTTGCGTGACCATCATATCGATTTTGAAATTACAGATCACGCACCATTATTTAGTATGGACGATAAGCCAAATGTGCAGTTGCCATATCCTGATTGGGATGCGAAGAATTTATTTATACGAGATCATAAACGAGAGCATTACTATTTAATTACTGTTCGTGGATCAAAGCGTGTAGATTTAAAACAATTTCGTAAGGACCACAAACTTAAAAAAATTTCCTTTGGTTCTGAAGAAGAACTATGGGATATATTGAAGATTAAACCAGGTCACGTATCTCCATTTTGCTTGCTCCATGATGAGGACCGTAAGGTCCATTATTATATTGATGCGGACTACGAAAATAATGTAATCGGCATACATCCGAACCAAAATGATGCGACTGTGTGGCTTCAAGGCAAAGAACTAGTTAAACTTATTGAAGAGCATGGTACAACTATTGAATATATAACAATATAAGCTTAACATCCTATTTGTTGGAACTAATATTACTCAATATAGTTTTAATAGATAGGATGTTTTTATATGCAAAAGGACTCATAATCTTTTATAATAATGTAAAAGCATTTGTTATATAAGAGGTTTTATATGAAAGTTAAATTGATTCAACCACGTATGTTGAAGCGTCCTATGGATACAGATTTAAAAATACGTATGTCCCCACATTTAGGGTTATTAACTGTGGCTAATATTATTCGGCATGAGTGTGAGGTCACAATTGAAAATGAAAATATTAGAGAACTAGATTTTAATGATGTACCTGATTTAGTAGGTATTGCGGTGACTGTTGATGTATTGCCTAGAGCAATTGAAATTGCAGCTATATATAGAAAGAAAGGGGCTAAGGTGATTGCTGGTGGTATACATATTACGACAGCATTCGATACCGTACCTAAGGAGGCATTTGATAGTCTTTGTATAGGTTTCGCAGAAAATACATGGCCTCAAATTATAGAAGATGCTAAACATGGTCGGTTGCAATCTCAATATGTTTCTGCGCCTTTAGAATCTGGAGATGATATTGCATCACCTGCATATGACTTGATAGATAAGACCGATTACTTATGGTATAACGTTGTTTCTACTAGTAGAAGTTGTCCTCATAAGTGCGATTTTTGCTATAATAGCTCTGGAACACACCAATATATTAATCGCAATATAGAGGATGTGTTGGGAGATATCAAACGATTAGGTACAAAACATATTATGTTTATTGATGATAATTTTATTGGTAATATTTCTTGGACTAAACAGTTTTTAGAACGTATTAAACCTTTGAAGTTAAACTGGAATGCAGCGGTTACTATGAAAATAGGGCAACACCCTGAATTGATGGATTTAATGAAAGAAACTGGTTGTCAGAGTTTATTTATTGGTTTTGAAAGTATCAGCCCTCAATCTTTATCTAGCGTTCATAAAATGCAGAATAATCGTGAAGAGTTTGAACGACTTATTAACGAATTACATAAGCGTGGTATTATGGTTAATGCTAGCTTTGTATTTGGCTTAGATGGAGATACACCAGAGACTTTTAAAAATACGTTAGATTGGATTATTAGCCAGAAAATTGATACAATTACATCACATATTGTCACACCATACCCAGGTACTGAATTCTACAAGAGAATGGAAGCTCAAAATAGAATTTTTGATTATGATTTATCAAAATATAATACGTCTCACGTAGTTGTATCACCGTTAGGTATGTCTAAAGAAGAATTAGAAAAAGGCTATCTTTGGATCTATAAAGAGTTATATTCCATAAAAAATATATTTCGTCGCTTGCCTAAAACTATCAGTACAATACCAGCATATCTAACTTTTAATTTCTTTTACCGTAGATTTGGACAATTTACATCAAGAGTATGTGAGTTGTTAACTTATAAGCGTATTGGTTTGTTTGCCGAGAAGTTATCAAGATATATGTAAAGGAGTATATATGAATAAAAATTTATTAAAACGTATTGTACTAACATCTGCTATTGCCGTATTAGGTGTAAGTACATCTTTTGCAGCTCTTGTTATGGAACGGGATCAATCTGTAGATACAGCACCTAGCGTAGGTATGTATCGTTTCGAAGTACCTGTAGAGTTACAAGGCACTTATAATAGTGCAGGTGTAGCTAATCTGACAGCATCTATGGAAAAAGAACCTAATACATTGTCCATGAATGTGGCGCATGTAAAAGGTAATCCTTCGGAGTCTTATGTAGTTGAAATCTATAAAGATTTAGCTGCTATTGAAACACATCGCAAATCTGACCATTATCAAACATTTGTTAATGAAGTCGGTTCTAAATTAACAAATCGTAAGATGTACGATGTGCAGTCTGTACTTTTATTTGAAAAGAAAGAAGCATTATCCATTGTAAATGATGGTAAGGCAGTAGTGACCTTAACTGAGTTTACTGTTGATAGCAATGAAATCGATACGGTACAACGACAATATCAACTAGATATGGAACGTGCCGTTCGAGATGATGCGGGTTATAAAGCTGGTTATGTGCTTCGTGAAAGAAACGCAAAAAATCGCTGGTACGTCATTCAGATCTATAGCGATCAGGAAGCCCTTACTAAACACTTGAACAGTCCAGGCTATCGCTTTATGATGAGCCAAATCCAAGGCAGTCTACAAGGGGTTACTACTAAAGTATTAGATGGGGATATCCTCGTTAACCATGGTGGACAAGCTTTTGTAAGACCTTAGTTTTTGATACAATACTAATCAGTAAAGTTACTGCTAGCATATTAAGTGCTAGCAGTTTTTTGCTATATAATAGGTTATAATCTAGTTAATTCTATTCAGGAGTTATATATGACACAGCAAGAACGATTACGTTATATTTTAGAGGGATTAGTAGCAGAATATAAAGAGAAACATAACGAACATATAGATATTCCAGTAAATGAAGAAGAACAATTTACTCTATTTAGAGCACTATGTAATATTCGTCCTGCAGGAGCCATGCCCGCTGAGTGGATGAAGGTAGAGGATGAATATTTAAATACATTGGCTCATGAAAAAGGCATCGTTACGATTAATGATATGGAAGAACGAGAACCACAAATTTATTTGTGGCAAGGTGATATAACGCGTCTAGCGGTAAAGGCTATAGTCAATGCAGCTAATGAGCAGTTTCTCGGTTGTTTTCTACCGAATCACAAATGTATTGATAATGCCATTCATACTTTTGCTGGT
Source organism: Veillonella parvula (assembly GCF_036456085.1). NCBI lineage: Bacteria > Bacillati > Bacillota > Negativicutes > Veillonellales > Veillonellaceae > Veillonella > Veillonella parvula. Next base: position 732,272 of record NZ_CP138632.1, on the reverse strand, counting down.
ATTGAGTTACGTATGGCCTGTGCTAGGATGACTGAGTATATGGATATGCCTGAAAAGACAGGTGTAGCTCGTATGACCTATGGTTTTAATTTACCTGCCAGTCATGTTATCCATACGGTAGGGCCTATTGTTTATGATACTGTTACAGACTTAGAAAAAGAACAATTGTCATCGTGCTATAGATCTTGCTTGGAGCTAGCTAATGCTTATAGTTTGAAGTCCATTGCATTTTGCTGCATTTCTACAGGTGAGTTTAGATTTCCTAATGAATTGGCGGCCCAAATTGCTATCGATACGGTACGTAGGTATTTAAAAGAAACAAATAGTAAAATCCAAGTGGTATTTAACGTATTTAAGGATATAGATTATGACATCTACAACAAATTATTGGGATAATATAGAACGTGTAAAAGAATTTTTGAATACTGCTGATGCGGTACTCGTTGGTATCGGGGCAGGTATGTCTACTGCAGCGGGTCTGACCTATAGTGGTGAGCGTTTTCATAAATACTTTGATGACTTTCACAAAAAGTATGGTATTACAGATATGTATTCTGGTGGATTCTATTCATTTGAAAGCATGGAAGAATATTGGGCATGGTGGAGCCGTCATATCTACTATAATCGCTATGATATTTCAGCAGGTGAACCTTATATTCGGTTGATGGAGTTGTTACAAAATAAGAATTACTTTGTGATTACCACTAATGTAGATCATCAAATGCAATTTGCTGGAGTGGATAAAAATAGATTTTATTACATGCAAGGTGATTATGGCTTGTGGCAATGCTCTAAGCCATGTCATCAAAAGACTTATGATAATGAAGAACAAGTGCGTCGTATGGTGAAAGAACAAAAGGATATGAAAATTCCCACAGAATTAATTCCTCACTGTCCTAGATGTGGCGAACTAATGACGATGAATTTACGGGTCGACGGTGCCTTTGTGCAAGACGAAGGTTGGTATGCGGCTCAAAAACGATATGCAAGTTTTATAGAGAATTATAAAGATAAGAAAACTGTATTGTTAGAACTTGGTGTTGGCTATAATACGCCGATGATTATCAAATATCCATTTATGCGGATGGCACATGACAATATAGACACACTATATGTACCAGTTAATATTGAAAAACAATCGATTCCATTTGATATTCAGCAAAATACAGTATCATTTAATAATGACATACAAAAGGTATTGAATGATTTGTTATCTTAAGAAGGAGTTAATGTACTATGAATTATAAATACACCTATGAAAGCCCATTAGGAACTATGGTTATGCTTGGTACATTATCATACTTAACAGATTTATTTTTTATTGATGAAGCTCATGCACCTAGTTATGATGATGCGGAGTATATAGAGCAACTAACAGGTCCATTTGAAGTAACAATTATGTGGCTAAATCAATACTTTAATGGTAAAAATCCCTTTATTACACCTCCTATCCAGTTAGAAGGTACTGAGTTCCGTAAATCCGTATGGTCTATATTACAGACAATTCCTTATGGTGAAACTACAACATATGGAGATATTGGTAAACAAATTGCACAGCAACAAGGTAAAGAGAAATTTTCTGCTCAAGCCGTAGGAGGGGCTGTAGGGCATAATCCAATTTCTATCATCGTTCCTTGTCACCGTGTTATTGGTAGTAATGGCCAGTTAACAGGATATGCAGGGGGCATTGAACGCAAGAAATATATGCTAGACCTAGAGTCGGAGCATAAATAAAGTAATAGTAAATATAAAACATAGATAATAATAAAAGAGATTACTTCTATGTATAGTTAGACATATATAGAAGTAATCTTTTTTTGTGTTTAGATATATTTAGTTGTAATGTAAATAGATATCGTAATAATTAGAATATGAGCAAATACAATACTTTTACAATGTACTTATTTTAAATAAATTTGTTTTCTAAGGTACCAATACCGCTTATGGAAACTGTAACAATATCTCCTGGTTTTAACCAAGAATACTTACTTTCATTTTTACCTAATACTACACCACTAGGCGTACCTGTAAAGATAATGTCACCTTCTTGGAGTGTCATATATGTTGATAAGAAGGCAATAATGTTATAAGGCTTAAAAATCATTTGTTCTAGCTTTGCTTGTTGACGTATTTCACCATTTACTGTTGTCGTAATAGTAGCACTTTCAAAGTCAAAATCATCAGGAGATACAATATTAGGACCAATAGGAGCAAAGTGATCAAGCGATTTGCCAAGGATCCATTGAGAACCTCTAAACTGTAATGTACGGGCACATACGTCGTTACCAATGGTATAGCCTAAGATATGTTCCATTGCCTTTTCAGGAGATATGTTTTTACCAGATTTACCGATGATGATAACTAATTCTCCTTCATAATCGTAATGGAAAGTTTCGTCTTCAATAGTAATTGTATCATGATTACCTGCAAGAGCATTTGATGTTTTCATAAAGATTTCTGGAAAATCATGTGTAGCTAGACTAGTTTCAGCAATATGATCAGCATAGTTAAGGCCGATACAAATGATACTTTTAGGATTAGGAATTAAAAAATTTTTATTTTCGTTCATAATAGGGACCTCTAGTAAAATAAGATAATGTATATCTGAAATTATTATAATATAAATAGGGCGGTAGCTATACTGTAAAAAACAATTTTTATATTCAACGATAGTATAGCTAGGGGCCTATTTGATAATATACATATCTATTAATATGTTACCTATATATAGATGATATATCTTAATAGATACTATATCTGTATATATAATTTATCATCTCTATAGAATCTATTGAAAATACAAGATGATAGTGATAAGATTAAGTGTATATCAATATAAATGGAGGTTATTGTTATGAGCAAGAATATCGATTGGGATAATCTCGGTTTTGGTTATGTAGAAACCGACTACCGTTATTTGACTACATATAAAGATGGTAAATGGGACGAAGGTGGTCTAATTACTGATGCTAACGTTGTCCTTAATGAATGTGCTGGTGTATTCCAATACGCTCAAACTGTTTTTGAAGGTTTGAAAGCATACTATACAAAAGATGGTCACATCGTATGCTTCCGTCCAGATTTGAATGCAGAACGTTTGAATCAATCCTGTGAACGCCTTGTAATGCCTACATTACCTGAAGGTCGTTTCCTCGAAGCTGTAAAAGAAGTTGTAAAAGCAAATAAAGACTTTGTTCCTCCATATGGTCATGGTGCAAGCCTTTATATTCGTCCTTACATGATGGGTACAAACTCCGTTATCGGTGTAAAACCTGCTGATGAATATCAATTCCGTGTGTTTACAACACCAGTAGGCCCTTACTTTAAAGGTGGTGCTAAACCAATCAAAATTCGTATTACTGATTTTGATCGTGCAGCTCCTCATGGTACTGGCCATATTAAAGCTGGTTTGAATTATGCTATGAGTTTGTATGCTATCACTGATGCTCATAATGAAGGCTATGCAGAAAATATGTATCTTGATGCGGCTACTCGTACACATGTAGAAGAAACTGGTGGTGCTAACTTCATCTTTATTACTAAAGATGGTAAATTAGTTACACCTAAATCTGATAGTATCTTGCCATCCATTACACGTCGTTCTTTGATGTATGTAGCAGAACACTACCTTGGTATGACTGTAGAACATCGTCCTGTTCATAAAGATGAATTAAAAGACTTTGCTGAAATTGGTCTTTGTGGTACAGCGGCTGTTATTTCTCCAGTAGGTCAAATCGATACTCCAGAAGGCACTATTAATGTTCCTGCTGGCATGGATGATATGGGTCCTATCACTAAAAAATTATATGACACATTACTTGGCATTCAACATGGTGAAATCGAAGCTCCTGAAGGCTGGGTAGTTAAAATTTGCTAATTATTTAACTATGCAAATATGATTTAATTATGCAAACATGAAAGTATATAAAAACGGCATCTACCGTATGATAGATGCCGTTTTTTATTCTGCTAAAGATATTAGTAAACTAATGATTTTGATTGATAAATATTCTAGCTATATTTAGTTAGCGTTTGCTCTACTATGCACTTTAGCCATAAATTTTTCGTTGTTAATGACAAAGCGTTCATGTGTACCACGACCGATAATACCAATGCCATCAGAAGCTTCGATATCGAATGTGATTTTGCGACCTTCTACGGCGCTTACAATAGCTTTTGCTGTTACTGTTGCACCAAGTGGAGTAGGGGCTTCATGGGTGATGGATAAAGCAATACCTACAGTGCCTTCACCTTCTTCTAAGTATGGTTGTACTGCTGCTTGAGCCGCTTCTTCCATTAAAGCGCACATGGCTGGTGTGGCAAAGACATCTAAAGAACCAGATTTCATTGTTTTAGCAATATTAGATTCTGTAACTGTTACAGTAGCCGTAGCTGTTTGACCTGCTGATACCATATTATACCTTCTTTCATTAAGAAAATTCTCGTTATAATAGTATTATACATCTTTCGATAATTTTTATGCTAATGTAATGATACATATTTTATAGATATATGTATACACCTCTAATGCTATATCGGTTATCAATTTTAAATATATTAAAAAAGCTATTCAAATTAAAGAAATGTAACTAGTTATAACTGTTCTATAGAATACGTGATATAATGAAGCTAGTCTTTTTTATACGAGGTATATATGAGTAAAAGAAATTTAAAACCTTCTGGTGAAGGTTGGGTACAGTTAATAGCAGGCATAGGTTTTATTGTTTTATTAATTATTATAAATATTGTAGATCCTACATTTTATCCGACCATGTGGCACTTAGCAACAAGTGGCTCTATGGAAGAGGTAGCGGAGTATATTCAAAGTTTTGGCCCTATGGCCATGTTGGTGAGTATGGTCCTCGATATTTTTGTTAACGCCGTAGGCTTTTTACCGTCAATTTTCATATCTACAGCTAATGGTTTAGTATTTGGTATGTGGCCAGGGATTATTATTTCTTGGTTGGCTGAAACAATTGGTGTAGTCATTAGCTTTTATATTATGCGTTACTTCTTACGTGATACAGCGGACAAGTTGATTGCTAAGAGTACGGTATTGATGAAAGTAGATGATTTTTCCGGTAAAAATGGTTTTGTGGTCATGTTATTTGCACGATCCTTACCGTATTTTCCATCTGGAGTCATTACCGCCTTAGGGGCCATTAGTAAAATCAAACCTAGAGATTATATATTGGCAAACTTGATTGGTAAATTTCCATCTACGGCTTTAGAAGTAGCTATTGGTACAGATATTGTAAATTTCCAAGAAAATATGGGACGATTAGGAATTATTGTTCTTGTTGCAGGTGTTGTATACTTCATTCTTTGGAAAGTATATAAGAACTATATTAATAAGAAAAATGCGGAACAAGAGCATGATCCTAATGCGTAATATAAAGTCTAATTAGGTAAGCCATTACAAAATAACTAATTAACTATAGGCTGCTTACGTTTTAATAATGTAATATTCTTAATTCTTGATGTTAGTAATATTTTCTACTTAGAAGTGTTTTCTACATAGTATATATGAAAGAGGCGATAGTATGAGCTTTTCTCTTCCTGAACGTGTAACCTTAAAAGGTCCTAATTTTATTCGTGAAGTATTTGAACGTGGTGTAGGCGTGGAAGGCTTTATTAGCTTTGGTATTGGTAATCCTGCGCCAGAAGCGATACCGGTAGAGGTCATCGAAAGGGCTTTTGATGAAGTTGTGCATTCTAATCCTATGAGCCTTTTACAATATGGTCCAATGCAAGGTGATGCACATTTAGCAGAACTTACGTTAGAACGTTTAGTACAAACTCATAAGATGAATTCGGAAGGACAAGGTCTCATTATTTCCAATGGTGCAGGTCAATTATTAGGTCTTGTACCAATTACAGTTTTAGAACCAGGCGATGAAGTGTATATGGATGAATTTACTTTCACCAGTGCTATTAACTCTGTGCGCAACATGGGCGGTAAAGCAATAGGTATTAAAACTGACGAGTACGGTATGATTCCGGGTGAGTTAGAAAAAGCGGCTCAATCTGGTAAAGGTAAATATATTTATCTAATTCCCAACTTCCAGAATCCAACAGGCATTACTATGCCTTTAGAGCGCCGTAAGGAGATTTATGCTATTGCATCTAAATATGATTTATTTATCTATGAAGATGATCCATATGGTGAAATTCGTTTCGCCGGAGAATATATTCCAACGTTCAAATCCTTCGACACAGAAGATCGTGTTCTGTATGCAGGTTCTTATTCTAAAACATTATCTGCAGGCTTGCGTGTAGGCTTCTTATTTGGCCCAACTAAAGTTATTGAAGCTATCCAAGCATTAAAAAATAATACGGCCGGTCAAATGCCATTAGTAACTCAAAAGGTGGTAGCGAAGGTTCTTGATACCATTGATTACGATGCTCATTTAGATAATGTACGAAAAGTATATAAAATGAAATGTGAAGCTTTACTTAACGCTTTTAAAAAGTATGCGAGTTCTAAAGTTCATTTGACACAACCTACAGGTGGTATGTTTGCATGGATGACGATGCCTGAGGATGTAGATTGTGATGTATTCTTTGAAACTTGTATGGACCGCAATGTTGGGATTATTAAATGTGGTGCCTTTGCAGCAGATGGAGCAGGAGCAGGTCATGCATTTCGTTTGAGCTATACGGTACCAACAGTAGAGGAAATTACAAAGGGGATGGAAATTCTCGGCGGGTTAACTAAAGAATTTTGTGGTGAGTAATATATTGATAATTTTTGATATAACGTGATACAATGTAGGCGTAGATACATTGTGTTTACCATATAAAAAAGTTTTTAATATAGATGTGAGGTATAGCCTCAAAGAAAGTAGGTGTTTACTATGGGTTGTGGTAGCAGCAGTGATTGTGGCGGATGCCCATCTCAATCTTCTGGTTGCGGTGGTGGCGCGTCTCAACAACCTCAAGATCTTACAGCTCAATTACACGAGCTTAGTTCTGTTAAACATGTAATTGGTGTAGTATCTGGCAAAGGTGGCGTAGGTAAATCCTCCGTTACCAGCTTGATGGCCATTACAATGGCGCGTAAAGGTTACAAAGTAGGTATCCTCGATGCGGATATTACAGGTCCTTCTATTCCTAAGATGTTTGGCATTAAGGAAAAGGCATATGCTGACGAAATCGGTATGTATCCTGTAAAATCTAAAGGCGGTATTGACGTTATGTCTGTTAACCTCCTTTTGGAAAACGATACAGATCCTGTTTTATGGCGTGGTCCTATTTTAGGTAATGTAGTAAAACAATTTTATACAGATGTTATTTGGAAAGACATCGATTATTTATTTGTTGATATGCCACCGGGAACAGGTGACGTAGCGATTACTGTATATCAATCCTTGAAATTGGACGGTATTATTATCGTTACATCTCCTCAAGACTTGGTATCCATGATTGTTGAAAAAGCAGTTAAAATGGCTGATTTAATGCAAGTGCCTATTATTGGTGTGGTGGAAAACTACTCTTACTTCCATTGCCCAGATAACGGTAAGGATTATCAAATTTTTGGTGAAAGCCACATCGAAGAAATCCTTCAAAAATACGGTCTATTATTGTTGAACCGTTTACCAATTGACCCAACTATTGCAAACCTTTGCGATAAAGGTGATATTGAGTCTATCGAAAAAACAAATTTAGAGGACGTATCTCTACCTGAATAGGATTCATATGATGATGAAAGCTGTGTATTTATAAATGCACAGCTTTTTATCACATCTTTTTATGGTGAATTATGTTATATTTATGGTAGGAAGATAGAATTATATCTTTAATTCTCTTACTACAGATATGCTGAACATAGTTAGTATAGATTTTTATTTTTCTTAACATGATACTATAGGGTGTATTGGCATATATTGGTTTAATTTTAATGTTTTCCTATGTAGGATGTATGTGTATGAAAAAACTATTGAACTGGATCATTCCAGCAGCCTTTGGTTTAGGTCTGTGGTTTGTTCCAACTCCAGAGGGATTAACTCCTCAGTCATGGCATTTATTTGCAATCTTTGTAGCTACTATCGTAGGCTTCATTACTCAGCCGTTACCGATTGGTGGCGTATCTATCGTTGTTATTACTGTTGCTGCATTGACAGGCACATTAAAGATTAGTGAAGGTATTTCAGGTTTTGCTAACTCTGCAATCTGGCTAATTGTAGGTGCTTTCTTATTCTCTCGTGGCTTTATTAAAACTGGTTTGGGGAAACGTATTGCTTATAATTTGATTTCTGCTTTTGGTAGTAGCTCCTTGCGTTTGGCCTATGCATTGGCTTTGTCTGATTTGATTTTAGCTCCCGCAACACCATCTAACACAGCTCGTGTAGGCGGTGTAATCATGCCAATTACAACTAGCTTAGCAAAAGCTTTCGGTTCTGAACCACAAGATGGACCTCGTAAAATTGGTTCTTTCTTGATGCAATCAATTTACCAAGTAAATACGATTACATCTGCGATGTTCCAAACATCCATGGCTGGTAATACATTGGTTGCAGCATTAGCGCTTCAATCTTTTGGTATTGGTATTACATGGGGCGACTGGGCTATGGCAGCTATCGTACCTGGTATTATTGCATTGATTATTATGCCGTATTTCATTTATAAAGTATATCCACCGGAAATCAAAGATGCTCGTGAAGCTCAACAAATGATTCGTGAAGAGTTAAAAGGTCTTGGCAAGATTTCTTTCCAAGAATGGGTAATGCTTGGCGTATTTATTTTAGCATTAGTATTGTGGGCTACGTCTCAATTTACAAAACTTGATGCTACAACTGTTGCATTCTTAGGTATTTCTATTTTACTTGCTACAGGCGTTCTAATTTGGGACGATGTTAAGAGTGAAAAGGGTGCTTGGGATACATTGGTTTGGATGGGTACATTGATGGGCTTTGCCGGATTCCTTTCCAAATTGGGCTTTATCAAATGGGCTACAGTTCAAGTGGGTGGTTATATTCCAGAAGGCTCTTGGGTAATTGCCTTTGTTGTAGCTGTTCTTGTTAATACATATGCTCACTATGTATTTGCATCCTTAACAGCGCATATTTCTGCGATGTTCGTAGCATTCTCTGCAATCGCTATTTCTGCAGGTGCCCCACCTATGTTGACATTGTTGATGATTGCATTCACATCTAACTTGTGTATGTCTTTGACTCACTATGCAGCAGGTCCATCTCCAGTAATCTTTAATACTGGTTATGTTCCTCAAAATATATGGTGGAAACTTGGTTTCTTCACATCTGTAATCAACTTAATTATCTTCATGGGTCTTGGCTCTGTATGGATGAAGTTGATTGGTATGTGGTAAAATTTAGTACTGACAATTTTATAGGATTGTAATGGCATGTACTTTAAACCTATTAGACTTAGTGTACTATGCATTTACATCGTATATAAAAAGCCGTCCCGATAGGGGCGGCTTTTTGTGATAAAATATGAGTAGTTAATAGATAATTAATGTAAATATTGTAAAATAATATACATAATAAATTATTCAAGCTAATTGTACAAATTTTATATGATTTGTGCATAGGAGGGATCTATGAAGTTTGATAATGAACAATTATTAAAGTATATTGGCGCTTGTACATCTCCGTATCACACAGTAGATACAAGTTTACAAATGCTATTGGACTCAGGATTTACAGAGCTCAGTTTAGAAGATGAGTGGCAGTTAGACTCTGGTTCTTATGTAGTTAACGTGTTCGGCACCACCTTATTTGCCTTTCATATAGGGAAGAAACCAGAACATACATTACGTATTGCGTCGGCTCATACAGATTTTCCTGCTATTCGTGTTAAACCAAACCCTATAACCTCTATGAAAGGATACACAAAGTTAAATGTAGAAATGTATGGCGGTCTTATAGAAAATACATGGCTTGATCGTCCATTAGGTGCAGCAGGTACGGTTGTGTTAAAAGGAAAAAATGCCTTTGACGTAGATTCTGTTCTAGTCGATACAAAACGGCCTATCGCTATTGTTCCAAACCTAGCTATTCATATGAATCGCTCTGTTAATGATGGGGTTAAACTAAATCGTCAAAAAGAAATGCTTCCTATATTGATGATGGAACGTAATAATGAAGATAATCCTACAAAACCTTTAAATAATAGAAATAATCCAAGTTTATTTTCAGAATCAGATACTCAATACGATGAGTGGACAAAGTTTTTAGCTGATGAAGTAGATTGCGATCCTTCCGAAATATTATCTTATGAAATGACTTTATATCCTACGGAACAAGGCTGTGTACTCGGTACGGAAGGTGATTTCATTAGCTCACCTCGTTTAGATAATTTAACATCTTGCTTTAGTGTATTATCTGGTATTATTCAAGCCAAAAAAATGAATGTTAATGGTGTTCGCTGTGCTATACTCTTTGATAACGAAGAGGTGGGCAGTCGTACGAAACAAGGTGGGGCTGGCATGATATTACCAAATCTCGTTAAACGCGTGTATGACGCATTAGGATATTCTAATCAAGAGATGGACAGCTTTATCTCTAAAGGCTTTATGATTTCCTCCGATGTAGCACACGGATTACACCCAAACTATCCAGAGAAAAATGACATTACGAATATTCCTGTACTTAATAAAGGGCTATCCCTTAAGATTGCATGTAGCCAATCTTACGCTGGGGATGCTAAGGCCATTGCTATCGTTAAAGGCCTTTGTGAAGAAGCGGATGCACAGTATCAGATTTATGTAAATCGTTCGGATATTCCAGGTGGATCTACAGTAGGTTCCATTTCATCAGCTATGTTACCAATGCGTACTATTGATGTAGGCTTGCCTCTTTTAGCAATGCATTCAGCTAGAGAATTGATGGGGGCAGCTGATCAAGAGCAATTAAATCGATTAATGAATCATTTTCTAGGTGGTAAGTAATATAAAATGGAATTTATTCGATGTGCATTATTGAAAGACATATGATTTTTTGTAATGAACAGTAAAAAATATATTTTATACTTTCATAATTGGTATAATCCTTTAAATATAATGAAAATATTGTATAATAAGTATATATTATTATGAATATAAAACCTCATCATAAATTTTGATGAGGCTTTCCTCAATATTGATTTATCTATAAGTATAGGAAATATTCATATATTAATAAAAATGAAAGCTGATAGTTCACATTTGTGGAAGCTAGTAGGAGGCAATACATGAGAAAAATTAAATCCGTATTGGTTGCCAACCGTGGAGAAATTGCGATCCGCGTGTTCCGTGCATGTAATGAAATGGGGATTAAAACTGTAGCCATTTACTCTAAAGAGGATACATTATCCTTACACCGTAACCAAGCCGATGAAGCCTATCTCGTAGGGGACGGTAAAAAACCAGTTGACGCATATCTTGATATTGAAGATATCATCCGTATTGCAAAAGAACATGACATCGATGCTATCCATCCAGGTTATGGCTTTTTATCTGAAAATGAAGGCTTTGCTCGTCGTTGTGAAGAAGAAGGAATTATCTTTATCGGGCCTAAAATCAAGCATTTGAATATGTTTGGTGATAAAGTAAATGCTCGTGAGCAAGCTAAATTAGCAAAAATTCCGATGATCCCAGGTTCTGATGGAGCTTTAAAAGATTATACTCAACTAGAAGAATTTGCTGATACACATGGGTTTCCATTGATGATTAAAGCCGTTAATGGCGGCGGCGGTCGTGGTATGCGTGAAGTTCATCATAAAGAAGATCTTAGAGATGCATATGATCGTGCTAAGTCTGAAGCAAAAGCTGCGTTTGGTGATGATGATGTATATGTAGAAAAACTTATTGTAGAGCCTAAACATATTGAAGTTCAAATCTTAGGTGATGAACATGGTAATGTAGTTCATTTGCATGAACGTGATTGCTCTGTTCAACGTCGTCACCAAAAAGTAGTTGAAATGGCGCCAGCCTTTGCGTTATCATTAGAAACTCGTAAAGCTGTATGTGATGCTGCCGTTAAAATCATGAAAAATGTTGGCTACGTGAATGCAGGTACTGTAGAATTTTTGGTAACTGCTGATGGTAGCTTCTACTTTATCGAAGTTAATCCACGTATTCAAGTAGAGCATACTGTAACAGAAATGATTACAGATATTGACATTGTTCATGCTCAAATTAGAATCGCTGAAGGCTTTAGTTTACATAGCCCTGAAGTAGGTATTCCTGAGCAGGATAAAATTCCTTGTAAAGGCACTGCTATCCAATGTCGTATTACCACAGAAGATCCTAAAAACAACTTTATGCCTGATACCGGTAAAATCTTAGCGTACCGTAGCTCTGGTGGTTTTGGTATCCGTCTTGATTCTGGTAATGCTTTTACAGGTGCCGTTGTAACACCTTACTATGACTCCTTGCTTGTGAAAGCGACAGCATTTGGTCCTAACAACGAAGAAACTATTCGTAAAATGCTTCGTTGCTTAAAAGAGTTCCGTATTCGCGGTGTAAAAACAAATATTCACTTCTTGATTAATGTATTGGAACATCCTGAATTCCAAAGTGGTTCTTACAATGTAAACTTCATTGAAGAACATCCTGAATTATTCGAATTGAAACCAGATCGTGACCGTGGTACTAAATTATTACGTTACATTGCTGATGTTACAATTAATGGCTATTCTGGTGCAGGGGCTCAAGAGGTTCCTGACTTTGAACCGATTCAAATGCCATCTACTTTGGATGTAAGTCCAGCATCTGGTACAAAACAAAAATTTGATGAACTTGGACCAGATAAATTCAGTAAATGGTTATCGGAACAAAAACAAGTATTCTTCACTGATACCACTTGGCGTGATGCCCATCAATCCTTGTTTGCTACACGTCTTCGTACAATCGATATGGCTCGCGTAGCTGGTCATGCTGCAAAAGGTGTACCTAACTTATTCTCCTTAGAATGTTGGGGGGGTGCTACTTTTGACGTATCATACCGATTCTTACATGAAGATCCGTGGGAGCGTTTGCGCATGTTCCGTCGTGAAGTGCCAAATACATTGCTTCAAATGCTTCTTCGTGGTGCAAATGCCGTAGGTTACACATCGTATCCAGACAACGTAGTTCGTCAATTCATTCAACGGGCTGCTGCTAATGGTATTGATGTATTCCGCGTATTTGATAGCTTGAATAGTCTTGATAATATGCATGTTGCTATCGATGAAGTGCGTGCACAAAATAAAATAGCTGAAGTTGCATTGTGCTATACTGGCGATATCCTTGATGGTGCTCGTACAAAATACAACTTGGTCTATTATGTAAATATGGCAAAAGAGCTTGAAAAAGCTGGTGCCAATATTATTGCCATTAAAGATATGGCCGGCCTTTTAAAACCACAAGCTTCTTATAACTTGGTATCTGCCTTGAAAGATGCTGTCTCTGTTCCAATTCACTTGCATACTCATGAAGGCTCCGGTAACTCTATCTATACATATGGCCGCGCTGTAGATGCTGGTGTTGATGTAATCGACTTAGCATACTCAGCATTTGCTAATGGTACTTCTCAACCTAGCATGAATTCCATGTACTATGCATTGTCTGGTCATGAACGTCAACCAGAAATGAACATTGATTACATGGAAGAAATGTCTCATTATTTTGGTAGTATCAGACCATATTACAAAGGTGTAGATAAAGCAGAAGCATATCCTAATACTGAAGTATATCAACATGAAATGCCAGGTGGACAATACTCTAACTTGCAACAACAAGCTAAAATGGTAGGGCTTGGTGATCGTTGGACAGATATTAAGAAAATGTACCACCAAGTAAACATGATGTTTGGTGATATCATTAAAGTTACACCATCCTCTAAAGTGGTAGGGGATATGACATTGTACATGGTACAAAACAACTTAACTGAAAAAGATATCTACGAAAAAGGCGATGTATTGGATTTCCCTCAATCCGTAGTTGAATTCTTTGAAGGACGTCTTGGTACTCCATATCAAGGCTTCCCTGAAAAATTACAAAAAATCATCTTGAAAGGTGCTCGCCCAATCACAGTTCGCCCTGGTGCTGTATTACCTCCAACAGATTTTGAACATATTCGTCATGAATTAAGCGAAATGGGAGCCCAAACAACTGATGAAGATATTAGTGCATATTGCTTGTATCCTAAGGTTTACCAAGATTACAATAAATTTGTAAAAGACTTTGGTGATGTATCTGTATTAGATACTCCAACATTCTTCTTTGGTATGAAACGGGGCGAAGAAATTCAAGTAACCATTGAAAAAGGTAAAACACTGATTATCAAGATGAATGGTTTCTCTGAACCTGATGAAGATGGTAATCGCATCGTATTGTTCGAGTTTAATGGTCAACCTCGTAGCATTAAGGTTCATGATAAACATGCTAAGACAACTGGTGTTGTTCGTCGCAAAGCGGATGAATCTAACCCTGGTGAAATTGGTGCTACATTGTCTGGTTCCGTTGTTAAGATCCTTATTAAGAATGGTCAATCTGTAACTAAAGGTGAACCATTGATCGTTACAGAAGCAATGAAAATGGAAACAACAATTACAGCTCCTATCGACGGTATCGTAGAAGAAATCCTTGTACGTGAAGGTAGCCGTATCGAATCTGGTGACTGCTTGCTTCGTATTGAAGATGCTTTAAAACGATAAGCTAACAATCATTTAAAATTAAAAATATTATTTCTCAAATATTTCATAAAATGAAAAATTGAAGAATAATGGAAGAATCCCTAGGAAATCCTAGGGATTCTTTGTATTTTCAAGGGTTTCATGGTACTATATATAGTAGAGAAAATGGGCGTATTATACGTTATTTCAGAATGATTAGTAGAAAAGGAGTAGTAACAGATGAGATGTCCTTATTGCCAACACACAGACACGAAGGTAACAGACTCTAGAACGACTGATGAAGGAAATAGTATTCGCCGTCGCCGTGAATGTATTAATTGTGGCCGTCGCTTTACTACCTATGAAATTATAGAAGAAGTACCACTCATGGTATTGAAGAAAAATGGACGACGTGAATTATTTGACCGTGGTAAATTATTGAATGGTCTATTGCGCTCTTGTGACAAGCGTACAGTTCCTATGTCCGTGATGGAGCAAGTAGTTAATGATGTAGAGCGCGATATTCGGAATGAAATTAACCAAGAGGTTACAACTGATCGCATTGGTGAGCTCGTGTTACAACAACTGAAAGACATAGATCAAGTTGCATATGTTCGTTTTGCCAGTGTATATCGTAAGTTTGATAATATTGATAGCTTTATGGAAGAGTTAAAGGCTCTGAAGAAGTTAGATGCTAAAAAGCCGAAACGCAAACCTGTCGTAGAAGAATAATGGATTTTGTATTACTGATTGGTTATACATGGTTTTGAAATTAGCGATGCGTGAGGCTTTATGATAGATTTACATTGCGATACGATGATGCAACTGCTAGATCATCCTGATAGTGGTGATTTATATCGTAATACTTGGAAAATAGATATAGAAAAATTACAAAAGGCTCATAGCAAGATACAAGACTTTGCGCTCTTTATTAATATTGGTGAAACGAATGATCCTTATGGTCGCTATGAAGAGATGCGTAATTTGTGTGTATCACAAATTCATCACTATGGAGAGCACATACAGCATGTGCTCTCTTATCAAGATATAGAGTCTGTATACAAGTCTGGTAAGATTGGGGCGCTCATGTCTATTGAAGAAGGTGGCGTACTACGTGGCGATTTGAATAAACTTAACCAAGCTTACCAAGATGGGGTTAGACTTATAACACTAACGTGGAATTATCCGAATGGTCTTGGCGAGCCACATTGTGGTGAGCAGCATAAACAATTAACATCTAAAGGTGTTGAATTCGTTGAGGCTATGCAAGATTTAGGGATGATCGTTGACTGCTCACATCTCAATGATGCTGGTACAGAGCAACTAGGAGATATTCTAGATGTTCCTTTTATAGCTTCCCATTCAAATGCACGGGAAGTTAGGGCTCATACGCGAAATTTGCCGGATAATCTTATTAGACTTATCGCTAATAAGGGCGGTATTATAGGACTTAATTTTGCACAGAATTTTCTCGGTACATCGCCAATTAGTCGCATTGAAGATATTGTAAAGCACGGTCTATATCTCATCGACAAGGGCGGTGAAGAGGTAGTGGCGTTGGGAACTGATTTTGATGGGATTCCACCAGATACAGAGATTGCAGATATGTCCCAAATAAGTCGTCTTTATGATGCATTTATAGAGGCAGGCTTATCTGTGGAACAGTGTGAAAAGTTGTTCTGGAAAAATGCAGATAGACTACTAAAGGAGATTTTATAATGACTGATTTAAATCCAATCATTGCTGATCGTTTTACTGAGCATCTCGAAGTGTTTGGTAAGACGATGGAACATATGGATACCATTCAAGAAATCGGATATCGCTGTAAGACAGCGATCGATAATGGTAATAAAATTTTATTCTGTGGTAATGGTGGTTCTGCTGCGGACTCTCAACATTTAGCGGCAGAATTAATCGGTCGTTTCAAAAAAGAACGCCGTTCTTTTGCGGCTGTTGCATTAACGACAGATACATCCGCTTTAACAGCTATTGCCAATGATTATGATTTTGATGCTGTTTTTGCTCGTCAAGTGGAGGGCTTAGGCCGTACAGGTGATGTTCTTATCGGTATTTCCACCTCTGGGAATTCCAAGAATGTTGTGAAAGCGGCTGAAATGGCTCGCTCTATTGGTATGCATACCATTGCTTTCACCGGTGAAGGTGGTGGCAAATTAGCTGAACTATGTGATATTACATTGGCGATTCCCAGTAATGTGACGGCACGCATTCAAGAAATGCATATCTTAGCTGGCCACATTATGTGTGAAATCATTGAAGAAGATTACTAACCACTAGGTTATTAGATATAGGTACATACTATTTCAAACAAAGGTTTTTTATAAATAAGAAGACATGTATATTTGGGTAAGGAATAGGTGGATTATGATAAATACTACCATTAATCAATTTTTAACAAAACAACTACCGAACTTAAAGATTGCCGTTGTAGGTGATGTAATGGTAGATCGTTATGTTTTTGGTGATGTAAGTCGTATTTCTCCAGAAGCACCGGTTCCTGTAAACCGCGTGTCCAATATGAAAGAGGTCCTTGGTGGAGCTGGTAATGTTGCATCTAATTTGTCTAATTTAGACTGTAAGGTGTATCTTGGTGCATTAGCAGGTAATGATGACCATGGCCGTTTATTACAACATTTACTTGATACTGATAAAATCGATACGACTGGTTTAATCACTAGTGATGACCGCTCTACTATTACTAAGATGCGCATCTTAGGTGATCGTCAACAGATGATGCGTCTTGATTTTGAAACGATTACAGATCTAACGTACCAAGAAGAGCAACAACTATCTAGTTGGCTTGAAAATCTATGTAAAGTTGGTATTGATGGTATTGTCGTATCCGATTATGGTAAAGGCGTTTGTACGCCTACCTTTTTGAAGACAATCTTTAGTTTGGCCAAGGAATATGGTGTGCAAACCATTGTAGATCCTAAGGGGGCAGACTGGTCTAAATACAATGGTGCTACATGTATTACACCGAATGTGAAAGAACTCGGTGAATGTGTAGGCCGTAAATTAGAAAATGATGATGCTACTATCGTAGAGGCTGCTAAGTCTGTACTCGCTACTGTAGATTTAGATTATATTGTAGCTACGCGCTCTGCAAAAGGGATTACGGTTATTGCAAAGGATGGTCGTACATGGCATAATCCTGCTACTCAACAAGAAGTATTTGATGTGAGTGGTGCAGGAGATACCGTTGTATCCATGATGATGACCTGTCTTGCAAGTGGTTTGTCGATGCGTTTAGCCTTGCATATCGCCAATGGTGCAGCGGGTATTGTAGTATCTAAGGTTGGTACGTATCCAATACATCGTTCTGAGCTATTAGACTTATGGCATTTCTATAAACATAGTATTCAATCTAAACCATTATATACAAAGGAAGAAATGAAAGAACTCGTTTCACAATGGCAAAGCAAAGGTGAGACAGTAGTGTTCACAAATGGTTGTTTTGACATTCTTCATCGTGGACATATCACGTATTTACAAGAAGCTGCACAACTGGGGGATCATTTAATCATTGGATTAAATTCTGATTCATCTGTTCGACGCTTAAAAGGGAAAACACGGCCCATCGTAAGTGAAGAGGATAGAGCGGCCTTGTTGAGTGCGCTGCGATGCATCGATGGGGTTGTGTTATTCGAAGAAAATACGCCGGCTGAATTACTAGCGTACTTACGTCCCAATATTCTTGTTAAGGGCGGAGATTACAAAATAGAAGATATTATAGGACGGGAGTCCGTTGACAATGTAGAGGTTCTTTCGTTTAAAGAAGGTTACTCTACATCAGATATTGTAGGGAAAATAGCCACTATGGCTAAGGAGGGCGAATTATGATTATCGTAACAGGTGGTGCTGGTTTTATTGGCAGTAATATTGTGAAAGCACTGAATGATCGTGGTCGTACAGATATTCTCATCGTTGATGATCTTACAGATGGTCGTAAGATTCGCAATATTCAAAATTTAGAATTTCTAGATTACATCGATTGTGATGATTTTGATTGTGCTATTGCTGATGGTACATTTGATGTAGGCCCGATTGAAGTCGTATTCCACGAAGGCGCTTGTGCAGATACGATGGAATATAATGGCAAATATATGATGAAGAACAACTATGAAGGTTCTAAAAATCTATTCCATTATTGCCAAGACCGCCGTATTCCATTCATCTATGCATCCTCTGCATCCACATATGGTAATGGTACAAATGGTTTCGTAGAAAAGCCCGAAGCTGAAGAAGCACTTAACCCATATGCGTATTCTAAATTGTTATTCGACCGTTATGTACGTAAATATGAAGGTGAATATACAGCTCAAGTTGTAGGTTTACGTTACTTTAACGTATACGGTCCTAACGAAGCTCATAAAGATAAAATGGCTTCTTTAGTACGTCAAATGTTCTACAAAAATAAAGAAACAGGTATTATTAATCTCTTTGAAGGTACAGATGGCTACGAAGATGGTGGTCAAACACGTGACTTTATTTATGTAAAAGACGTAGTTAATGTAAACTTCTATTTCTGGGAGCATCCTGAAATCTCTGGTACTTTTAACTGTGGTACAGGTAATGCTCATAGCTTTAACCAATTCATGCAAGCTGTTATCGACTACAATGGTCAAGGCAAAATTGAATATGTGCCATTCCCAGAGGTGTTAAAGGGTAAATACCAAAGCTTTACAGAGGCTGATACTACTAAATTGTTAGCCGCTGGCTATGACAAAGGGTTCCATAAAATGGAAGATGCCGTTAAAGAATATTGTGAACTATTAGATAATAACGAAGGATATTTACGCTAATGCGCAAGGTATTATTTTTAGATCGCGATGGTGTTATTAATAAGGATGTTAGTTATCTATACAAAATCAGCGATTTAGAGTGGGTAGATGGTGCAAAAGAGGCCCTTGCTTATGCTCATAGTAAGGGCTATGATCTCATTGTCGTGACAAATCAGAGTGGTGTAGCTCGTGGTTATTATAAAGAATCTGATGTTCAGATTTTACATGACTATATGGCTCATGAACTAGATCGCAGTGGAGCACCGATTTTACATTTCTATTATTGCCCACATCATAAAGAAGGTATTGTTCCTCTCTATGCAGTAGAATGTGAATGTAGAAAGCCTAAACCTGGCATGATTAAGCAAGCTATTAAGGATTATGATGTAAATATATCAGATAGTTTTCTTATCGGTGATAGTCAGCGTGATGTTGATGCAGCTGAGGCTGCTGGCATTAAGGGGTACCTATTTAAAGGCTCTAATCTATTGGATTTCATTAAAACAATAATTTAATCATTTATTCCATTTAGTTTATTTCGGAAGAATATATTTGGGTTTGTTGTGTTGTATTTGGGGAGGCTTTATGAAAGATTACAAGAATATACTCATCATCAAGATGAGTTCCTTAGGTGATGTAATTCACGCATTGCCTACCTTGTACGCTGTGCGCAAGAATTGGCCTAATGCGCGTATTACATGGGCTATTCATGAGCAATTCGCTAGCCTCTTACCTGGTACACCATGGGTTGATGACGTGATTATCATTGACAAAAAACAACTAAAGAAGCCTACGTATTTATATCAATTGCGCAAGGAGCTACATAGTCGTCATTTTGATATGACCTTAGACCTTCAATGCATCGCGAAAAGTGCTATTGTTTCTTTATTATCTGGTGCCCCTGAAAAATATGGCTACTGGGAGCTTCGTGAGGGCAGTAATCTTGTTAATAAAGCATTAGTAGGTGAGCATAAATACGACCATGTTATCGAACGGTATCTTGATACTGTACGTGTACTTGGTGGTGAGGTAGAGGAGATTGAATTTCCTATGCCAGCTTACGTTGAGGCTGAGAAATCCATAAAACAAAAGTTGAAATGCCATGGTGTAGATGATGAATATATTGTAGTTGTACCAGGGGCACGATGGATTGTTAAGGAGTGGCCACTTCTAAATTTTGGAGAACTTTGTATTCGTTTATGTGAATCTGGTAAGAAGGTTGTTATTGCCGGTGCTCCTGATGATGTAGATAAAGGTGCTTTCATAGAAAATTATGTAAAACATAAGAATCTCATCAATTTAGTGGGATCTACAACCATGCCTGAACTCATTGAGTTGATTCGTCATTGTCAGATTTTTATTAGTGCCGATACGGGACCATTGCATATTGCAAATGCTTTGAAGCGTCCTTTGATTGCCATGTTTGGTACAACATCACCTAAGCGTACAGGTCCTTATGGTGGTAGTCATGTACATCTCATTATTTCACCTACTTCTAAGGCTACACCTGAGCAACCACTAGTAGATGATCCAGATTGTATGGCACAAATTCCTGTAGACGCGGTATGGTCAGTGTATGAACAAGTACTTGGAAAGGAACTATAATGGAACTAGATTATAAGCGCATTGTGGTAACCTTTTTAATGCATTTAGGCGATGTTATATTAACGACTCCGTTTTTAGAAGTGCTTCGCAAAGCGGCTCCTCATAGTCATATTACGTATGTAATAGATGAAAAATTACAACAAGTAATGGAATATAATCCAAATATTGATGAACTTATTGTTGTAGATAAAAAAGGGCGCCATAATAGCATCTCAGGTCTCAATGAAGTGGCTCGTGAAATCAATGCTAAGGGAAAACCTGACATTGTCATTAATTTGCATCCTAATGAGCGTACTTCATATTTAGCATGGAAGATTCATGCACCTATTACAACTGGTATGAGCCATTTCCTCTTTAGACCATTCATGACAAAGTATACGCGCTTAGATCGTAAAACTCGTCATGCTGCGGATATGTACATTAATGTACTAGAGCAATTAGGTGTAACAGATACTTCTAACTCTGGTTTACATATTGAAATCTGTGAAGAATGGCGTCGTCAGGCTCGAGAGTTTTATTCTAGTCATGGATTAACTGATACTGATATACTCATTGGATTTAATATCGGTAGCGCCGTTCCTGAGAAACGTTGGCCAGCTGAACGATTTGCGCATGTAGCAGATTACTTTGGTCGTTTAGGTTATAAGACGGTTTTCTTTGGCGGACCTATGGACCTTGAAATGGTGCAGCCTGTAGTAGAACAAATGGAAACAAAGCCTATTGTGGCTACCGGAAAATTCCAGTTAGGTCCTTTGGCAGCGGCTATGAGCCGTTGTAATCTATTAATTACTAATGACTCTGGACCAATGCATGTAGGAATCAGTCAAGGTGTGCCAATTGTGGCACTGTATGGTCCATCAAATCCATTCTTTTATGGACCTTATCAAGCTCATGCTATCGTTTTAGAAACGATGGATTCTTATGAGATTGGTAAAAGCATGAAAAAAATTATTAAAGAAGGAAATTATAAAGGTTTATCTGTAATTTCTGAAGAACAGGTTATTAAAGCAGCGGAAACATTGCTTTTAGAATCGAAATAAACGTATGAACTATATTGTATTTGATTTAGAATGGAACCAACCCTATAGCAATGACATTAGCTTTATGAAGCGCACAAAAATGCCGTTGACAGGGGAAATCATTCAAATCGGAGCGGTAAAACTGAATGAAAAGATGGACATTATAGATCATTTTACGATGTTCATCAAACCTCAATATCTGCCACGGATGCATAAACATGTGCGCGAGTTGACAGGGATAACCACCCATGAGCTCAATCATGGTGTGCCATTCAAGACGGCTATGCAGTACTTTCAAAAATGGTGTGGTGATGAATATATGCTGCTTTCTTGGGGATCAGACGATATTCTTATCCTTCGAGAAAATCTTATGCTTCATAAGATGAAAGCATTATCTTATGATCAATGGGTAGATGCGCAAATGATTTATTCTTATCAACGCTATGGAACAAGTCAACAGTATTCTGTGGCGCATGCTATGGAGGATCTCAATATATCGACGGAGCATTTATCTGCTCATAATGCCTTGCATGATGCAGTTTTTACAGCTCACATTTGTCAGACTTTAGATATTGCACAAGGAATTCTGCATTATGATCTAATTCGCAAGGAAAGTAGTAATCCTTTCCTATATCCTCCTATTCTTACCTTTTTTATGTATGAAAATTTTTCTGAGAAAAAACGTATTGTTCATGATAGAAGAGTACGTATGTCCTTCTGTCCGTACTGTCAAACACGTTTAGAAACGACAAGACCTGAACGATTACAAGGGGATAAGTACCTAGCCATTGGAGTATGTCCTAAACATGGCGATTTTGCGGTGCAACTTAAAGTTGGAAAGTATACGATTAAGTCCGGCAGTAGTAAATTCTATGTTACTAAGGTACTGACCCATTGTACGGATGAAATTCGTTCTCTATATACTCAGAAGTCTGAAATCAATCGCGAAAAAGAGCGAAAATATTTAGAGTATCGTAAGGCGGAACAAGAAAAAGTCCGCCAAAAATAGTTATGTAAATTCAAGTTCGTTTTCTGAACTGTACTATATATTAGGATATGAACTTTTAGAAAGGATAGATTATGGAACGTAAATATGCATGGCATAATTATGATGATGCCACTATGGAAAAGGTATATGCTTTAAGTGATACATATCGTCAATTTTTAGATAATGGTAAAACAGAACGTGAATGCGTTGTGCAAGCTGTAGAATTTGCAGAAGCAAAGGGCTATGTAAATCTAAATGACATTATTAAAAGCAATACGTCAATTAAAGCTGGTGATAAGATTTATTACACACATATGGATAAATCTATTGCTTTATTTAATATTGGTACTGATGATATTGAATTGGGTATGAATATTTTAGGTGCTCATATTGATTCTCCACGCATCGATGTAAAGCAAAATCCACAATATGAGGATAGTAATTTAGTATTTTGGGATACTCATTATTATGGAGGTATTAAAAAATATCATTGGGTAGCTATGCCTCTTGCTATTCATGGCGTTGTGGTAAAAACAGATGGTACTCGTATCAATATTAATATTGGTGATAAGGAAAGCGATCCTGTATTCTGTATTACTGACTTGTTGCCTCATTTGGGACAAGAACAAATGCAAAAAAATGCAGCTAAAGTAATTGAAGGGGAAGCTCTTGATTTACTCATCGGTAGCCGTCCAGTTAAAGACGAAGAAAAAGAAGGGGTTACTAAATTTATTAATAGCCTTCTTGAAAAAGAGTATGGATTTATTGAACGTGACTTATTGTCTGCAGAACTAGAAATTGTACCAGCTGGTAAAGCACGTGATATGGGCTTTGATCGTTCCATGGTAATGGCGTATGGCCAAGATGATCGCGTGTGTGCCTACACATCCTTGGTAGCAATGCTTGAAGTGGATAATGTAAAGCGTACTACTTGTTGCTTACTTGTAGATAAAGAGGAAATTGGTTCTGTAGGTGCTACAGGTATGCAATCACGCTTCTTTGAAAATGCAGTGGCTGAAATTTTAACACTTATGGGTAAACCTAATTCTGTAAGTGTACGTCGTACGTTGGAGAAATCTCGTATGTTATCCTCCGATGTAAGTGCAGGCTATGATCCGCTTTATGCATCGGCGTATGAAAAGAAAAATGCTTCTTACCTTGGTATGGGTGTAGTATTTAATAAATTTACTGGCTCTCGTGGTAAAGCTGGTTCTAATGATGCGAATGCTGAGTATATGGGCTTTATCCGTCGTGTCATGGAATCTAACAATGTAACATACCAAACAGCAGAGCTCGGTAAGGTTGATTTAGGTGGTGGTGGCACCATTGCGTACATCATGGCTCTTTATGGTATGAATGTCATCGACTGTGGTGTAGCCGTTCTTAGCATGCATGCTCCTTGGGAGGTTACATCTAAGGCTGATATTTACGAGGCTAAACAATGCTATGTGGCGTTCTTAAATGCAGCTGATGAATCAATCTAAGATAATGGGGCTTTCACCAATGGTAAAAGTCCATTCTTTGTGAGGTGTATATGAAGCAAACAGAATTAGGCGCAGCTATAGAGTCTGCGAAAGGAGAGGCTACAGAGGTCAAGACTGTAAAGGTAGATATTTTTGACATCCCTGAAACGAAGGTTGAAGAATATATTTCTAATCGTGAAGAGGTAGCAGAAGCAGCAGCGCAGGTTATGAAATCATACTGTGTTACTGTAAAACGTGAAACCTTAGATCCTGAAGAAGGGGAAGCAGTGGTTGGTTACTATATAACGGGTGAAATTCTAATGTGCGTCATATTGGATCCATTTGAAGTGCCTGTTATGAAGGTAGCTCTCGACAAAGGGACTCTTAAGGACTATATTTTGGCAGCTAATGATCTAACAGAAGACATGTTAGCGTCTCTTGAAAAGTAAAAGGATTTCGTATCTTAATGTGTTCTATAAATGGACAAATGTAAAATACTTTAACCTGCTACATTGATGTAGTAAAGAAATTTGTTTATAATAGATGTATTATAGTCATTGCAGATAGGAAGGAAATCCCCATGAACTTGAAAAAAGGTATTGCCCTAGCGCTCACGGCGGCAGCATTGTTGGCGTTTACAGGCTGTGGCTCAAATGGAACTACATCGAATGGTGAATATAAAGTTGGTGTTGTACAGCTGGTAGAACATCCTGCACTAGATGCGGCAAATAAGGGCTTTGTTGATGCGCTAAAAGAAAAAGGTTTGGCAGAAAAGATTACTTTTGATCAACAAAATGCGCAAGCTGATCAATCTAATTTGAATAGTATTGCACAGCGTTTCGTATCCGATCGGAAAAACTTGATTTTAGCAATAGCTACGCCAGCGGCTCAATCCATGGCGAATGCAACTCATGATATTCCAATCTTAGGTACAGCAATTACTGATTACGAGGCAGCTAAACTTGTTAAATCCAATCAAAAACCTGGTGGTAATGTATCTGGTACGTCTGACATGAATCCAGTAGAGCAACAAGTAGATCTAATTTTACGAGTAATGCCAAATGCGAAAACAATTGGTACTATCTATAGCTCAAGCGAAGTAAACTCTCAAATTCAAGTGGAGAAGATGAAAGCTTATGCAGCTACAAAGGGTATTAAAGTTGAAGAAGTTACAGTTTCCAATGTAAACGATATTCAACAAGCGGCACAAAACCTAGTATCTCAACGTGTGGATGCAGTTTATGTGCCAACAGATAATGTGGTAGCTTCTGCGATGAGCAATCTTGTAGCTATTACCGATCCAGCAAAAATTCCTGTGTTTGGCGGTGAAGATAACCACGTAAAAGGTGGGGCAGTTATGTCCTTGTCTGTAGATTACTACAAACTTGGTTACCAGACTGGTTTGATGGCAGCTAAAATTCTAACTGGCGAAGCTAAAGTTGAAGATATGCCTATCGAAATGCAGAAAGAATTTAAATTAGTTGTGGGAAAAGATAAATTAGAAAAATTGGGCATCACCTTACCAGAGGATTTGATGAACAAGGCGACTATGATTTAATACATAACTGGTAAGGAGTTATACATGAACTGGAAAAAAAGTATTGCAGTGGCACTTAGTGCCATCGCTGTTATGGCAATGGTAGTTGGTTGTGGTTCCAATACTGCAACTAATGACCAAAAGAAAATTGGTATTATTCAATTAGTAGAACATCCATCTCTTGATGCTGCTAATAAAGGTTTCGTAGATGGTTTAGCAGCTAAAGGATATAAGGATGGTCAAAACATTAAAATTGACCAACAAAATGCACAGGCCGATCAATCTAATCTAAATAGTATTGCACAACGTTTCGTGTCTGATAAAAAAGATTTAGTATTAGCTATTGCAACGCCTGCGGCTCAGACGATGGCAAATGCTTCTCATGACATGCCAATCATGGGTACAGCTATTACAGATTACGTGACAGCTAAACTCGTTCAATCTAACGAACACCCTGGTGGTAATGTATCTGGTACATCTGATATGACACCTGTTGAAAAAGAGGTTGATCTTATCATAGCATTAGTACCGAATGTAAAGCGTATTGGTGCCATTTATACATCCTCTGAGATCAACTCCCAATTGCAAGTTGAAAAAATGAAAGCGTATGCTGCTACAAAAGGTATTACTGTTGTAGAGGCAACTGTTTCCAATGTAAATGATATCCAACAAGCTGCTACAAATCTTGTTAACCAAGATGTACAAGCTATCTATACGCCAACAGATAATGTATTGGCATCTGCTATGGCTAACTTAGCACAAATTACAGATGCTGCTAAAATTCCAGTATTTGCTGCCGATGAAGGTATGACAATGACTGGTGGTGTAGCAACTTATTCTGTTGATTACTATCAATTGGGTTATCAAACAGGTTTAATGGCTGCTAAAGTTCTTGCAGGAGAAGCAAAAATTGCAGACTTAGCTATTGAGACACAAAAAGAGATTAAGTTAACTGTTAACGAAGAACGTGCTAAAAAATTAGGTATTACGATTCCTGAAGCTCTTCGTAAAGATATGAAACAATAGAGGAGAATTTGATGTTAGATTTAGTGGTAGGCACCATAACCACAGGCCTTTTATGGTCTTTGTTAGCGGTCGGTGTATTCATAACCTTCCGCGTATTAGATGTGGCTGACTTAACCGTGGAAGGTACGTTCCCAATGGGGGCAGCCATTTCTGCTATTTTAATTACAAGTGGTATGAATCCAATCCTTTCCATTTTACTTGCCGGTGTGGGTGGTATGATAGCCGGTGCTGTAACAGGTTGGATTCATACAAAATTAAAAATTCCTGCATTATTGGCCGGTATTTTGACAATGATTGCATTGTACTCTGTAAACCTTCACATCATGGGCAAAGCTAATGTATCTTTGCTTCGAATGGATACAATTTATACGATTCTTGGTGGATTTTTCTATACGCCGAATATGTGGTCTGCAGCCATCGTAGGTATTATCGTTGCTGTAGTAGTATGCTTGCTCTTATTTTGGTTCTTCGGTACCGAAATTGGTACAGCCTTACGTGCTACAGGTGTTAACCCTCAAATGATTCGCGCTCAAGGCGTAAATACTGATAATATGATCGTTCTTGGCCTTTTGATTTCCAATGGTTTTGTTGGTATGTCTGGGGCTCTTATCGGTCAATTCCAAGGCTTTGCTGATGTAGGTATGGGGATTGGTACCATCGTTATTGGTTTGGCTTCTGTAATTATCGGTGAAGTAGTGTTTGGTACGAAATCCTTCGTACGTAGTCTCATCGCCGTAGTACTTGGTTCTATTGTATATCGTATCGTTATTGCTGCAGTTCTCTACATGGGTATGCCACCAAACGATTTGAAATTATTCACTGCAATTCTTGTTGCCATCGCGCTTTCCTTACCTACATTGAAAGCAAAATGGTTGGCTCGTTAAGGAGGACACTATGTTAGAAGTAAAAAATATGGTAAAAACCTTCTTTAAGGGCACAATTAATGAAAAGACTGCATTACAAGGCATTAATCTTCGTCTAGAAGAGGGTGATTTTTGTACTGTCATTGGTGGTAATGGTGCTGGTAAAAGTACTTTGTTAAACTCCATTGCTGGTGTATTTCCAGTAGATGAAGGATCCATTGCAATTAATGAGATTGATGTGACAAAAATGCCAGAATACAAACGTGCTAAATACATTGGTCGTGTATTCCAAGACCCTATGGTTGGTACTGCTGGTAATATGCAAATCGAGGAAAACTTGATTCTTGCTATGCGCCGTGGTAAAAGCTTAGGTCTTAAATGGGCTTTCAAAGATAGTGAACAAGCATTTTTCAAGGAACGGCTTGCATTATTAGGCTTAGGCCTTGAAGATCGTTTATCTGCTCGTATGGGCCTACTATCTGGTGGTCAACGTCAATCTATTACATTGTTAATGGCTACCATGCTTCGTCCAGAACTCTTATTGCTAGATGAGCATACGGCGGCACTTGACCCTAAAACTGCAGAAAATGTATTGCAACTAACTGATAAACTCGTTGCAGAACATAATCTAACAACTCTTATGATTACCCATAATATGCGTGATGCATTGCGATTTGGTAATCGCCTCATCATGATGGACGCTGGTCGAATCATCTACGATGTAAAAGGGGAAGAAAAGAAACAATTAACTGTTGCGGACTTACTTCAAAAGTTCGAGGTAGCTGGTGAAAATGCACTGAGCGACCGCATGGTGCTAGGTGCTAAATAATAGAAGGAAGTTCTAATCTATCTTTTGTTCAATTACTGTATTTTTGCTTTACAAGATAGGGCAGATACTGTATACTAAATTAGGTCGTAAGACATATCGTAAGCGAAGTATTCGATTCTCCAACGGTTACTTAAGCTTATCGGGATTATAATTTTTTAGGAGGTAACATTAATGTTAACTACAGAAGCTAAATTAGCAGTAATTAAAGAATACGCTACTCATGAAGGTGACACTGGTTCTCCAGAAGTACAAGTTGCGATTTTAACAAGTCGCATTCAATACTTAACTGAACACTTGAAAGAGCACAAAAAAGACCATCATTCCCGTCGTGGTTTGTTGAAATTGGTTGGTCAACGCCGTAACATGCTTGACTACCTTCGTCGTAAAGATATCGAACGTTACCGTTCCCTTATCGAACGCCTTGGTCTTCGTAAATAATAAAATTAGCCGTCCTAAAGGACGGCTTTTTTATTTTGAATTGGCTATTTAGCTTTAATTGATATATAATTAGAAGGTATACATATAAGAAGATTTTTAGGAGGAATAGGAATGGAACAATTCCAAATGGACCTAGCTGGTCGTACTCTTACGATTGAGACTGGGGAACTTGCAAAACAAGCTGGCGGTGCCGTAATGGTTGGCTATGGCGATACTCGTGTACTCGTTACTGCTACAGGTTCTAAAGAGGCGAAGGATATCGACTTCTTCCCACTTACAGTAGACTATGAAGAAAAAATGTATGCTGTTGGTCGTTTACCAGGGGGGTTCATTAAACGTGAAGCACGTCCACCTGAGTCTGCGATTTTGAATAGCCGCTTGATTGACCGTCCTATTCGTCCATTATTTAATAAAGGTGTACGTAACGAAGTACACGTAGTAGCAACAGTTATGTCTGTGGACCAAGATTGTGATCCAGCCATTTGTGGTATGATTGGTGCTTCTGCGGCATTGTCTATTTCTGATGTTCCTTGGAATGGTCCTATTGCAGGCGTTCGTATGGGACGTATCAATGGTGAATTTGTTGTAAATCCAACGAAAGCACAATTAGAAGAAACAGATCTTAATATCGTTGTAGCTGGTACTAAAGATGCTATCCTCATGGTTGAAGGTGGCGCTGAAGAAGTACCGGAAGATATCATTCTTGAAGTTATCATGGCAGCTCACGAAGAAATCAAAAAAATCGTAGCATTCCAAGAAGATATGACTGCAAAAGTAGGTAAGGAAAAACGCGTATTTGAATGTAAAGATGTTCCTGCTGAAATTAGTGATGCAGTTCGTGCCTATGGTCATGATAAACTTGATGCTGCAGTTCGTTGTGCAGATAAACAACAACGTGATGCACAAGAAAATGAAGTACGTGCAGATGTATTAGCTCACTTTGAAGAGATCTACCCAGATAACTTGGCTGATGTAAATAAAGCATTTGATGCAATGACAAAAGAAATCGTGCGTCATATGATTACTGTTGAAAAAATCCGTCCAGATGGCCGTCAACTTGATGAAGTTCGTCCAATCTCTTGCCGTACAGGCGTATTACCACGTACACATGGCTCTGGCTTGTTTACACGTGGTCAAACTCAAGTGTTGAATGTCACAACAGTAGCGCCTTTATCCGAAAAACAAACCATTGATGGCCTTGGTGTTGAAACTGAAAAACGTTATATTCATCATTATAATTTCCCATCTTTCTCCGTAGGGGAGACTCGTTCTTCCCGTGGCCCTGGGCGTCGTGAAATCGGTCATGGTGCATTGGCTGAACGCGCGTTGGTGCCTGTGATTCCGAGCGAGGCAGACTTCCCATATGCGTTGCGTTTAGTATCTGAAGTATTGGAATCAAATGGTTCTAGCTCCATGGCTTCCGTATGTGGTTCTACATTGTCTTTGATGGATGCTGGTGTACCTATTAAAGCTCCTGTAGCAGGTATTGCTATGGGTCTTGTAACTCAAGGGGAACATTATACAATTTTAACTGACATTCAAGGCATGGAAGATGCTCTTGGAGATATGGACTTTAAAGTTGCTGGTACAGCTAAAGGCGTAACAGCAATTCAAATGGATATCAAGATTTCCGGATTATCCCGTGAAATCCTTCAAGAAGCATTAGAACAAGCTCACAAAGGCCGCATACATATCATGGGTATCATGCTTGATACAATTGCTGAACCACGTCAAGAAATGTCTCAATACGCTCCACGTATTATTACAATGAAAATTGATCCTGATAAGATCCGTGACGTAATCGGTTCTGGCGGTAAAGTAATCCGCAGTATCATCGAAGAAACAGGCGCTAAAATTGACATTGAAGATGATGGTACAGTATTTATCGCTTCTGTAGAACAAGAAGGGGCTGCGAAAGCTCAAGAAATCATCACTAACCTTACTAAAGAGGTTGAAGTAGGTGAAGTATACCTTGGTAAAGTAACTCGTTTAATGGCCTTTGGCGCATTCGTAGAGGTATTACCAGGTAAAGAAGGTCTTGTACATATTTCCAAACTTGCAAAAGAACGCGTTGAAAATGTAGAAGACGTAGTAAGTGTAGGGGATGAAATCATGGTAAAAGTTATCGAGATCGATAAACAAGGCCGTGTAAACTTGTCCCGTAAAGATTGTTTAAAATAAGAGGTGTTACATGGATATTCGTGGCTTTGAAGTAGTTTCTGCTTTTGAAGAACAAGATATCAACTTACCAACACGTAAAACAACTGAAAGCGCAGGTTATGATATTGAATGTGCTGAAGCTGTTACATTAGAACCAGGCCAAGTAGTGCTCGTTCCGACAGGTATTAAAGCTTTCATGGCATACGATGAATACCTTGCCATTCATATTCGTTCTAGTATGGCTATTAAACGCCATCTAGCACTTGTGAATAGCACAGGTATCATTGATAGTGATTACTACAACAATGAGGACAACGAAGGTCATATTATGATTGCCCTTCTAAACTTTGGCAAAGAACCAGTTACCCTTGAAAAAGGCGAACGCGTTGCTCAAGGTATATTCTCTAAATACCTTATTACAAACGATGATGACGCTACAGGTGTAAGAACTGGTGGCATTGGAAGCACCGGGACTATGTAAATAATTTATGCTTTAGTATAAATTAGTAAAAGCCGCTCAACTTTGTTGGGCGGTTTTTGTGTGTTTATTTCTCTCCTCAGCTGTAATTATTATCAATAATACTATATAATATTTATTATAGTTAGTAGAACAATTCGGGAGGCTTTATGAAACAGGAGTCAAAACAAAAAAAGAATGTAGGTACATCAGTTATGGGGAATGACATTGAGACTACACAAAATACTATGCACGTATTGGATGAGAATAAGGTTCTTAAAAAGAGTTATGAAGATGTAGTATATATTTCTCAACCTTTTGGGGCAACCTCGTTGAACACATTAGCAGCGCGAGCTTTGTTATTTGGATTAAATCCTGTATCTTTAAAAAAGGCGCGTGTCCTTGAGCTTGGATGTTCGTTTGGTGGAAATATTATTTCTCAAGCTTTATACTATCCTGAAGCGTCTTTTACGGGTATTGATTTATCGTCTTCCCAGATTAAGATGGGAAATGAACTGATTGCGTCGATGGGACTTACCAATATACATTTGATTGAGAAGGATATTCTGGATATTGATGAATCGTTCGGTATTTTTGACTATATTATTGTACATGGTATTTGGTCCTGGGTTCCGGATGTGGTAAAAGATAAAATTCTATCTATCTGTAATAAGAATTTATCCGATAACGGTGTAGCTTATGTATCGTATAATACCTATCCTGGATGGAAACGATTAGAGCAGTATCGAGAAATCATGCAATATGCAGAGCAAAAAGAGTTAGAGCTACCGTTGATGGAGAGGACTTTATATACGAAGAATATATTGAAACTTGTAGCTGATACGATGGGGATGGATAATCGGATAAGTCAAAAAGCGAGCTATAAAATTGATAATATCCAAAATGTGTTAAGCTCTAACGATTATTATGTGGCCCATGAATATTTAGAACCTTTTAATGATCCTGTATATGTACATGAATTTATAAAACGTGCCAATGACCAAGGTTGTGCCTATATAGGGGATGTATTTCTTTCACGATCTTTCATAAGTTGGTTACCGGAGGATATTCACGATAATATAGCTCAATTGGCAAATGATGATTATATTGCAAAAGAGCAATATTATGATTACATTTATGATACGCAGTTTAGAATGTCCCTGTTAACGAAAAATAAACATACTAAAAAAATTGTTCGTAATGAACGAGTTAGTATAGATGTATTATCAAAATTATATTATTGCAGCGTTGTCAATACTGGTATTCCTTCTAATATGACGGATAGTATCCATATTGCTATTAAAGAGGTTATGGATCGAGGGGATATATTTACTGTTCAGGATATAGTAGATCATATACATAGAAAGTTGCCTGGTTATACTATCGAAATGGACAGAGTTTATTCTCGTTTACTATATTTGATTATTGTAGATAATCTCGATATGTACGCCGAACCATATGAAAGAGTTGCTTTCGAAGATAATAAGGTGTATATACCTCAACGTTTTATAGATTTTATTTCTACTATAGTAGAAAAAGAAGGCAGCTCCTATATTGGTATAGGAGACATGTACAATAAAGTACAACAAGATATAGATAATGGATTTCTCTTTGTAATAAAGCAAATGGTGGAGCCTACAACAAGAGAAAAGATTCTTGCTATTATGGATGACAATATTACAGTTCAGCGTCATACGCGGGATAATATTGATTTTATTGTTCCTAATAAAGTGTATTTAGAGGAAATTTTACAACGTATAAGAATGCTCGGGTTTTTACATAGAATAGAAGATTAGAGGTATATATGGCAATTAGTAAGGAAATTCAGAAATCCAGCGAAATGAAATTTAATGGTAAGTTGATTCAAGTTACCTATGATATAGCCGATGTGAACGGAAAGGATGCATGGCGTGAGGTTGTGCATCATCCAGGTGCTACAGCGATTGTGGCAGTCACAGGGGATAATAAGATTGTTATGGAACGTCAATTTAGATATGCTTTGCAACAGACGCTACTGGAGGTACCAGCAGGAAAATTGGATCCAAATGAAGAACCGATTGTTTGTGCTAAACGGGAGCTTGCTGAGGAAACCGGCTATCGTGCAGCTCAATGGATTTCGTTAGGGACAATTGCTACGAGTCCTGGTTTCTGCAATGAAGTATTACATTTATATCTTGCGAAGGACCTTACCATGGGGGAAACTAATTGGGATCCTGATGAATATGTAGAGTTAGAATACTACACATTGCCAGAACTATTGGAGGCTATCAAGAATGAGACTATTAAGGATAGCAAATCTTTGGCGGCCCTCATGCTTGCTATGCCATATCTTAAGTAATTTTTAGAAATATTATCTCTCAATATATTATGTATTTTATTAATTCATATTGATGATTTTAATTGTAATATGTTACAAAGTATTTTTACATTATATGAGTAACTAATCTTATATAGATTTAGGAGTACATATGTATAATCGAATTATTCTACTAGTAATGGACAGTGTCGGTGTAGGGCATGCAGCCGATGCGATTAAATTTGGCGATGAAGGTTCGAATACATTAGGACATATCGAAGCTGTAGTAGGACCTATTCGCTGTCCAAATTTAAAATCTCTAGGTTTAGCTAATATTGCTGATATATCAGCGTTTGATGAGCCTGTAATTGGTGCTTATGGTCGTATGTCTGAAACGAGTACTGGCAAAGACACGACAAGTGGTCATTGGGAGATGATGGGGCATCCTGTAACGGTGCCATTTCCGACATTTTATGATGGATTTCCGAAGGAACTGATGGATGCTTTCACAAAAGAAACGGGTTATGGATTTCTTGGTAATGAGGTAGCCTCTGGAACAGAAATTATTGAACGCCTCGGAGAAGAACATATAAGAACTGGTAAGCCAATCGTATATACATCGGCGGATTCGGTTTTTCAAATTGCTGCGCATGAGGATATCATTCCCTTAGAAGATTTGTATCGCATGTGTCAAATTACACGCGATAAGGTATGTGTCGGTGATTATTATGTGGGGCGTATTATAGCTCGGCCTTTTATTGGTACACCAGGTCATTTTGTACGTACCTCAAATCGTCATGATTACAGTCGTATGCCTGAAAAGAAAATGGTGCAACAAGAGTTACAAGACGCAAATATTCCAACAGTGGCAGTTGGCAAAATCGGCGATATTTATGCTCATGTTGGCTGGGATGCATCATATCCGACAAAGTCTAACGCGCATGGTATGAACGTAGTTCCTTATCTATTGGGCCAAAGCTTTGCACGGGGGTTCATGATGGTCAACCTTGTTGAATTTGATAGTCTGTACGGTCATCGGCGTAATGTAGAAGGGTATAAGCGTGCTATTGAAGACTTTGATTACCAATTAGGTGGTTTGTTGGACTTGCTTAAAGATGACGATTTACTTCTCATCACCGCAGATCATGGGAATGATCCGACTTGGAAGGGTACAGATCATACGAGAGAGATGGTGCCTTTGCTCGCTTATAGTCCAAGTATGAGTCATTCAGTAGCTTTGGGTGATAGACACAGTTTTGCGGACATAGGTGAAACAGTATTACAAAACTTTGGATTGAAACAATGGGGGATTGGGACTTCATTTTTAGATTCCCTGAAGGGATAAATCTAGAATTTATATTTATTTAGAGTTGAATAGATTTACATTATTGATTTTATAAATGATTACATATGCGAAATACCGCAGTATATATTTACTTTAATTGAGTTAAATACATACTGCGGTATTTTTTTATAGAGTAGATTTTAATAAAGAACAGGAAATTCTTACTTATATGTGGAAATATATAAGTATAGGAGAATACGCCCATGATTGTAAGTACGAGAGGAGGAATTATTATGAGAGAACAAGTTCAAGGTAGTGTATGGGACAAAGTATTCAAAATATCAGAACGAGGCTCATCCGTATCGAGAGAGTTATTTGCGGGGGCCACTACATTTCTTTGCGTTTCTTATGTATTAGCTGTAAATCCTGCTATTCTTGGCGCTGCCGGTATGGATGTAGGCGCCGTATTCACGGCAACGGCTGTTAGTGCTATCATTATGACATTATTGCTAGCTTTGTATAGCAATATGCCATTCGCCGGCTTATCCGGTATGGGTATCAATGCATTTTTTGCTTACACTATTGTGGTCCAAATGGGACATAGCTTTGCCTTTGCGTTAACGGCTCAATTAATCGCAGGTTTAGCATTTTTACTAATCGCAGTTACACCGTTAAAAGAATATCTGTTTAATGCCATACCTCATACAATTAAATTGGCTGTAACAGCGGGTATCGGCTTGTTTATCGCTCTCATTGGTCTTAGTAGTGCTGGGCTTATTGTCAGCAATCCTGCTACTATTGTGAGCATTGGGGACTTACAGGCACCATCTAGCTTGATATCCATTTTGGGAATCATATTAATCGCCGTTTTTATGGGACGCAATGTAAAAGGAGGAATATTTCTAGCCGTTATCATTGCTGCGGTTGTTGGGTTCTTCTGTGGAATTACAAAGTTGCCGTCGACGATATTTTCTATGCCACCATCGTTGGCACCGATTTGGTTTCATTATGATATGAGCGAACTTTTATCTGTAGATATGGTATTTGTGGCCTTTACGTTCTTGTTCGTTAATTTATTTAATGTAGTGGGCGTATTGATTGGTCTTACGAATCAAGCCGAAGTGCCTCAAGATAAACAGTTGGGTGTACAAAGCTCTTGTATGAAAGTATCTGCATTAGGCACTATCATAGGTAGCGCACTAGGTACATCTCCTCATATCGTAGCTGTTGAATCGGCAGCGGGTATCGCAGAGGGCGGCCGCACGGGCTTGACTGCTTTAACTATTGCGGGACTCTTTATAGCATCTTTATTCCTGGCACCGTTACTCATGGTTATTCCTGTGGCGGCTACAGCGCCGGTACTCATCGTGGTAGGTCTATTTATGATGGCATCCGTTAAGGACATCGATTTCGGTGATATTTCGGAAGGACTACCGGCATTTTTGACCATTATCATGATGCCATTTGCTTACTCCATAGGTGTGGGGATCGAATGGGGTCTCATCAGTTATGTATTGATTAAGGTTTTGACTGGAAAATATCGAGATGTTTCCGGTGTCATGTATTTCTTGGCGCTCATTTTCATTTTGAAAGAAACCTATATGTAAGGAGGATCCTTATATGATACAATTTAATGCAAAAATTTCTCGACAAGCACAGGGGTTGGATAAGGCTCCTGTCGTATTGAAGGGGGCATCTGTTTTAAATGTATTCACCGATGAATGGGTAAAAGCGGATATTGCGATTCATGATGACACGATTATAGGTGTAGGAACATATACAGGTGAAACAGAATATGATTACAGCGGTAAATATATTGTGCCCGGATTTATAGACAGCCATCTCCATCTGGAATCCACCTTGGTGAATCCGAAAGAACTCGTATTTGAGGCCTCTCAAGTGGGAACGTTAGGATTTATTGTAGACCCTCATGAAGCCGGTAATGTAGCGGGTATTGCCGGTGTTGAGTACATGATCAATGAAACTGCGTCGGCTCAAGGTGATGTATATGTTATGGCTCCATCCTGTGTGCCTGCTGTACCAGGTGAAGATAATGGCGCTATTTTAGATGGCGATATGTTACATAAGCTACAAGCTAATCTACGTATCTTAGGATTAGGTGAAGTCATGGACTGTTATAGTGTTATCAATAGTGATCCTTACATGATGAAAAAGTTAGATTACTTTAAAGATACAATTATGGATGGACATATTATTGGACTTTCACCAGAGCAAATAGCAAGCTATCGTTTGGCAGGCATTACTACAAATCACGAATGTATTTCCTACGAAGAAGCAAAAGAGCAAGTTAAAAATGGGATTTATGTATGGATTCGTGAGGGCAGTGCGGCTCATAATCTAGACTCCATTGTGAAAGGGCTTGTAGAAGAGCAAGGAAATACGGAGCGTTATGGTTTCTGTACAGATGATAAGCATATTGAGGATATTCGTTCAGAAGGCCATATTAGCTATAATATTCGTCGTTCGATTGAATTGGGACTGACACCAATCCAAGCTTATAAAATGGCCTCCACTCATCCGGCAGCATGTTACGGATTAAAAGATTTAGGTGCTATTGCTCCCGGCTATAGTGCTAATCTTGTAATCCTCAATGATGAGCAACGCGTAGATATTCACGAAGTGTTTTATAAAGGAAAGCCGATTGAACGCGTTCTTATGAGAGAAGAGAAGGTTGTACCATCTGAATTACTCCATACGATTAATATAGGTACTTTCACAAAGGAAAAATTAGATGTTTCTATTGAAGGTCCACAAGCGATTATTAATATCGTACCTGGGCAAATAGTTACACAAAAAACTGTTGAAGAGGTTCCTGTTGAAAATGGACTGTTCAAGCCTAATGCTGAGTACAATAAAATTACTTGTATCGAGCGGTATAAA
This sequence comes from Veillonella parvula, assembly GCF_036456085.1. Classification (NCBI taxonomy): domain Bacteria; kingdom Bacillati; phylum Bacillota; class Negativicutes; order Veillonellales; family Veillonellaceae; genus Veillonella; species Veillonella parvula. The sequence continues at coordinate 694,005 of NZ_CP138632.1, read as the reverse complement.
GCATCTGGTAGAAATGGTGTCGGTATTTTGAAAGGCTTCAATTTAAAAAATGGTGCTATTGCGTCATCCTTTGCACATGATTCACATAATCTGATTGTTGTTGGCGACAACGATGCAGATATGATGGTTGCTATTGAGCGTATTCGCGAAATTGGCGGCGGATATGTCATTGCTAGTGAAGGCAAAGTAGTAGAGGAACTAGCTCTTGAAGTAATGGGCTTAATCACAAATCGACCTCACGAAGAAGTAGATGCAAAAGTGGCTAAGATGAAAGATATTGCTTACGGTATGGGCGTGCCGAAAGGCCTAGATCCTTTTATTAATTTGAGTTTCCTTGCATTAACTGTAATTCCAGAAATTAGAATTACTACTACAGGTGTGATGGAGTTCTAGTGTTAAGTTTAATGAAAAGCTAATATAAAAAGGGGCTGTAACAGAATGTGGTTTTACTACATTCTAGTTGCAGTCCCTTTTGCTTTTATCCTTAAAACAGGATGAGTTTATTTAATTATAGCAAGCCTTGATTTTCCATCATATCTTTAATATCAAGTATGGTAGACTTACATACCACATCATAATCTAATGAACCAAGGAAGTCTGCAAATTTAGTGTCATCTTCATTTTTACAGTTTCCATATGGAATTTTACCAAATTTTTGATATGGCTCTAGAATGCGATTTCGTCTGTGCTTCCACGTATTATAATAAGGACCTTTGAATTTAGTCATAAAACCATTGCTATCGACTAATACAAAGCCTTCAGATTTATGGAATGAATTTAGCTCCTCATTTATAATGCCTTGGAGCTCCTCCATGGTAGAAACTTGTTGAACTGTTTTAACAATGGAAATCAAGTCAGTGTCATATTTTTGTAAAATTGTATAAAGTTCAGTTAATTTTTCTCTAGAGAATGGGACATCTATATGCTTACCATTTACGTCTAGCGTATTTTGAATTAAATCGAGTACATAGAGATGGTCTTGGTCGTATTTAATGATATGAGTATCCTCTTGGCTAATGACTTCAAATATTATAGAACAATTATTACGTGCTAATAAATCTTTGATTTCTGTTTGTAAGCCTTCAGGCAATCTATGGAATAGGTTTTTAAATAAATCCACATGTATGCTCTCTGTTGTAGATTTAGAGGCAAATACGAATTCTTCGTTGATAACGCCAAGAATGGCAAGGTAACCATTTTCTTTAGTTCGAATTTCGACTGGGAAAGAGAGGGTATTAGCTAAATTATCTAACTCTGTTTCTGGGCGTTCACCAAGATTAAAGAATTTATTATAACTACGTAATTTCACATCTCCTGTAATTCGATCCACAAATAATCCACGAGCTTGTATTGTACTTTCATTCCATAATCGTTTATGAAATACACGAGAGGTAAAGTTCAAGGAATATAGGTTGGGGGAACACTGTTTTACTTTTACTAATTTTGAATTGCCAATAATATTAATATCTTCGTTCTGTGTGAAGATGATGTGTTGTGTCATATTTTGGAATTCATGGCGCATATAATCTTTATCATATACATCGTTTTTTATTCCATTTTTTATGAAAGTATTTGCTGTAATATCGATGTATTTTAGCTCTCCACCAAACTCAACTTCTCCTTCTAAACAGAAGGAGTACTTTCCATCTGGAACGCCACGATGACCGTGAATTTGAATGAAGTCCTGACACATGCCTTGTTCGTAATTAGTATCGTAAATATTAGCGATATTTGTTTCGTAAGCTCCAAAACCATTAATAAATGTTGAGGTGGCTATGAAGGTCATATTAGGCACATAGGAGAGGCCACCATGGGAAACTAAATATTTTTTGCCATGGAAGCTGAATGGATAACATTGACGAAGTGATTTATAAAAGAGTCGTAGTTCTCGTTGGAGTGATTCTACTTCTTTTTTCGTCATATCTTTTACGATAGGTGCTACCACATCTTTCATAAAGCGTTTGGAACGATCTAAATTTGTATGGAATGCAAAGTTTGCAATATGTCGCTCGTGATTACCTTCTAACATAATTGTATTAGGTAATGTGCTGAGACGCATCATTTCGTACATCATTTCTTTGTTTTCAATACCGCGTTCTAAATAGTCACCGCAGAAGATGTATAATGTCTTTTCATCCCATGGTGTAATAGCTTGTTGTAATGCGGTGTAGCAACCGTGAATATCACCGATAATACGTACTCGATTATATTTATTTGTTAGATTAGCCGTGAAGTAATTGTTAATTTCATCAATAGAGTTAATTCTTTTGCAAAAGTTTGGTAATGTGCTTGTTTTAATCGTTTTGTACATATAATGAATAACTTGCTCTGGCACACGTTTGTAATCGGTGCGTGCCGCATTACGGGCCAAGCAATCCTCTAAGGATGTATTAGGTTCATAGTAATATACAGTATATTTATATTTGTTAAGCAATTCTTTGTAAGCATTAATAGCTTTAGAGGTAGTGTGAGTAGCATCTAAGACAACAAAGTCGCCATTGCTCATTCGTTTTTCTAAACAATCTAGTAGGAGCTTCCATGTTGGACCATTATCCTCTTGTGAAATATACCAGCCGTTCTCACCAAGGGAAGGGCTACGTAAAAGCATACGGAAATGATCGGCTTCAAGGGTGTAAGCCTCAAGATTGTTGTCACGAATCCACTGAGACTTACCACTAGCAGGAGCACCACGCATTAATAATAGTGTTCTCATAGTAATAGTCCTCTAATCTGCCCATAGGGCGTAATAAAATATAACTGTATAACAAACGAAAAATTTTTTTATGACTAAATAGAAAAAAGGCATAAAAAAACAGTCTCAACGGATAACCGAGAGACTGTCTTGCTTGCTTTTAAAATTATAAAGCGTTTACTTTAGCTGCAAGGTTAGATTTTTTGCGAGCTGCAGTGTTTTTATGAAGTACACCTTTGGAGGCTGCTTTATCAATTACGCTAGTAGCATGAACAAGTGCTTGTTTTGCTTCTTCTACTGCGCCTGCTTGAACAGCTTCAACGGTTTTACGAGCTGCTGTACGAATTTGAGATTTTACAGCGGCATTTTTCGCACGACGTTCAGCATCCGTTTTTACGCTTCTAATACTGGATTTAATATTTGGCAATTGAGTCACCTCCTTAAAAATCGTTTCTTATACCTGAATGATTATATCATACCAAATATTGATACGCAAGGACTTTTCAGCCCAATATTTTCCTTAATGACATGATTTGTAAAACATTTTCTACTGTTTATTAACAAAAGTATATATGTGGTTTTTAAAATCAAATTACTTACTCATTTTCTAGTGTAACAATATATTAATTTTTATTTATGAAAGTTAAAAGGGTCCTTATGTTATAATGAAGAATAGAATTAAGTGAGGTGTCTTATGAAAAAATTAATGATTATAGATGGCAGCAGTTTGTTATTTCGTGCATTTTTTGCATTACCACCGTTGAAATCCGCTCTGGGAACGCCAACGAATGCAGTATATGGTTTCTTAACAATGCTCATTAAATTGTATGAAGAGATTAATCCTGACTATATTGCCGTAGCTTTTGATAAAGGGCGTCAAACATTCCGAACAGAAATGTATAGCGAGTATAAAGGAAATCGTCCAGATGCACCTGAGGATTTACGTCCGCAGTTTAGTTTAATTCAAGATGTATTAAAAGCATTAGGCATTTGTGTCATCGAAGAAGAAGGTTTTGAAGGGGATGATATTCTCGGATCTTTAAGCAAGAAGTTTGGAGCCCCTGATATGGCTGTTCAAATTATTACAGGAGACCGCGATAATTTACAGCTTGTAACAGAACATAGCCATGTGTTCTTAACTAAAAAAGGTATTTCTGATATGTTAGAGGTTACTCTAGATAATATGGAAGAACTTTATGGCTATGGTCCTGATAAGGTTATCGAAATGAAGGCTCTTATGGGTGACTCTTCCGATAATATTCCAGGTGTACCAGGCGTAGGTGAGAAAACAGCGCTTAAATTAATTACCGAATACGGCAATCTTGAATCTGTATATGATCATATTGAAGATATTTCTGGTAAGAAATTAAAAGAGCGCCTTGTAGAGAATAAAGAGTTAGCCTTCTTGTCTCGTGAGTTGGCTACAATAAAAACAGACATGGAGTTATCTTATAAAGTAGAAGATTTTGTACAAAACTTTCATGCCTCTGAAGTACAACCGTTATTTGAAACTTTAGGTTTTACTAAATTAACACCTCGCATTGCACAAGTAATGGGGTGTGAGGAAGTAGCTCTTGGTGATCCAGGTTCTTTATTTGCACAACAAGAAGAGATTTCTTTAGATGATTTAGCGGATGCTAAATCATTAACCGCTGATTTTTATAAAGATAAAACGGTAGCAGTACATGTTATATTAGATGGTAAAACTCCATTTAGAACGGTAACGAATGCTTATCTATCTAATGGAGATACTATTGTAAAAACAGACGATACTAAAGCTGTTTTAGCTGTATTACAAGGTGCCAAAGCCATCGTTACAACTCAGACCAAGGAGATTATCGAAGCCTTTGGTGCAGATGTGCCCGCTGAAATTTCTTTATTTAATGCTGATAAAACTGCTCGCGTTTACGATATGTCGCTCATTGCGTATTTATTAGATCCTACACGTACTAATTATGGATATCTATATCTAACTGAGCGTTTCTCTGTACCTAGCATTGCTAGCGGTAGTGTAGACGTAGAATGCGTGTCCATGGTGAAAGCATTACTCGCTATGAATGAAGTTGCCTGTGAGTCTGCGCGCCGTGAAGAGTTATGGTCTTTATATGAGACAATTGAGTTACCTTTGATTCATACCTTAGTTGTGATGGAGAAAAATGGTATCTATATCGATACAGAGAAGTTGGCGGAAACAACGGCTCGCTTTAAAGAGGAACTAGCTCAAGTACAAGAAGAGATTTATGAACTAGCCGGAGAAACTTTCAATATTAATTCACCTAAACAATTGGGTGTAATCTTGTTTGAAAAGTTGAATCTGCCAATCATCAAGAAAACTAAGACTGGCTATTCTACAGATGCGGAAGTATTGGATATGCTTCGTCATGAAAGTCCGATTGTTGAAAAAATCTTGGCATACCGTTCTGTTGCTAAATTGGTATCTACCTATTGTGAAGGATTGGCAGTTCTTATCAATGATAAGACACATCGTATTCATACAACTTTCAATCAAATGGTTACAGCTACAGGTCGTTTGAGCTCATCTGATCCGAACTTGCAAAATATTCCGGTTCGCACCGAAAAAGGCCGTGAAATTCGCGCTTTATTTTATCCAGGTACTGGATATGATACATTGGTGAGTGCCGATTACTCTCAAATTGAGTTGCGCATCTTAGCTCATTTGTCTGGCGACGAAGCGTTGATTAAAGCCTTTGTGGAAGGTAAGGATATTCACCGATTTACGGCGGCAGAGGTGCTTGGTAAATCTCAAGATGAGGTAACTAGCGAAGAACGTTCCCATGCGAAGGCTATTAACTTCGGTATTATCTACGGCATTTCTGACTTTGGTTTATCTCGTGACCTTGGTATTACACGAGGTGAAGCTAAAAACTATATTGATCTTTATTTTAGCCGTTATCCTAAGGTTAAAGAGTATATGGATCGAATGGTTCAAGAGGCTCATGAAACTGGCAAAGTTCGCACTATGTTTGGTCGTCAACGCGAGTTACCTGATATTAATAGTCGTAACTTTAACCGTCGTTCCTTTGCTGAGCGGACCGCAATGAATACGCCAATTCAAGGTACCGCCGCAGACATCATTAAGTTAGCTATGAACCAAGTAGAGCAAAAGTTAGAAGAACAAAACTTTACGTCTCGACTCTTATTACAAGTGCATGACGAACTAGTACTTGAAGTGGTGAACTCTGAATTAGAAGCTATAGAAGAGTTACTACGTAGTACAATGCAGTCTGTTGTAGAGTTACAAGTGCCTCTTATTGTAGACGTACACCATGCAGAAAACTGGGCATTAGTAAAGTAATATGTATTTATAATTAATAGAAGGTATATATGTTTAAAATTGGCTTAACTGGTGGCATTGCATCGGGCAAAAGTACAGTTCTTACATATTTTAAGGATAAAGGTATACCATATATCGATGCTGATATTGTGGCTCGTGAAGTTGTTGAACCTGGTACAAAGGGTTTAGAAGCAGTTGTAGATGCATTTGGAACCGATGTATTGCACGATGATAGGACATTAAACCGAGAAGCATTAGGAGCTATTGTCTTTCACAATGCAAAAAAGCGCCAACAATTGAATGGTTGTTTAAAGGAGCATATTCAAAATCGAATTATGGAACTTACAGCTCATTATGAGGAGCTACATACACCAGTTTTACTCTATGATATCCCCTTACTTATCGAGGGAGAATGGTATACCATGATGGACGAGGTGTGGCTCGTATATGTGAATGAGTCGACTCAAATTGAGCGCTTAATGAGCCGCAATGGATTGACTGAGGAGGAGGCATTGGCTCGTATTAATAGTCAAATGCGTCTTGAGGATAAACGGTCTTACGCGGATGTAATCATTGATAATAATGGTACACCTCTGGATTTAAAGGAACAATTAGATATCATTTGGAATGAGCGTATCGAATCAGTTTTATAAGAACTTCAATGATAGTCATTTTATGTGTCAAAATTGGTATATAAAAATTACTATTAAATGGTATAATAAGCCCATAAAACTTCGTATAATATTAACCTAGTATTTTGTTATATTTTATATCTTGGTGACTATGTATAGTTTCTATATAGAAAGGGGGATATATGAAACGTGCAACGGCAACAGCACTATCTTGTGTCGTACTAGGATGGTTTTATTTTACATATCTAGATGACCATTTGGCGCGTCAGATTGCGTATCCCTTTAACTATAAAGAGGAAGTTATAGCTGCAGCTGAGAAAGAGCAGGTACCTCCATCTTTGGTAGCTAGTGTTATCTTAGCAGAAAGCAAGTATAAAAACACAGCGGAGTCTGAAACGGGGGCTCTTGGATTGATGCAACTCATGCCAGATACGGCACGGTGGGTGGCACAGCAAGTGGGGCATGGTAACTATACAGATCGTCAACTTAAAGAGCCTACTATAAATATTGAGTTAGGTACATGGTATTTAGGTCACTTGTTAAAGGAATTTAATGGTGATCAGGTGTTAGCATTAGCTGCTTACAATGCTGGTCGTGGTCATGTGGAATCGTGGCTTCGTGAAAATAACTGGAATGGAATGGTCGATACGATTCCGTTTCCTGAGACCCGTAGCTATGTAAAGGCGGTCTTACAGTATCAAGAAAGATATGAGGCGTTAT